>JAGCXX010000062.1 GCA_017961115.1 Prevotella sp. | reverse complement strand
GGTCAGATGACCGCAGGCTCATACATGTATATCGGTCCGCAGGGCATCGTCCACGGCACTACCATCACCGTGCTCAACGCCGCCCGCCGCAAGTTCCGCCCAGGTCAGACCGATGCCCGTGGCATGCTCTTCGTCTCCTCCGGTCTTGGAGGCATGTCGGGGGCACAGCCCAAGGCAGGCAACATTGCCGGCGTGGTGAGCGTGGTGGCAGAAATCAACCCCAAAGCCGCCACAAAGAGATATGAACAAGGGTGGGTAGACGAAATGCACGACAACCTCGACGAACTGCTGCCCGCCATCCGCAAAGCAGTGGAGGAGCGCCGCACCGTCTCCATGGCATACGTCGGCAACGTAGTCGACCTGTGGGAGCGCCTGGCGGCTGACAACATCCACGTCGACCTCGGCAGCGACCAGACCTCGCTCCACAACCCATGGGCTGGCGGTTACTATCCTGTGGGACAGAGTTTGGAAGAGTCGAAGCGGATGATGGCAGAAGACCCCGACACCTTCCGTGAGCGGGTGCGCGAGTCACTGCGCCGACAGGTGGCAGCCATCAACCAACTCACGGCTCGCGGCATGTATTTCTTCGACTACGGCAACGCCTTCCTTCTGGAGTCGAGCCGCGCCGGAGCCGATGTGCTGCTGCCCGACGGCAGGTTCCGCTATCCATCCTACGTGCAGGACATCATGGGACCGCTGTTCTTCGACTACGGCTTCGGTCCATTCCGCTGGGTATGCACCTCGTGCGACCCCGCCGACCTTGCCCTCACCGACCAACTCGCCACTGAGGCGCTTGAGGAAATCCGCAAGACCGCCACGGCAGACATCATCGGACAACTCGACGACAACATCCACTGGATACGCGAGGCGGGTCGCAACCACCTCGTCGTGGGTTCACAGGCGCGTATCCTCTATGCCGACGCACAGGGGCGCACCGCCATCGCCCTCTCCTTCAACAAGGCCATCCGCGAAGGCAGGCTGAAGGCTCCCGTCGTGCTTGGCCGCGACCACCACGACGTGTCGGGCACCGACTCACCCTTCCGTGAGACCAGCAACATCTACGATGGTTCGCAGCGCTGCGCCGACATGGCGGTGCAGAATGTCATCGGCGACGCCTTCCGAGGTGCCACCTGGGTATCGCTTCACAACGGCGGTGGTGTCGGATGGGGAGAGGTCATCAACGGCGGTTTCGGCATGGTGATTGACGGCAGCGAGGAGAGCGACGCCCGCATCCGCGAGATGCTCTTCTGGGATGTGAACAACGGTATCGCCCGCCGCAGTTGGGCACGCAACAGGGGCAGCATCGATGCTATCCGCCGCGAGATGGAGCGCACGCCCGGCCTCACCGTCACCCTCCCCCACCTGGCCGATGAGCAAATTGTGGAGAAGGCAATCAATCAATTGAATATTTGAGGTTTGAGATTTGAGGTTTGAGGTTTAAGCTATGCTTAATGGAGTCGCTGTGGTACATCGACATACCAAACGCCCACCCCCTCAAACGACCAAACAACTAAACAACCAAACAACTAAACAACTAAACAACCAAAAAGTCATATGTCTAAACTCCTAAACTCCCAGACTCCTAAACTCCTAAAATAGATGAAGGATGAAAGATGAAGGATGAAGGATTGATAGTCCGCTTCCTCAGGATTGGCCACATTAGTAATCATATGTCTAAACTCCTAAACTCCCAGACTCCCAAACTCCTTACCTCTATACTCCCAGACTCCTAAACTCCCCAAAAACCATTTGTCTAAACTCCTAATCTCCTAGACTCCTAAACTCCTAAAACCCAAACAACCAACCATGATACATCATATCAGTTCGGCTCATCTCACCCAAGACCTTATCGATGAGATTATCACCAAAGACTACAAACTGGAACTTGACGAAGATGCCCGTGAGTGCATCGTAAAATGCCGCGAATACCTCGACCGCAAGATTGCCGAAACCGATAAGCCCATCTATGGCGTCACCACCGGCTTCGGTTCGCTGTGCGACATCACCATCAGTGCCGACCAGATGGCGGAACTGCAGGTGAACCTCATCAAGTCACACGCCTGCGGCATCGGAACCCGCGTAGACAACCATATCGTGAAAATCATGCTCCTGCTCAAGGTGCAGTCGCTCAGTTACGGTCACTCCGGCTGCCGGTTGGAGACCGTGCAGCGCCTCATCGACTTCTTCAACAACGACATCTACCCCATCGTCTATGAGCAGGGGTCGGTGGGTGCCTCCGGCGACCTCGTGCCACTCGCCCACCTATGCCTGCCCCTTGTGGGACTGGGGGAGGTGGAATACCAAGGAGAGCAGATGAGCGGAGCAAAGATTCTGCAGTTAATGGGATGGGACCCCATCCGTCTGGGTCCCAAGGAGGGACTGGCACTGCTCAACGGCACGCAAAACATGAGTGCCTTCGCCGTATGGTCGCTCATCAAGGCGAAGCGCATCACTGCCTGGGCAGACACCATTGCCGCCATGTCGCTCGATGCCTTCGACGGCAGACCTGAGCCATTCAACATCGCTGTCCACCTCGTTCGCTTCCACCGCGGACAGATTGCCACCGCCGCCCGCATCAACGAGATTCTCCGAGGCAGTCAACTGCTCAACCAACCGAAGAAAAACGTGCAGGACCCTTACTCCTTCCGCTGCATTCCACAGGTGCATGGCGCGGTGAAGGACACCCTGTCGTATGTGAAATCAGTGGTCGACATTGAAATCAATGCCGCCACCGACAACCCCACCATCTGTCCCGACGAGGACCTCATCATCTCTGCAGGCAACTTCCACGGCGAACCCATCGCACTGCCGATGGACTTTCTGAGCATCGCCATGAGCGAACTGGGCAATATCTCGGAGCGGCGCACCTACAAACTCGTCTCGGGCAAACGCGACCTGCCCAGTTTTTTGGTGGCCGAACCAGGCCTCAACAGCGGATTCATGATACCACAATATACATCGGCATCCATCGTGAGCCAAAGCAAGACCTTGTGCATGCCCTCGTCGGCAGACAGCATCCCCACCTCGCAGGGACAGGAGGACCATGTGAGCATGGGTGCCAATGCGGGCACCAAACTGCTGCGCATCACCGAGAACACGGAGCGGGTGCTCGCCATCGAACTCTTCACCGCCGCCCAAGCACTGGAGTTCCGCCGCCCGATGCTGTCGTCGCCGTTCATCGAAAGCGTACATAAAGCCTACCGTGCAGTGGTGCCGTTCATCGACCACGACGTGGTGATGTATCCCTATATCGCCAAGACTGTGGACTTCATGGAAAACTATGAACTTAATCTTTAAATAATTGGAGATTGAATGAACTACATCATCAACATCGGATTGCTCTGCGGCATCCACCCACGGGAGACCCTGTTTCTTCAAGGGGAAGAGATGAAGCAGATGGGCGTGCTCCGCAATGCCTGGCTCGCCATCGACGGCGACCGCATCAGCGCCTTCGGCAAGATGGACGACCTCGACCAATGCTGTGCTTCGCCAACGAAAATCATCGATGCAAGAGGCGGTGCAGTACTTCCCTGCTGGTGTGACCCCCACACACATCTGGTTTATGCCGGCAGCCGTGAGGGGGAGTTTGTCGACAAAATAGAAGGACTCTCCTATGCTGAGATAGCCCGCCGTGGCGGCGGCATCCTCAACTCCGCCGACCTGCTGCATGAGATGACAGAAGACGAACTGTATCAGGCTGCCATGGGACGGCTCCGTGAAATGGCAGCGGCAGGTACGGGCTGTGTGGAAATCAAGAGCGGCTATGGCCTCACCACCGAGGATGAGTTGAAAATCCTCCGCGTCATCCGCCGGATGAAGCAGACTTCACGCGTGCGCATCATGTCCACCTTCTTGGGTGCCCATGCCGTGGGGAGAGCATACACCGGACGGCAAGACGAGTATGTAGACTTGGTGGTAGACGAGATGATTCCTGCCGTGGCAGAAGAGCGTCTCGCCGACTTCATCGACGTGTTTTGCGATGAAGGGTTCTTCACACCTGAAGAGACATCCCGAATTCTGAAAGCCGGCACACAATATGGCCTTCGCCCCAAAATCCATGCCTGCGAACTCGCCTCGTCGGGTGGCGTGGCAGTCGGGGTGGAATACGGTGCCCTGTCAGTGGACCATTTAGAAAGTGCAAGCGATGCCGACCTCGCCTTGTTGCACGACACCGCCACCATGCCGACACTGCTGCCCGGCACCTCATTCTTCCTCAACATGCCATACGCCCGCGGGCGACAGATGATTGACAGCGGACTGGGCATTGCACTCGCCTCTGACTGCAATCCTGGCAGCACACCCTCCTCGGACATGAAATTCGTAGTGTCTTTGGCATGCATCAAGATGCGGCTGCTGCCCACCGAGGCCATCAATGCCGCCACCCTCAATGCCGCCTACGCCATGGGGCTCGCCTACGACTACGGTTCCGTCGCCGTCGGCAAGAAGGCCAACCTACAGATTACCGTCCCCATCCCTTCTCCCGACTATATCCCATACGCCTACACCCGCCCGATAGTCAGGCAGGTGATATTGGAAGGAAAACTTTTCACTTTTTATTAAAATAGCTACTATCTTTTGCTGTTATTTTCTTAACTTTGCATAGCATAAACTAGAACAATCTTCAAAAGATATGAAAAATACTCTCCACTTCCTACTATTACTTACTTTCTTTATGACAGGATGTTATCATACATCGCAGAAGAATCTACTATCAAAAGCAGAAAGCTTTCTTCCGCTTAATCCAGATAGTACTGACTTCTATCTTCATTTAATAGAAATACGACAACTGAAAGATGAAGAAAAAGCACTATTTGCGCTATTACGCACAATAACGGACGTTTTGCAAGATAAGGAAATAAAAAGTGACACCCTTATTATGCAGGCTTTCAAATACTATTCATATCAAAAAAACAAATCTTCAGATCAAGCAATTATCAAGCATTATGCCCAGTCTGCACTCTATATGGGTGACTGGTATTCATCTCAAGACAGCGTCAAGTTAAGCGAAGATTGTTATAGGCAAGCCATCAAGTATTCTGAAAAGGTAGAGGATTGGCACACATGCTATCTTGCTTACGAAAGACTTGCCGAACAAGTGCAATGGGGTAATGAAGAGGAGGCATTGAGACTTATTGAAAAAGGTATTCAAATCTATGACAAATGTAATGACAATATCGAAAACCTACTTTCTTTATATGCCTATGCAGCCCATTATTCTGCAGAAATAGCATACCGAAACAAGTCCGATTTTCAGTCCGCTTTAAATTATGGATATAAGGCCTATAATTTAGCCATTGACAGTTGTTTGACCAATTACCTTGAACAATCATTAGCAACACTTGCGGAAATATATTGGGAGATGGGTGAATACCAGAAGGCTCTCGACTTTGCCAGAAAGATTAAGATAACAGAATTAGACTCAGAGTATTCGTTGATTCTAAACATGAAAATAGCTCAGTATTATCTAAGCTGTGATTCTGTGGCAAAAGCCAAGGAGCTTTGCATGGCACCTAAGATTATTGATAATAAAAAACTGGCATATATTTATGCACGAGAATTGGCCGAGATAGCTGCAAGACATTCAAACAAAGACTCTATTCTGTATTATATGAATTCTGCTTTCTCTCGTTCTGAAGATATGTTTCTTGAATCTTTAAAGGCTAAAGACGACTATCTAAGGGAAACCATTGAAAAAGAAAAGGAGAATGCTCTCTTAACTTACAAAAACAGAATGAGAGTATGGATTTTTGGCATTACCTTATGTTTTATATTTATTGGAGGATTACTTGTTGTGAGGCTTTTGATCATGAGGATCCGAATGCATAGGGAACAACATAGACGCAAGGAAGAAGAAGCCCGGCATTTGCAGATAGAACTTCAACTGATGAATGAAAAGCAACTCGCATTGGCAGAAAGCCAACAAAAGAAAGAAGCAACCATTAAACATCTTCAAAAATACATCATTGACCGTACTGATGTTGCCATGAAACTGAAAGATGGCAAGCCGCGTGTTAAAATGAGTCCCAAGGAATGGACCGATATAGAACAATTACTCGATGAAATTGATGACAAACGTTTTTTAAGAATGAGGACTAAATTCAAAGAATTAACTTTGGAAGACATTCGACTTTGCATTATGGTCAGAATAGGCATGTCAAACCCTGCTATTGGTGAGATATATGGAATAACACCGTCTGCCGTACAACATAGGAAACAAACGTTAAAGAAGAAAAAATTCGGATCCTTAGATTCAAGTATTACATTAGATGAATTCATAGAGTCCATATAAGCTCTTATAACCCTCCTATTTTCCATAGCTAAATACCAACTTTCCATATTTAAGAAGAAAAACTACACTTCATCTTTATCATAAATCTCTCATTTCCAATAAGAAAAAAGGGATTTACCACTAATCGTCTTTTCCATAGTGCAGACTTTATACTTTTAGGTTTTGTGCGTAACTTTACACCGTAAAACCTAATTGTTAAATTTAAAATTAAGCACAATGAAAAAGTATTTATTAGCTATTATTGCAATGATTAATCAAGTCTTTGTACTATAACTAATTATAATTCAACTTTTTATTAGAAATAAAAGAAATCTTTCATGTGCCAAATCCGTCATATAGTCAGGCTCTCATCGTTAGTCTTCATCATTCTATTTACCACATCTGCATCAGCAGACATTATATGTGGCCGGGTCATTGATGCTGAAACTCATGATGGAGTGCCATACGCAACACTCAGTTGTGTACTTTCTTTGGATGAATATGGCATGACTATGCAGGATTACATCGCAGACAGTCTTGGGTGTTTCTCTTTTTTCTCAAAAGGAGACGGACAAATCATTGCTGCCATGATAGGGTACAAAGATTCTGAAACAATATCTTTCAGTGCGTTCTCTGAAAGCCGGAAAGACACCGTGGACGTGGGAGACATCAAGCTGGAACCCTCTGCTATACTACT
Organism: Prevotella sp.; assembly: GCA_017961115.1. GTDB lineage: Bacteria > Bacteroidota > Bacteroidia > Bacteroidales > Bacteroidaceae > Prevotella. Next base: position 16,175 of record JAGCXX010000062.1, on the reverse strand, counting down.
CAATGAGTTGGAGGTTATAGCCAAGGCGAAACGCTTCACCATTAGAGGCGACACCATCTTATTTCATCCTGAAGCTTTCCACTTGGAGGAAGGGGCACGATTGCAAGAGTTGATTGAACAACTGCCTGGTGTTTCTGTCAATGAAAACGGACTTTCGTGGAATGGGCGCCCCGTCAAGGTTGTTATGAACGGAAAGGATATCTTCGGAGGAAGTGCCATCATCAAGAATCTGCCAGCCGAAACAGTGGAAACCATAAAAGCATACGCCAAAGCATCTGAACTGAGCAAACGGACTGGTAAAGATGACGGTGACAAGGACATGGTGCTCGACCTTAAAATCAAGCCTGGGTTCCTTGACCGTTTCTATGGAGATGCCAAGGCCAGATACCAGAACCCTAAACAATATGAAGGAGAGTTCATTGCCAACCGTCTTTCAGACAACGACCCGATTATGATTTATGGTGAAGCCAACAATATGAATTGCAGTGCAGTACAAAGTATCAGTTCATGGATGGCGAGGCCCCACAGTGACGGCTTTGGAAAAGGCCAAGTTGGAGCTGTTGGCTATCAGCATAACAGGAATGCCCAACACGGCCACCATCTAATGAAGAACCACGTGGAAATGACGGCAAGCATTAGCCATGAAGACCGATGGGGTAAGAATTACCGAGAAACGTTCAACTACTTTCCCAATGCTGTCAGCAATCACCTTTCTGAACAAAAGCATCACAACAATCACTCGATTATCCCATATTTCAATGGTGGTGTACGATGGGAAATAGACACGCTGAACATTGCCTATGTGAACTTCTCCACGGAGTATGTTTACCAAAACAGCGATATAAAAGAACAAACTAATCAATTTGCACTCACAGATTCGATGTCAGGCATTATTGACGAAATGATAATGATGAATAATACACAACAGCATAGTACAGGAAATAATGTCAAGATAAATACAGCCGCTGGATGGACACATTTCTTTAAAGATGGTTCCATCAGCATAGATGGTCAGTGGGATTTAACAAGCAAAGGCCACACAGAACTGACACAACGTGAGGTAATCTATTTCACCGATGTTACCAACAACTATACACTGCATCAAGACAACCATCAACAGCTCATCCATCATAATACCAACATCAAAACAGAGGCAAAGCTTTGGCTTGGTCGTAAAATACTTCTCACAGCTGATTATACATTGTTCATCAGCCGATATCACGATGACCGTGATTTAATGACCGACGGTTTGATGGATGCCGCCAATACTTATAAAGACAGACACCGCAACATTTCACATGCCCTAAACTTTTGTACCACACTTAACCTGCGCCCCTTCCAGTTAATTCCCAAAATGACTTTTACTCAGGTCAATGAAAGGGAATGTTACATACGTGGAGAGTTAGATACTCTGGCTCGAAGGGAAAAACAACAGTTGGAACCATCCCTGAACGCTAAATGGAAAATCAACAAAACGTCAGAATTAAGCCTCGACTATGGTTATAAGGTCTATGAGCCAAAACTGATACAGACGTTGACATATCGCGATGCAACGAATCCCCTTTACATCATAGAAGGGAACCCCAAACTTCGAAGAATCCATGTCAATCATGCAAGTCTCCGGTATCACACAATCCTCCAGCCACAACAACTCCAATTCAGTTTCAACACAGGTTTCCATCTTGCTGACAGGGCACATACGCCTCGCCTTTTTTATAACAACCGTCTCTTATCCTATCTTTCACGTCAGGAGAATGTTCGGGGACATCGAGAGTTGAACCTCATGGCAGACTATGATCAAGGTTTTGGCAAAATCTTACGTCTGCGAAATGCGCTCTATTTCATCCTAAGTAAGGACTATGCTTACCTATTGCAGACAACAGCGTCGGATAATTCTCAGTTAAATCGCCAATGGCGCACATATTTGAGAGATAATTTCCGCCTTTCAATAGACTGGAAGTGGCTCAAGACAAGTATTTATGGCAATCTATGTGTTCAGAACCTGTACAACTCATCCGCGCAGGTTCAGAATACTACACTGTGGCAGAATAAGATGGGTGTCGAAGCCGAACTGCGCAAAGGGAAATTCACGGTCAAAACGGATATGCATGACCAAATGCGTCGTGGCTATCATGTTGCTGAAATGAACTCTGACAGTTTCATCTGGAATGCAATGATACAGTGGCGATGTATGCACAACAAAGGAAAACTATTCATAGAACTGGATGACATTCTAAACAACGCTGACAACTTCACATCCACTGAAACAGCCAACCAGCAAGTTATGTCTTGGAGCAATCAAATACACCATTACATAAGAATTGGCTTTACGTTTAATCTCGATGCAAAACAGAAAAACAAAAGATGAAAAAGAAGTTTCCCCATTATCATCAGCTTAACGCAATGGACTGTGGTCCAGCTTGTCTGCGTATGGTAGCACGTTCGTATGGAAAACATTATAGTTTGGAAACACTACGGAATCGAAGCTTTATTACCCGTGAGGGGGTATCAATGTTGGGAATCGCCGAAGCAGCTGAAACAATAGGTTTTCGTACGATGGGCATTAAATCAACAATCAAATATATATGAGACATGTTATATCTGCGATTTTATGCTTATGGGCAATAGCCTCTTTCGCTCAGATTGAGGATACGGCCCTGGTATGTGTGGTCTATAAGGCAAAATATGTGGAATATGAGGGGCAGGCACAAAAGGAAGAATGCGACCAGGTGCTAAACATCGGCCAACACTACTCAAAATATTTCTGCGGGCAAAAAAGCGCGACACAGAGAGAAGCACTCTCCTATCTCACAAAGTGCTCGACCGGACACAGAAAATTCACAATATACAAGAACTATCCCCAAGAGGGAAAGCTTATATATACGGAATTTGTGGGCAGCAATAAATTCAAGTATGAGGAAGAAATGGAGATAATCGACTGGCAACTGCTCGAGGGCGACAGCACAGTGGCCGGCTACAGATGCAACAAGGCGACCGGCACACTGCACGGCAACAAATGGACAGCATGGTATACCTTGGACATACCCTACAGCGACGGGCCATGGAAACTGAGCGGGCTTCCAGGGCTTATCATGGCAGCAAGCGACGCCAGCGGCCTCTTCACATACGAATGCATAGAAATAAGCACAAGCACCAACCCTCCGCTCAAGGTAAATGTGAACTTATTTCAGCAATGCACGCCAAAAGAGCTACAGGAGCAACGCACACTGTACTGGAAAGACCAGGCCAACTATGTGGCACAAAGTGCAGGCATCCCCCACCTCGACATGAACAAAGCCACCGGCGACATGAGTCAGAAATCACTCAAAGCCGTGTTTGAAGAGGAATACTGACAAACCCTGTTGAATGCGTGTCGGGCGTCACACGTCAACTCATATCGGTGAAAACGGATGGCTAAGCAGCTTTTTCTTAGTTTAGTTTTCTTACTCCATCATGTCACAGCTGCTCCTCAGGAGATAAGCGGATTGACAGTCAACGAGAATGGCCAAGCAGCCTATCCCGTCGCTGTCATTGTGCTCGACAAAGAGTATAGGCATGTATCATTCTGCAACAACACAAGTGAAGGGCGGTTCGCACTGAGCATGACGAGCCATGCGGAAGACGCAGCCTACCTGCTCTTTTCGGGAATGGGCTATGAGAGAGACACCATAAGCCTGAAAGAGTGGAGGAACGGTGGCACAATCACCCTGAAGAGCAAGGAGACGAGGCTGAAAGAGGTGGTGGTGGAATCCCGGCGCATCAGACAGCATGGCGACACCATTGATTACGGCGTGGCAAGGTTCAGAAAGGAGCAAGACAGGAGCCTCGCTGACGTGATAAAGAGAATGCCCGGACTGGAGGTGAAGGATGACGGCACAATAGAGTATCAAGGTGAAAAGATAAGCCGTCTCTACATAGAGGGGATGGACATGCTCGGCAAGAGCTACTCGCTCGCTTCCGAGAACATCCCTGTCAAGAGTGTGAAGACCGTGCAGGTGCTGGAGCACCATCAGCACATCAAGATGCTGAAAGGCATGGACTTCTCGCAACAGGCGGCCCTCAACATCATACTCACCGACGAGGCGAAGAGCCAATGGCACGGCTCGGCCGATGCCGGCATGGGACACAGCGTGCAGGGCAGCGGCGAGTGGCTTGGCGACACACGGTTGCTCGGAATGGCCTTCACGAAAAAAATGCAAAGCCTCACCATCCACAAATTCAACAACACAGGCAAAAGCATAGAGCGTGAGGTGAGCGGCGACACGTCCGACCAGGAGGCACATCCAGGCGAGCCACGCCACTATCTGCGCGACACCTGGCACCATGGGCTGATGACCGACGAGAGCCGCCACAGGATGAACACATCGCACCTGGCAGCCACCAACTGGCTTCTCAAGACAGGAAAGGGCAATGACCTGCGAGTGCAGGTGTCAGGGCTGTTCGACAAGACAAGGCTCAGGGAAGAGAGCACTACAGACTACACAGCGGTGGAGGGCGACAACCGCCTTGCGGAGAGGCACGACGTGAAGAGGAACAGGAACGAAATGGCAGGACGGGTGACATACACAGTGAACAAAGACAACCTGTATCTCACCAACGAGCTGGCGACACACAACCACAACAACCACAGCGGCGGCTTCTCGGCCTATAACGGCAACGCCGCCAAAGCCATGGTCAGGCCACACATTTTCTCCATCGGCGACGAACTAAGGCTCACACGCCAGATGGCATCACAGACCCAGATGGGCTTGAGTGCCTCGATATTTCACTGCCGTCTGCCCGGCGAACTGCTCACCACAGACAGCACATCGCAAGAGTGCCGCTACAGGTCAACCGATTATCAAGTGAGCATATCATACAGAAGAAAGGCGGGCAATTTCAGGCTCAAGGCCGATCTGGGCATGAGGGGGCAACACTTAATGAATGAGACACGCAATGAGATCAACACATTTGAAGAGACATTCACCGAGGAGGAGATGTCGCTCACGCCAAAAGTGGAATACATCGGGGAAAGGCTCAAGGCAGGGCTTCAGTTGGGTATCGCACACATAAGCCAGAAATATGAGACAGACAGCTACCGCCACCTGATGTTGAGACCCACACTCACCATCACCTGCGAGCTTTCGCCCAAATGGAGTGCCAACGCCATGTACAGCTACTCCGAAATACCTTTGGACTACAGGCAAATAAGCAGATATGCGACATACACAAGCGCAAAGAGCGTGACACAGGGGCTCGGAGAGTCATCACTGTCGAGAAACCACTCCATAGGCAGCTCCATATATTATAAAAATGCGGTGAGAGGACTGTTTGGCAATATCCACCTGCTCGTGAACACGCTCTCGGGCGTTCCGCTCAGCGAATCATATCTTATTGGAGATGAATATAGGAGCAGGCTGGTCAACATCACCTCCGACACCGGAAACATGATGGTTTGGGGCAGAATAAGCAAGTCAGTGCGATGGTTGGGCTCGACTGCCGGTCTGAGTGCCAGCTACAACCGCAATGCATACGACCTGCTGATAGGCGGCGTGATGAAACCTTTCGAGACAGAGATGGGCAATGCGGGTGTCGACTTCAGTGCACAGTGCCTCGGATGGCTGTCGATAGAGGGCAAGAGCAGGTGGAATTTCTCGAAGCAGACAAACAAGAGTATGCCAGAGGCTGGCAGCGGACTTATAAACCATTTCAGCCACAGCCTTTCGATATATGTCTTTTATCAAGGCTACCAGTTGTGCTGGACGAGCGAGTATCACCACGGCAGCGGCAAATACATAAAGAACAATTATTTCGGCGACCTCTCCGTATCAAAAACCGTCAGGGGAATTGAGATCGGCATCTGTCTGAACAATATGTTCGGCCGCGACAGATACGAGCGGCGAGACGTCAGCGACGCAACAATCACCCACACGGCCATCCCCCTCCGGCCACGTGAGCTGATGGCCAAAGTCCATTACAATTTCTAACATCACCTGGTAAGCGAGAACTTAAGGCTAAGGCCGAAGTCGCGGGTGGTGGTGGGATAGCTGCTGCTGGTGAGCAACGGGGTGTTGGTCTGTTGGTCATAGTAGAAGGTCATGGTCATGAGCTTCGAGATGGTGTAGTCGGCATTGAAGGAGAACTTGAAAGCGTTGTTTCCACTGCTCGCCTGACTCGTCATGGTGGCGATGTCACGCGTGATGCTCGCCTGCTTGCGGTAGGAGAGGTCGAAACGCAGGTTGAGGTCATGGTTGAAGTTCTTGGAGTTGGAGCTCGACTTCGATGACGACTGCCTGTTTGTATTGCTGTTCTCGTTTTCGTCGCCGCTGTTCTTTTTCTTGGCGCCCTTCACCTTGCGGCCGCCACTCTTGCTGAAGAGTTTGAAATCATTAATCTTATAGCCCATGCCGATCACCCAGTCGTTGCTGGAGGTCTCGTTGATTTGCATACTGGTGGTGCTCAGGTTGAGCGAGCGTGTCGACTTGTACTCCAGTTTGCAGGTCATGTTGTTCTGCAGCGTCACTTCAAGACACAACAGCGGCGAGAACGACTCGTTGATGCTCACGGTGGAGATGTTGAACATGCTGTTGGGCACCGAGTTGCCCGTAGTGGCGTCGGTGATGAAGCCTAAGTTGCCCATATACTCCTGCCAAGTGCTGAAACTGGCATAAGAACCGATGGCGAAGACACTCTTGTAGGAGTGGTTGAGGTTGACGCTCTTGAAGAGGTCCTTGAAGGGCGACAACTTGCCCAATCCGCTGTACCGGATGCTCCAGTTGGGCAGCATTCGGCTCATGGCAGGGAAGAGGTCGAGCGACGAACCGCCCATGTTGGTGTAGGCAGCAAGGAATGCCGGTATCATGACATCCGAACTATAAAGTCCCACCCCACCGTTGGCGGCATCGAAAGTCTCTCCCGCCCTTGGTGTTCCGACGGGATAGGTAGCACCCACATACTGACTCTCCACCCTTTGGCGGAACGACTCCAACGAGTTGCAGAAACGCTCAAACGACTTGCTGTGGTAGCCTTCTTTGGCGTTGCCCGTGCTCTCAAATGCGCTCTTCAGGGATATGGTGGTCATGGTGAACTGTCCGGTTCGTGTGGTGGGGTTGCCCTGATACATATACTGCACGCTGCGGTTGTCGGTCATCGTGTGGCTTGCGTTGAGGTCAATCTTGAGGTCGCGGGCAGGTTCGAGCGTCATCTTCAGTTGCAGGTCCTTGGTGAGACTGGTGGTGGCAGGTGTCGCCACGCTATCGTTGCTCAGCAACCATCCATTCTCACGCGCCTTCTCGATATAGCTCTCATCATTGAAACCGAAGGCGAAGTCGAGTCCCGGACTCATGATGTCGCCGCCGCGCTGTCCGAATGCCTTGCCGATGGTAGGCATGAATCCCGGCAGCGCCATCTGCCGCTGGTTGCGGTAGGTGAAGTTGATGTTTCGCACCATCATGAGAGCTCGTGCAAACACCTGTGCCGTCTTATACCATGCCTTTTCGTCGAGCGGCTGCTTCGGGGTGACCGACAGTTTGATGGTGACCGCCGAGTCGAGTTTGTTGAACACGCTGATCTTGTTGTCGTCCACCACCTTGTATTTCACGGGAATAGTCTTTCCGTCCTTATCCTTCGCAGAAACGATGAGCCTGCGGCTCTTCTTGCTGTGCGTCACGGTGATTGACGTGTCGGCCTTGATGGTGATTTCCTTCTCAAACGTATTCTTGTTCTTGGGCAGATTGGACTTCTGCTTGTCGTCCTCCGCCTTCGCCTTGTCGTCCTTGCCCTGCTGGTTTTTCGCCTGGTTGTTCTTGGTCTGGTTGTTCCTTGTCTGGTTGTTCCTGCTGGTGCTTGAACGGTTGCTGGTTGACTTGTTGAAGCGTTCGTTGGTCTTCTTCAGGAACGGTATGTGGTCATAGAGTTTCTGCAAGTTGAACGTGCCGTTGATATTGAACGTGCGCCCGTTGGAGATGGTGTTGCCCAGCGACGTGCCGTCCTCCAGGTCGGTGCCGCGCACCCACCTGTAGTTGGAGTCGTAGGTCAAATCGGAGGTGACCCAGTCAAAAATGGGCAGCAAGTTGATGGGCACGTGGTAGGAGGCCTTGAAACTCTGGCCATAGTCGAGAGGCGCACCGAAATTCTTGATGGAGGTCCATACGGAGTCCTTCCATGCCGAGTACTCGTCGGGGTAAAGGCTCTTGTTGATGGGGGTGTAGGGTTCCTCTATCTCCGCATGGGTGCCGCTGTTGAAATTCATGTGCAGGTTCTTGGTGAGGTCCCATCTCAGTGAGAACTCCCTGTTCCAGAGGAACTGCTCACTGAAGGTGAGCGGCAGTTGCGCTCCCTCAAGGTTCTCCATGTCACGCTCCTGCAGTTCGTAATAGACACGGCGGAGGTCGGTGTTGAACGAGATGTTCTGCGGCATATAGTTGAGGCCGAACTTCTTGGCTATCTCCAGCCATTTCGACTTCGACTTGAGTTTCTTGAAAGGCTCCCATGCTTTGTAAACCGGTGTCCAGGAATAGGACATGGCACCGTTCCATGTGTCATCATTCTCATAGACGGTCGTCTCACCCGTAGTGCGGCTGTGAGCGTGGCTGTATGAGAACGAGAAGTTGGCTGGGTCGTAGGGCATGGGATGTCCCTTTGTGGAGATGCCCACCCTCACGTTGGAGAGCGAGAAGTTGGTGGTCGTCAGATTGGTCACGGCGATAGACTCGATGGAGTCGCGCTCATGCTTCGACTCGGTCGCCTCAAGGGCATCTTTCAGCCTCATGTCAGTGTCGAGCGGATTATATTTGGGCTTGCTCTTCTCTTTGGTAATGGAGTAATAAAGCGGAGCCGACACCTTTGCCTTGTCGGGGAAGAATTTGCCCAGTTCCAGGCTGGTGGTGAGCGACATGTTCTGTTTGTCGTCCTGCGCCCTGGCTGCCACGCCATCCTCCAGGCCTCCGAATCCCTCGCTGCGGTAACTACCTGTCATGTTGACGGTGCCGAAGTCAGACAACTGCACATTGAGGTTGCCCTGTGCAGCCCATCCGCCCTCGTTGTTGTACTCCTTCAGTCGGAGTTCGTTGACCCACACGTCGCCCGACTTCACCTCTCCCGACAAGTTGCGCACGCCGATAATCATCGTCTTGACCTCACCGAGCGACGGGTTGCCCATGATGCTCACCTTGTTGGCAGGATTATCCTCGTCGTAGGCGGTATAGACTTGGTTGTACGACGCACTCCCCTCCGCCTTCGCCTTGTTGCGCTCCTTTTTGAGTGCGGTGAACATGCTCAGCGGGATATCGAGCATATTCTCCTCCGGCCACACGATGCGCTTGTCGGTGGCTGAGTATTTGTCGTAATGCCCTGCGGGAGTCAGTTTGAGCGGTATCTCATACTCGTAGTAGTTGCTCTTGTAGTCGCTGCCGAGTCGGATGAAGACTGCCAGTTGGTTGTCGGCGAGGTTGGTGATGTTGTCATTGAACGGATTGGCATGGACAAACATCTGGAGGCGCTTATACTGCCTCAGGTCAAGCGTGGTGTTCTTGTAGACACATTTCGACTCGCCCGTACCGAGGTCGGTGACCATGATGTCGAGTGCCTGCTCGTTGCTCTCCACCAACTGCGGTTGGGTTGGGTCCTGCACACGTGAGATGCCCGGAGGCAGGATGTAGTTGACCGGTGTCTTGTCGTTGTTCTCCTCGATGTTGACCGCACTCACCGACATATACCCACTGCTGGATGCGTTGCTGGTGAGGTTCTGCGTATAGACGCGCCACTCGCCGCGCACGAGGTCGAGGCTTCCGAATCGCATCACGATGGGTCGCTTGAAATTGGTGAGGAACATACGCATGAAGCGCACGGAGGTGAAATCGCTGATGGAACCAATCCGTTTCTCGAAGCGGTCGAGTGGTATGCGGAATTGATACCACGTCACGTCGTAGTGGTCGCCATTGCGCAGCGAACCGCTTCCCACGCGGCTGTCGACGATGAAGTTGTGGCCCACCACCATGTCCTCGGGCCTGATGGAGACATGATACTGATAGTATTTCTCATACTCGTTGAGCGTGAAGTCCTGGTTGATGTCCTCCACATCCGGGGTGGTCTTGTACGACGTATCGTAGCTCTCGCTGCGCATGTCGGAGTCGGGCGAGTTGCCCTGCGGATTGTTGATGCGCTTGTAGCGCTGGAGGATGGAAGCCTGCACCTGGTCGTAATCTCTGCCCCTGAAATAATGGTAGTTGTCGTTGGCGGGGTCTGCCCAGATGCTGTCGAACACCTCAGGCGACACCTTCCCCTGTATGGCGGTGAGGAAGTCCTGATAGGACTCGTAGGTCTGCTCCTCCTGGTCGTTGAGTCCGTTGAAGCCGACATCCTGAACAACTCTCGACCCGCTGGTGGTGACAAAGGCGTAGGTTTGGTCGGTCGTCTGTGTAGGAATCTTTCCCCACTGGGTGTAGGCATATTTTCCTGTCCCGTCGACCATCATTCCGCTCTCGTGGAATTTCTTTCCGTCGTGGAGGATGTCCTCGCTCACCTCACCGAGGTTGATGTAGAAGTCGCCGCCATATTCGGAGGCATCATCCTGACCGTTGGTATAGATGAAGGGGTCGAGGAGCCAGAACTCGATGTACTCGATGTTGGCGGTCTCGAAGTCATTGGTATCGAGTTTGCGCATCATGCCTCCCCACTTCGTCTCCGTCTGGTCGAATTGTCCCGCGCTGTTGAGGTCGGGGTTGAAGTTGTAGGGACCGCGCTCATTGGGATAAAAGGCGAGGTTGAGCACCGGCAGTGTAGAGGTGGCGCCGCTGTACGAACTCTGGTCGCGGTTGGGATACAACTCACGCACATACACCTCGCGCACATAATGGTTGGACAACTGGTTGAGGTCGCTCTTGATGTGGCCCGGCGTGAGCGACGAACTGCGGCGAGTGAAGAGCGGGTCGATGTTGTACCATGCCAGGAGGCTTCGGTTGAAACCGCCGGTGAGTCCTGTCTTATCCTTGTACTCATTGAACATGGTGGGCACGCTGGAGATGACCCATGAGGTGGGCGTCGACACGTCGATGGTGTTCTTGGTGTTCTCGAAGTCATCGAGGTAGGAGGCGTTGTCCTGGGTGCCGTGAGCCTGTCCTGCGATAAGGTGGGCGAACTCAGCCGAGAGCTTGATGTTCGACGGTTGTGTGACATGCAGCAACGGTATCTTGTTGAGCATATTGGTGAGCCACTGGCTTTCCTTCTTCCAGTTGAGGTTGACTCCCCACAGCGTGTTGTTGAGGGGTTCGGCTCCCATCGCCACCTTGGTAGTGAGCGCCTGCTCCGAGATATGGCGCAGCGTACCGCTCATCTGGAAGTTCTTGCTGAAGTCATACTCCCAGTTGATGCCAAACATGGTCTTTCGCGACTGTCCGTAGTCGGTGTTGCTCTCATACGTCGCAGAAACCTGCTGTCCGGAGTCGATGATGCTTTGGTTGATGATGGTCACCTCGCCCGCAGAGTAGTCGACCGTATAGTCAGAGTTTTCGGTTAATTTGACGCCACCCGCCGTGACGACGACCGACCCCTGCGGCACATTGTATGCGCCCAGCGGGATGACGTTGGCAGCGGAACCGCGGAACTGTCCCGTGAGGATATACTTGTCTTTCTCTGCTATCTGCTTCGCCACCGTTCTGGTGGAGTCATAGAGTTCGGTATAACTGTATTTGGCAGCCTTCTCTGCCGGCACGCCCTTGCTCACGAGGAACTTGTAGAGATATTCGCCGAAAGGTTCGACTTTGGGGAGGAAGACACGTCCGTTGGTCACGGTGTATCCTTGCACATAGTCGAAATAGCCGTTGGGATGGGCTTTCATGTTGTTGTCGAGTCGGTCGGCATCGATATCCTTGATGATGGTCTGGTCCTTCACCTGCGGTTCGGGGATATAGGAAATGTAGACGCCGGCGGTGTCGCTTTGGAACTTGATGTCGAGGCGGAACTTCTCCTTCTCCACGTTGGTGGCGAGGTAGTAGACGTTTTTCATCATCAGGTCCCAGTTGGACTGCGAGGGGTTGTTGCTCGTGTTCTTGAGCGACTTGACGAAGAGCGCCTTGGTGACATCGGGCACATCGCTGGCAAACTCACCCACCTGATAGGTGACGCCGCCGTAGGTATACTCAAAGGCGATGGCCAGCACCTGGTCGGTCTGGAGGGCGGTCTTCAGCGAGACATATCCGAGGGCGTTGTTGATGGTGTATTCCGATGAGCTGAGCAGGCGCGCGCTCTCCAACTTCTCGTAGTCGGTGCCGCCCACATACTGCGCATCGAGGACGGTGGAGGTCTGGTCAATCTCACGTGCGCCGACATATGCGCCCACCATCTGCGAATAGAGTTGGTTGGCGTTGTTGGATGGCGGCATATTCCCACCCTCACCCAGGTCAGCCAGAGCGATGATGTTGCGGGTGTTGTTGGCTGTACCGCTCTTGTTGGTCACCCATATCTCCACACGGTTGATGGTCACTCCGGTAGTGAGGTTGGGCAAGGTCTTCATCGCACCGTCATACTTGTCGCGGAAGTAGCGTGCGAGGAAGAAGTGTCGGTTTTCCTCATAGTTGGCGACATCAATCTCAAAGGGTGTGAAATGCATTCCGCCCTTCGACGATACACTTCCCGACGACGACTTTTTCTGTGACACGACGGTCTGCAACTTGAGTTTGCCAAACTGCATGTCGGTGCGGAGTCCGAAGAGTGAGCTGGCGCCTGTGACGAGCGATGAGTTGCTGGGGAACGACACGTTGCCACCCTCCACGAGTTTGATAATCTCGTCCTCCTTACCCTCGTACTTGAGTTTCATGGTCTGGGCATCGAAGTCGAAAGTGGCGTCCGTGTTGTAGTTGAGGTTCATATTGACCTTGTCGCCCACCTTTCCGTTGACGCTGAGGTTGATTTTCTCATCGAAGTCCATCGTCGTGGTCTTGCGGTTGCGGATAGGCAGTGAGGGGTTGTCGATATTCTTGAAGGTGGCGCCGAACTTCAGTTCTGCTGTTCCCTGGGTCTTGATGCGCACGCCTCCCGGACCGAAGATTTTCTCTGCGGGTCCAAGGTCGAAGTGCATGTCGGTGAAGTCAAACTTCTCCTTACCCTTGTTTTTGACCACCTCCTCATTCTTCGAGCGGAAGAACTTCTGCAGCGCCTGTTTCTCGCTCCACTTGAAATACTCATCATAGGTCATCATCGTAGGCGCTCCCACGTAGGACCCTCCGATTTTGTTGCCAAAGATATAGCGGTCGATGGTGTCGTTGTAGACGACGTTCTGCTGCATGTTCTCCGGCCTTTTCAGGTCGGCAGAACCCTGTGAGAGGTCATCATCGGTGATGGGTGTGGTGCGCTGGATGGGCCAGCGGGTGTTGAGCAGTGAGTCGGGTATTTCCTCATCATCGTCGAGGATGGGCTGCGACTTGATTACGGGTTGATTCCTATCGTCAGGTTTGTTGTCGCCTGCCTGGTTGTTGGCATTGTTGCCCCGCGCATTGCCCCGCTGCCGGGTGCGGTCATCCTGATTGCCGGGCCTTGCCTGCTGGTTTTGACGCTGCCGGGTGCGGTCGTCCTGAGGCACGGAAAGGGCATTGCCCGCCATGATGCTGATGGCGCACAATAAAAAGACAAAGCTCCAAATCCGATGCCTGATATTCATAATTCTGTTCAGTTTCGCTTTCGCTCAACCAACAAGTAGTTGAGGATTTGACGAAGTTAAAAGAAGTCTAGCCACATGACCTTTTTTATGGCTCTATTTTATCTGTTTGAGTGCCAGTTTCACCACCTGCTCTACGGGAAGGTCGGGTTGCTGACGCAGTATTTCTGTCACCACTTTCGACGTGGGAGCCGGGGAGAATCCCAGCATGGTCAGGGCACTGATGGCCTCCTGACGCACCTCCTTGTTGATGGGGTCTGGTGCTGCTGGAGCGCCCGACTGCTGCGGGATGATTTCGCTGACGGCAATCTTGTCCTTCAGATCGACGATGATGCGCTGGGCGGTGCGCTGTCCGATGCCCTTGACGGCTTTGAGCGTGCGCTCGTCACCGCTGGCGATGACATTGCCTAGTTCGGTGGGTGTGAGCGCCGAGAGAATCATCCTCGCCGTGTTGGCACCCACGCCCGACACGGTGATGAGCTGTCGGTAGAGTTCGCGCTCCTCCTTGTTGGCGAAGCCATAGAGGGAGAACGAGTCATCTCTTCCTCCGGTGACCAAAGCCTCGTGCACATACAGTTTCACCTCTTTCTTGTTCTGTATGGCAGCATACGTGTTGAGAGAAATATTGAGGGCATAACCTACCCCAGCCGCCTCAACAACGGCCATTGCGGGGGTGATTTCAGTCAATTCGCCCCTGATGTATTCTATCATTGATGTCGTTTTTTGTATATATACGATAGAATAACGTGAGAAAAGGGCGGTTTATTGCATTGAAACGGGAATTATATGGCCGTAAGAGAAACTTGAGTTAAATAATGATAACGAATTGACGAATGTTGAAACAAACGATGTAACTTTGCCTTCATCATGAAAGCATTCACACACACCCTCATTATCTCGCTGCTGTTGGCCAACTTGGCTATCTCCTGCACCAAACTCTCTGCTGCACAAGACGCAAAGAGCAAGAACGGCGACACCTATTTGCTGAAGAGCGACGCGACCGACGAAAGCACACGCAAAAATCTTCCCGACCTGCACGGTATAGACATCCCGTCGCCCCTGAAAGACAAACCCGAACAAATCCTTTCCCGGAAAGGCTATGTGGTGTCGTACAACAAAGACACCAAGTTGCCCAACTGGGTGGCATGGCGCCTTACGGCAGCACATATCAGCGGTGAGGCACGGCGACCTGGCAACGCATGGCATGAAGACACCGATGTCCCGTTGCCGAGGGCGACATACAGCGACTACAAGGGAAGCGGATGGTCACGCGGTCACATGTGTCCGGCAGGAGACAACAAATGGGACAGCGATGCGATGTATGAAACATTTCTCTACACCAACTGCTGCCCCCAGAATGCCAACTTGAATTCCGGCACATGGAACCAAATTGAAATCTCCTGCCGCCGATGGGCGGAGAAATATGGCGAGGTAGATATCATTTGCGGTCCTCTCTTCTTCCGTCAGTTCCAACAGACCATTGGCGACAACAAGGTAGTTGTCCCCAATGCCTTCTTCAAGGTGATTGTCTGCCTGAGTGGTGACAGTCCGAAAGGCATTGGCTTTATCTGCCGCAACACCGACGGCAACACCAAGAAAGACCTCTATGTCAACAGCATCCACGAGGTGGAGCGCATTACCGGCATCACCTTCTTTCCCAACCTGCCCAAAAACCTGGAGGAAACCGTCAAAAACAAAGCCGACATCAACGACTGGTGATGGGGCTGAAGCAAAGTCTAAATCTAAAGTAAGGCAAAAATGACTATGCAAAGTCTGTAGAGACGCAATAAATTGCGTCTCAGCGATATGCATGGTTTTATATATGCATTATCCATTGTAGTCACGAGTGTTTTTTCTTTTTGAGGAAGAACTAAAGGGCGAGGCGAAAGCCGAGGCCGTCGCAGTTGTCAGGCGTGATGCCGTTCCGGTACGACACACGGCAGCGCTTGGCGTCGATGTTCCAACAGCCACCACGGATCACGCAGCGAGATCCCGAGGAAAGTCCTTTAGGATTCGACTGAGATGAGGAGGTATAGTCGCCATACCAGTCACTGCACCACTCCCATACATTGCCGGACATGTCGTAGAGACCTAATTCGTTGGGAGATTTCGTGCCCACATTGTGTGTCAGTCCTCCACTATTACCACCATACCAAGCCACAGAGCCAATGTCATTGCTACCAGCATACTTAAATCCTCGGCTATTATTGCCACCTCTTGCGGCAAACTCCCATTCTGCCTCAGTGGGTAAGCGGAAATTCTTGCCGGTCATAGCATTAAGCTTGCGGATGAACGTCTGACAGTCATCCCAACTGACTCGCTCCACAGGCTGTTTCGCTTCCTTGGAATAGGATGGATTATTGCCCATCACGGTCTCCCATTCCTCTTGAGTCACCTCGTAGCGGCCAATGCTGAAAGAGGAGAGTGTCACCTGATGGGTGGGTTTCTCGTTACGAAAAGCATCGCTACCCTGCTCCGAGGTCGCTCCCATGGTGAATGTGCCACCAGAGACATCAACCATGTTGTTGATGAGATTTTGAATGAT
>JAGCXX010000061.1 GCA_017961115.1 Prevotella sp. | reverse complement strand
GAAAAATACAAGCGCAACATCACGGAGTTTGACAAGACAGATGTCAGGACTCCTGAGTGGACGACCGTGACGCCATCTGCTATCTACGACCTGCAGGGCCGCATGGTGGGGTGGGGTACAGACTGCCGCCACCTATCTCCCGGCATCTATGTCGTCAATGGTAGAAAATTGTTGGTGGAGTGAATAATCAAGTAAAGCTCATCATACAAAATCAAAAGAAGCATCCCGTCGGGGATGCTTCTTTTGATTACTTGGTCTCGATTTCCTCTTTCATGTCGATGAACTGCTTTTGTGCATCATAGAACTCGTATTGCAGAAAAGCCATCTTCTGAGAGGATATCACATGCACGCCTAAACCATATTTGAATTGCCATTTGCGCTTCAGGGAAATCAATCCCTTGTTGATATAGGCAGCCACATAGGGATGCACGTGCAAGTAGAAGGTCTTGACACCAATCTTGTTGACTAGGTGGTCAATCTTACTCTCCAGTTGGTCGGTGAACAAGATGCTCGACTTGATTTTCCCCCTTCCAAAGCAGGTGGGGCAAGTTTCCTCGACACTGACGTCCATTGCTGGACGCACCCGCTGTCGGGTAATCTGCATCAGGCCAAATTTGCTCAAGGGCAGGATGTTGTGGCGGGCACGGTCTTTCTGCATGTTCTTGCACATCCGCTCATACAGCATCTGACGGTCTTCGGCGAGGTTCATGTCGATAAAGTCGACAATGATGATGCCGCCCATGTCGCGCAGGCGCAGTTGGCGGGCCAGTTCGTCGGCAGCGCCGAGGTTAACGTCCAGTGCGTTGGCCTCCTGTCCGTTGGCCGACCGTGTGCGGTTGCCGCTGTTCACGTCCACCACATGCATCGCCTCAGTGTGCTCGATGATGAGGTAGGCGCCATGCTTGTAGTTCACCGTCTTGCCAAAGCCCGACTTGATCTGCTTGGTGATATTGAAGTTGTCGAAGATAGGCACCTGGCCTGTGTAGTGCTTCACTATGCCCGCCTTTTCAGGGGCTATTAGAGTGACATAGTGTTTCACCTCCTGAAACACCTCCTCGTCGTTGACATAGATGTTCTCATACGAGGGGTTGAAGAGGTCGCGAAGCAATGCTACTGCTCTTCCGGTTTCCTCAAATACCATTTGCGGCCTGCGCTGTGTCTTCTGCACCTTGGAGATGGCGTCCTCCCACCTCTGGAGCAATACTTTCAGCTCCGTGTCCAGTTCTGCTACTCTCTTGCCCTCGGCCACCGTGCGTACGATGACGCCGAAGCCCTTGGGTTTGATGCTCTGGATGAGCTGTTTGAGTCTTGCGCGCTCCTCACCGCTTTTGATCTTCGTCGAGACAGAAACTTTATCGTTGAAAGGCATGAGCACCAGGTATCTTCCTGCAAAGCTCAGTTCGCCCGTAAGTCGTGGACCTTTTGTGGAAATAGGTTCTTTTACAATCTGTACCAGCACTTCCTGACCTGCAGTCAGTGTTGTGGCGATGCTGCCGTCTTTCTTGAGGTCGGGCAGCCGGCTGGCTTTTGAAATGGGATAAAGTTTCTTCCTGTCGCTTTGTACCTGCTTGAGGTATTTGGCATAAGAGTTGAATTGGCTTCCTAAGTCAAGATAATGGAGAAAGGCGTCGCGTTCAAATCCCACATCCACAAAACAGGCGTTGAGGCCTGGCATTAGTTTTCTTACCTTTGCTATGTAGATGTTTCCTACTGAAAATGATGCCGAGCGGGCTTCAGATTGATACTCTACGAGTTTTTTGTCCTCCAGCAGAGCTATCGATATCTCCTTCGCACGGACATCAATCACTACTTCGCTGGTCATTTCTTCAAAATCTTACTTGACAAAATGGCATGTCAATCAATTCCAATGGAATCTGTTGACACGCCATCCAGCCGAATAGACTGTGGAGTGTTCGGCCATGGCCTACTTGCTCTTATGTCTGTTCTTCCTCAGTCTCTTCTTGCGCTTGTGTGTGGCCATCTTGTGGCCCTTTTTCTTTTTTCCGTTTGGCATAACTAAATAATTGATTATTGATATGATGTGTGATTAGTCCTCATCCTCTACATCCTCACCCTTCATCTTGCCGACAAAACTCTTGGCGGGCTTGAAGCTGGGGAAGTCATGGGCGGCAATGGTGATGGTCGTGTTCTTGGAGATGTTGCGGGCTGTCTTCTCTGCTCTGTGCTTCACGATGAAGCTGCCGAAACCTCTGAGGTAAACGTTCTCCTTATTGAGAAGACTGTTCTTGATTACGTCCATGAATGCCTCCACACTGAGTGCTACGTCTTTCTTTGCCAATCCTGTGGATGCTGAAATCTGGTTGATGATATCTGCCTTGGTCATTGTATTGATATTTATTAATAAAATTGTATAATATTTTTACTCGCTTTCATTTCGGAGTGCAAATATACGAGTTTTTGTTGTGATATGGAAATTTATCTTTGTATTTTTTCTCTTTTTGTGTTGAAAAAGCAATTTTAAGTCTAATTCGCACAATTTAAAGTAGTTAAGAAGAAAAGAAGTCGTGTGGTGGAGTGGTTAAAAAAGCAGGCTGTGAGCAGCCTGCTTTTTATATGTTTCAGAAATTCCACCAATGTTTTTTCTTTGGTGCTTCGTGGTCGGCCAGACTTGTCTTGCGTGCTTCGGATATCATGTCGCTGAAAGACTTCCGCTCTTTGATCATGTTGTAGATTTCGCCCCAGTCGGGCATGCCGCCCACATTGCGGTCATCAATCCACACCTCTGCCTTGATTTTCCTCGAGAAGTGGTTGTTGTACTCCTGCCTCTCCTCGGGGTAGTCTTTGTTGACGGCATAGAATTCCACGCCTCTTTGCCTGCACCATTCCACGGCATCCTCGAGCAGCTTGTCCTCTCTGGTGGTCCAAAGGATGACCTTGTGCCTGTCCCTGATGAGCATCTTGAGCGTCTCGGTGGCAAAGGGCACCTCAGGGCCTATTTCCGGGTATCTGTGTTCGACGATGGTTCCGTCGAAGTCGACTGCTATGGTCATGGATTACAGTTTGATGGAAGTATCGTTCTTGTTGCCGTAGTGGCTGTTGCTGTAATTGCCGTATGAGCCATAGGTGCTGCCGTAGCCTCCATATGAGCCATAATTGCCGTAGCGGCCATAAGTACCGTAGCTGGTGTAGCGGCTGTACTTGCCATACTTGCCGTAGCCATAGTAGTAGCCGTACTTCTTCTTCGACATATCGATACCATTGATGACGATGGCCATATTGGGCAGTTTCTTCTCCTGTGCCAGCGAGTTGACCAGGTCGAAGCTTGACTTCGGTGTGTAGTCGGCACGGCACATGTAGATGGTGGCGTCGATGACGCGGCCCACCTGAAGGGTATCGGTAACCAGACCCACAGGAGCGGTATCGATGAGCACGTAGTCGTAGTTGGCCTTGAGGATGTCGATGACGATATCGAGCGACTGGCGTGAGATAAGCTCCGAGGGGTTGGGTGGCACAGGACCAGCGAGGAGCAGGTCGAGGTTGCCGTTGACACCTGACGGGAGAATCTGTGCGCGCACGTCGGCCTCACTGGGATTCTCCTGTGCGAGCAGTGGGGTAATACCGTGCTTGTGGTCATCAATTTCGAAGAGTTCGGCCAGACGGGGCTTGCGGATGTCAAGACCCACGAGGATTACTTTCTTGCCGAGCAGGGCGAAACTCACAGCCAGGTTGGCGCAGTTGAACGTCTTGCCCTCACCAGACGTGGTGGATGTAAACATGATGACCTTTTGTCCCTCACGCAGCATGAACTGTACATTGGTACGCATGGCGCGGAAGATTTCCTCCATCTGGTTGTTCTTGTTCTCGTGCACCACGATGTCGGCCTTGGTCTTGGCGGTCTCGCTTGCCACAGCCACATCAGCGATGATGGGCAGTTGGGTGAGGCGTGCCACGTCGTCATGGCCTTCAATCTTGTATCTGAAGAATTTCAGGAGGAAGAGGACGAGACCCGGGATGAGCAGTCCGACAACCAATGCGATGGGAATCACCACGTTGGGGACTGGGGTCACCTGACCCTGTGGCTCGGGGAGTTCGATAATCTTTCCTTTGTCGGCTGTAGAGGCGAGAGAGATGGAGTTCTCCTCACGTTTCTGGAGCAGCATCAGGTAAAGGCCTGAGCGCACCTCCTGTTGGCGGCCAATCTGTGTCAGCATGCGCTCCTGCTCAGGGGTAGCCGAGATTTGTCCGGAGTATTTGCTGAACTGCTGGTTGATGGTGTTGCGCTGTATCTCCATGTTCTTGCGGCTCTGAGCCATAGCGCGGCGGATGCTGTTGCCAAGGTCGTCGAGCTGCGAGGTGAGTGGGAGCACAGAGGGGCTTTCCTCAGATGCTGTGCGGAGCAGCCTGTTGCGCTGGAGCACAATCTCGTTGTACTTGTTGATCAAGCTGGTAGAGGTACCGTCGTTCAGACCTACGTTCGACGGGATGGTCTGATATTTGTTCTCTGGCTTGTCCATATAGTCTGAGATGCTGTTGAGCAGTGCCACTTGGGTGTTGGCGTCAGCCAACTTGTGGTCATACTCGCTGGCACCACCCATGGCGGCGTTGGCATTCATACGGAGCTCAGTCATGTGCTGGCTCTTCTTGTAGGCCTCCAACTGTCCCTCGGTCTCACCCAGTTCGGCATTGATTTTCTCAAGACGTCCGTTGATGAACTCCTCGGTGCGGTATGCCACCTCATTCTTGTCCTCATTGGCCTGGCGGTTGTAGCAGACGGCCAATTGGTTGAGGTAGTCGAGGGAGCGGTTGGGTATCTCGTCGATGAGGCTCATCCTCACGATGGTGGTGTTCTTTGAGGTAGGCGATACGCTGAATGACCTCTTGTATTTCTTGGCGGCCACGTCGGGTGCCACAATTGAGACGTACAAGGTGCTTCCGTCGCTGAGGTGGGAGTTGCCGTTGGAAGTGAACGACAGGTTGCCGGCATGTGTCTTGATGGTCTGGGGAAGGGTGGTGAAGGTCTTTTCTATGGTGTACGGGCCTTTGGAGTATCCGTCCTCGGTAGCCACCCAGTAGTAGCCTTCCACCTTGTAGCTGCCTTTCTCGGCGGTGATGGAGAGCGAGATGGGGTTCCTGACGTTGTCGAGGTGGGCGGCGTCGATGTCAACATTGATGGGTTGGCGTTTGTATACAAGCACGTTTTTGACACGTCCCTTCATCTCATAACTCACATAGAGTTTGAGGTCTCTCACGACATCGGTGGCGAGGGCATGGGAGGAGAGAATCTCCATCTCGTTGTCGATACCCTCCGTATTGGAGATGATACCCAGGTTGGCGGCACTCATCAGGGTCGACCTGCTTCTGGGGTTGTCCTCATCCTTGATGAGCATTTTGGCCATCGCAGCATATCTCGGTGTGGTATACCTTAGATAAATGGCTGTGAGGCCAAGGCAGATGATCAGTGACAGTGCAAACCATTGCCAGTTGAGAATGAATGTCTGGAGAAGCGAGCGAAAATTGAAAAATGACAACTCGTCATTATTCTGTTGTTGCACGTTCTCCGCATTGATAGCGTTGTTGTTCTCTTCCATTTTTTGTTCTATTAATTTTTTCCTGTTTTTGTCTTCCGTTGGCTTCGGGGAAAGCCTATCCCCTGTTATAATTGTTTTTCCTACGCCATTTTGGGCGCAAAGTTACAAATAAAAGTTTAATAAGGAAACATATTGCATGAATTTTATTGTTTTTTTTGATTATACCACCAGCCTTGATTGTCCGTATGGCTTGTTTTGAATGGCTTTCAGACAAAAACTTTGTTTTTTATTTTGCGTTGCATCCGTTTTTGAGTAATTTTGCAGCCATTATTGATATTATCAACAACCACTCAGTAACAATTATAACATAATATGGGATTCTTTTCAAGGATTTTCGGAAAGAAAGAGAAAGAGGAAAAAGTAGGAGGCATCGAGGACTATATGACCTTGGTGCGGGTATATATGCAGGCTGCCATTGCCGAGAGGTTGGGCATCACCAACCTGGCGATGTTGCCCGACCTCCGTACGTTCAAGACCACGCTCAAGGTGCCCACGCTCAACAACAAGTTGGGGCCAGGTGAGAAGGTCAAGTGCAAGAAAATGATGAAGGAACTTTACAAAACAGATGATTTGTTCTTCAACGAATTGGACGCAACAGTGAGGAAAAACTGCAAGAAGTTGCAGGATTTGCAGCCCTTTATGTATCAGTTCCAGGGCTTTACGCAAGACTTGATGATGCTGATGGGCAACCTGATGAAATTCAAGTTGCGCCTGCCTTCATTCTTTAAGAAAGCTCTTTACACCATGACAGAGAAGACGGTGAGTGATATCTTCAACAAGAATGATTTCAAGGATGCTGGTGTGGTAAAAACCGTGTATGGCATCCGACAGTATAACAACCGTCTGGGATTCAGTCAGAAATGGGTGACCGATTTCGTCTATCAGGTAGTGATGCTGGCGAAGAAGGAACCTAAGAAGAAAGAAGAGGAAAGCAAGTGAAAACCGACCGCCCACATCGGTATGAGGTGGCTGTAAGGCAAAAAAATCACATTATTTTTGGATATTCTGATTTTAAGCAGTACTTTTGTGGGCAAATTGACAGAATATGACTGCAGACGACAAGACGATTGCGCTGTTCACCGAAAGGCTCCGGCAGATGCTCATGCAATATGAGCAGCTCAGGGAGGAGAACAAAAGACTGCGTGAGGAGTTGGACAAGCGCGATGAAACCATCAATGAGATGGAGTCGAAGTTGAGTTCGACGCAGGATGACTATCACAGCCTGATGACGGCAAAGATGCTCGAGATCACAGAGGGCGACATGGAGGCAGCTAAAGCCCGCCTGGCCAAGTTGATCAGAAGCGTCAACAAGTGTATCACACTCCTTAGTGAGCAATGATGTGAGCCATGTCTGAGGAAAGAAATGAAAAACTACATATTCGGCTGAACGTTGGCGATACGGTCATTCCTATGAGGATTTTCCCAGAGGAAGAGGAGAAGTATCGCAGGGCTGCCCAACTCATCCGCAGTACGGTGACCCATTATACTTCGCGTGCCCAAGGAAAGAGGAGCGCTACAGACATTCTGTATATGGCGCTCATCGATATTGCGTTGAAGTATGAGGATGAGGTGGAGCGCAACGACACAGCCCCTTTCACAGATATGCTCACAAAGATGACCTCGGAGATTGAGGATGCCCTTGGCGCTTCCAAGGCATGAGTGATGCCCAGCCATGAACATGGCGCATGGGAGAAATGTGTGACATATCAACAACCATATATATATATATTATAATGAACTTAATAACAACCATTATCATTGCAGCAGTCTGCCTCATCGTGGGCTGCGCCATGGGCTATGTGCTCTTTCTCCGTGTCATCAGGGGAAAATACAATGAGATGATCGCGGCTGCCAAACATGAGTCGGAGGTCATCAAAGAGAAAAAACTGCTTGAGGTGAAGGAGAAATTCATCAATAAGAAAGCAGAACTCGAAAAAGAGGTGCAGGCACGCAACCAGAAGCTGCAGCAGAGCGAGAGCCGTCTGAAGCAGCGTGAGGTGTCGCTCAACCAGAAGCAGGAGGAACTGGGCCGCAGACGCCAGGAGGTGGAGCAGGCACAGAAACGCATAGAAAACGAGAAAAAACTGCTCGTCATCAAGCAGGATGAACTGGAGAAGATGCAGAGCCAGGAGCGTGAAAAACTGGAGGAACTCTCCGGACTGAGTGCCGAGGAGGCAAAGCATCGCCTGGTGGAGAGCCTCAAGGACGAGGCACGCACCGATGCCGCCAGCTATGTCAATGAAATCATGGACGAGGCAAAACTCAACGCCAACGCACAGGCAAAGAAAATCGTCATCCAGACCATACAGCGTGTGGCCACCGAGACTGCCATAGAGAACTCCGTCAGCGTCTTCCATATCGACAACGACGAGGTGAAGGGTAGAATCATCGGACGTGAGGGGCGCAATATCCGTGCCCTGGAGGCTGCCACCGGTGTCGAGATTGTCGTCGATGATACGCCCGAGGCTATCGTCATTTCTGCTTTCGACCCCATCCGCCGAGAGGTCTGCCGACTGGCGCTTCATCAACTTGTTGCTGATGGCCGCATCCATCCCGCACGCATCGAGGAAGTCGTGGCCAAAGTGAAGAAGCAACTCGACAACGAGGTGATAGAGACGGGCAAACGCACTGCCATCGACTTGGGCGTTCACGGTCTGCACCCAGAACTGGTGCGTATCATCGGCAAGATGAAGTACCGCTCATCATATGGTCAGAACCTGCTGCAACACGCCCGCGAGACCGCCAACCTCTGTGCCGTGATGGCATCCGAACTTGGCCTTAACCCCAAGAAGGCGAAACGTGCCGGACTGCTCCACGATATCGGTAAGGTACCCGACGAGGAGAGCGACCTGCCCCACGCACTCTATGGAGCCAAGATTGCTGAGAAATATAAGGAGAAACCCGATATCTGCAATGCTATCGGAGCACACCACGATGAGTTGGAGATGAACACCTTGCTGGCACCCATCGTGCAGATTTGCGACGCCATCTCCGGTGCCCGTCCCGGTGCCCGCCGTGAGATTGTGGAGGCTTATATCAAACGACTCAACGACCTTGAGGCCATCGCCATGAGTTATCCAGGAGTGACAAAGACCTACGCTATCCAGGCTGGACGTGAGCTTCGCGTCATCGTGGGAGCCGACAAGATGGACGACAAGGAGACCGAGGCTCTCTCAGGTGAGATTGCCAACAAAATCCAGAACGAGATGACTTATCCCGGACAGGTGAAAATCACCGTCATCCGAGAGACACGCTCCGTGGCTTACGCCAAGTAAGTGAAGAGTCTGGAATTTCCAATTAAGTAATTTAAAGGAATTAAGCCTGATGTTCTGAAGCCCATGTCAGGAATGGGCTACAGAATGTCAGGCTTAATTCTTCCCCCCTACGCATGAATCTATCTTTTATGCCATGTGGAACAACTATTCATACCATGATAGGGTCCATGATTGGTCGTTTTGTGATTGTTCCCAAGTTTGAGGCTGTAGATGTGCGTAAAAGATTAATAGCCAATAAGTATACTTGGAACACTCAATTTTTGCTTAGAGTTTTGTAAGAAAATAATCATTAAAATACCTTAAAGAAATACTTTTTCCTCATCAAAAAGGGATGAGGTAACGGATAATTATATTAACTTTGTAAGCGAAATAAAAAATCTATTTCTGCAACTTACGAAGAAGAATTTTTTTAAAAGTTGACCAAAACGGAAAACTTTTTTTGAAATTTGAGAGGAAATGTTGTCCAAAACCTATAACAAAGACAATGAGGGATTATACTATTTTGAAGCGTGACGGCAAGCGCGACCGCTTCTCGCTCGACAAGATTATGACGGCCATTATCAAGGCCTTCCAGTCTGTTGGAGAGTCAGCTGATTTGGGCTCTATCTCCAAGATTATCAGTCATTTGAATATCACCGACAATATCACTGTCGAGGATATCCAGAACGAGGTGGAAGAGGCTTTGATGCGGGAAGGCCACTACAAGGTGGCGAAGTCGTTTATGCTCTATCGCCAGAAGCACACTGAGGACCGCGAGACGATGGAACGGTTGAAATTTTTGGCAGACTATGTGGATGCGGCTAATGCAGCCACTGGTTCCAAATATGATGCCAACGCCAATGTGGAGCACAAAAATATTGCAACACTCATTGGTGAATTGCCCAAGGCAAGTTTCATCCGGCTCAACCGCAGGTTGCTCACCGACCGTATCAAGAAAATGTATAGTAAGGAACTGGCTGATGAGTACATCGACAAGTTGACCAAGCACTTTATATATAAGAATGACGAGACCTCACTCGCCAACTACTGCGCTTCCATCACGATGTACCCATGGCTCATCGGAGGCACTATGTCGATTGGTGGCAACTCCACCGCGCCGACCAACCTCAAATCGTTCTGCGGTGGTTTCGTCAACATGGTCTTCATGGTGTCGAGCATGCTGAGCGGTGCCTGCGCCACTCCAGAGTTCCTCATGTATCTCAACTACTTCATTGGACTGGAGTATGGCAAGGACTATTGGAAAGACCCCGACCGCATTGTCGACCTCTCCATCAAGCAGCGCTCCATCGACAAGATGATTACCGACTGCTTCGAGCAGATAGTGTATTCCATCAACCAGCCCACTGGCGCACGCAACTATCAGGCCGTGTTCTGGAATATCGCCTATTACGACAAATACTATTTCGAGAGCCTTTTCGGCAACTTCTATTTCCCCGATGGGTCACAGCCCGACTGGGAAGGACTGTCGTGGTTGCAGAAACGATTCATGAAGTGGTTCAACAAGGAGCGCACCAAGGCTGTGCTCACCTTCCCCGTCGAGACCATGGCACTGCTCACCTCCGATGGCGACGTCATCGACAAGGAGTGGGGCGACTTCACTGCTGAGATGTATGCTGAGGGGCACTCGTTCTTCACCTACATGAGCGACAACGCCGACTCGCTGAGTTCATGCTGCCGCCTGCGCAACGAGATACAGGACAATGGTTTCAGCTACACCCTCGGTGCTGGAGGTGTGTCGACAGGCTCGAAGAGCGTGCTCACCATCAACCTCAACCGCTGCATCCAGTATGCTGTCAACAACGGGATGGACTACAAGGAATATCTCTCGCATATTATCGACCTCTGCCACAAAGTACAGCTGGCATACAACGAGAACCTGAAGGACCTCAAGGAGCACGGCATGCTGCCGCTCTTCGACGCAGGCTACATCAATATTGGCAGACAATATCTCACCATCGGTGTCAACGGTTTGGTGGAGGCAGCTGAGTTCATGGGATTGAAGATAGACGACAACCCCCAATACCTTGCCTTTGTGCAGGAGGTGCTCGGCCTGGTGGAGAAGTACAACAAGCAGTACCGCACCAAGGATGTCCTTTTCAACTGTGAGATGATACCTGCGGAGAACGTGGGTGTGAAACATGCCAAGTGGGACCGCGAGGACGGCTATTTCGTGCCACGCGACTGCTACAACAGTTATTTCTATATCGTGGAGGACGACTCGCTGAACATCATCGACAAGTTCAAACTCCATGGAGCACCTTATATCGAGCACCTTACTGGCGGTTCGGCATTGCATATGAACCTTGAGGAGCACCTCTCGAAGCAACAGTACAGACAGTTGCTCCGTGTGGCTGCCAAGGAGGGGTGCAATTACTTCACGTTCAACATCCCCAACACCATCTGCAACGACTGCGGATACATCGACAAGCGCTATCTGAAGGAGTGCCCGCACTGCCACTCGAAGAACATCGACTATATGACCCGTATCATTGGCTATCTCAAGAGAGTGAGCAACTTCTCGCAGCCACGCCAGGAGGAGGCTCAGCGCCGGTTCTATGCAGGTCAGGAGAAACTTTAGAGACATCATCACCCCAACGCCATGCTGAAATACGTCAATACTTCCGTTGTGTTCCAGGAGATACCCGATGAGGTGACCCTCGCCATCAACATCTCCAACTGCCCATGTCGCTGCCCGGGTTGCCATAGCCAATACCTGTGGGAGAATATCGGCAATCCGCTGACCCCCATGGTTTTAGATATGATGCTTGACCAATATGGAAAAGACATCACCTGTGTCGCTTTCATGGGAGGTGATGCCGAACCGGCTTATGTCAACATGTTGGCGCGCCACATCCACCGTGAGCATGCCCATACGAAGGTGGCATGGTATAGCGGGCGGCAGCGTGTGCCGTCGACGGTGAGAAAATCAGATTTCGACTATATCAAGGTAGGTCCGTATATCGCCCATCTTGGCTGCCTCAAGGACCGCACCACCAATCAAAGACTATATAAGCGCGCCTCTGGCGACGACTTCACCGATGTGACCCCGTTTTTTTGGAAATGACCGACGTAAGGCCCCTTGTGGCGATTGTATGCGCCAACTCACTCACCGTAGTGGGCTTGAGACAGCTGCTCCAGAGCGTAATGCCTTCCATCGAGGTGGAGGCATTCGCTTCTGTCAGCGAACTGCAAGAGGGTCAACCCGAACGGTTTTTCCATTATTTTGTAGATATCAGCATCTTACTTACCGACCGTTCATTTTTTACAGAGCACAGGCGCCGCACCATTGTGCTAACCACAGCCCCGGAGCATGCCGCACAGTTGGCTGATTTCCATTGTGTCTGTGTCACGGGTGGTGAGAAGGTTTTGGTGAAATCGTTGCTGCAGATGATGCGGCGAGGTCATCCCCATGGTGAGCACATTGCGCATGGTGCACAGCAGCGGCCGCAGTTGTCGCCAAGGGAGGTGGAAGTCCTCTCACTGTTGGCGAGGGGGTTCATCAACAAGGAGATTGCCGACCGTCTCTGCATCAGCCTCACTACTGTCATCACCCATCGCAAGAATATTGTCGAGAAGCTGGGGATACGCAGCGTCTCGGCACTCACCATCTATGCCGTCATGAACGGCTATGTCGATTTGGAGCAGATTTAAGGGGTCACAGCCAGGGGGCGAGCAGGTGGGCAAACCATCCCACGGTTTTCTGCCAGCGTGTGCGGAAGCGGTTCCACGATTCAGGTGTCAGCAGAAAACTTTTGCTCTTGTCATTGTCGAAGATATGGTCGAGTTGGCGCGTCACGCATGAGTCCACGATGACCGCATTGGCCTCATAGTCGAAGCGCAGGCTGCGTGCATTGAGGTTGGCGCTTCCCACAGTGCAGAATTTCCCGTCAACGGTAATGGTTTTGGTGTGGTGGAATCCTGGTTCGTAAATCCACACGTTGACACCGTGTTTCATCAGTTTGTGAACGTTGTAGAATCCGCAGTCGGGCGTGAGTGGGATATCGCTCTTGGCAGACACCATCACCTCTACTTTCACCCCCCTTTTTGCAGCATTTTTCAGTGCCTTCTTCAGTTTCCCGTTCAGTGTGAAGTAGGGGTTGACTAGTTTGATGCTGTCCTTGGCGTCGTTGATGGCATTGACATAGAAATCCCTGATGATGCTGCTGCTTATGTGAGGCTCACGGTTGATGATGCCCACGGTCTGATGGTGCCTAGTGGCAGTGGTGTCGGGCTTCAGACCTTTTAGTTCTTCAGCGGGAGTGGTGAGTCGGAAGTATTTGGGCTCGCCGGCGATATTCTCACCGGTCACCTTCTTCCACATCTTCATAAAAATGCGCTGTAGTGTGTTTACTTCCTCGCCCTCGATGCGGCAGTGCATGTCGCGCCATTCGCCCACCACCTCCGTACCGTTGATGTAGTAGTCGGCAACGTTCATCCCGCCAGTGTAGGCCACCTTCCCGTCGATGACCACAATCTTGCGGTGGTCGCGGCTCCACACGTGGTTGACCCATGGGAAATGAAACGGGTCGAACTCGTGTATTTGGATGCCGTTGGCACGAATTGCCTTCAGGTGGCGCTTGCGCAGCGGCTTGTTGTTGGAGTCGTTGCCGAAGCCATCAAAGAGCGCGCGCACCTCCACACCCTCCTTTGCTTTATCTTCGAGCAGGTAGAACAGCAGGCGGGCGATGGAGTCGTTGCGGAAGTTGAAGTATTCAAGGTGTATGCTGCTGCGTGCCTGGCGGATGGCCTCAAACATATCGTCGAATTTCTCCTGCCCGCTGGTGAGCAGCGTCACACTGTTGTCGTGAGAGAATGTCACCCCTTCATCCCTCATCTGGCTGATAATCAGTGAGTCGCTGGACTGCGCACAGATAGTGGCAGCCCATGCCCACATCATGAGCAACAGTGGGATTTTTCTCATTGCTTTGCGTCGTTTGGATTGCATAACTCTCACATCTCTACAGGGATGCCTTTTTGCGCGGCAAAGGTACATCTTTATTCTGAAAAGGCAAAATAATGTGGAGAATAATGCATAAACAGCAGTCTTTTGATTCTGAAATATGCTACTGATTCTGAAATATGCTACATGGTCAGAGCATGCAGCGGTAATGGTCGACGACGCCGAGGAGATGACATTCCTGGTCGACGACCAACACGGAGTGAACCTTGTGTTGGTTCATCATCCGCTGGATTTCCGTCACCTTCGTCTCTGGCGTCACGCATTTGGGCTGGCGTGTCATGATGTCGCCCACCGTCCTGTTGAAGAACTCCGACTGCCATCGCTCCATGGCACGTCGGATGTCGCCATCGGTGATGATGCCCTCCACGCGTCCGTCGCGCAGTGCCACACCCAGTCCCAGTTTTCCCTTGCTCACCAGGATGATGGCCTCGCCCAGGTGCATGTCGGCGGGGACGATGGGCAGTTCGTCGCTCTTCATCACGTCGCGGGCGGTGGTGAGCAGTCGCTTGCCCAGTTCACCGCCGGGGTGGAACTGTGCGAAGTCTTTGGGACGGAAATGGCGCACCTCCATCAGTGCCACTGCCAACGCGTCGCCCATGGCGAGTGCGGCGGTAGTGCTGCTTGTGGGTGCAAGATTGAGCGGACATGCTTCCTTCTCCACTTTGACGAGGATGTGCGCAGTGGAGTATTTGGCGAGCAACGACTGCGGATTGCCTGTCATGGCGATGATGGGTATGCCGTTGTGGAGTACGATGGGAATGAAGCGCAGCAGTTCGTCGGTCTGTCCTGAGTTGCTGAGGGCGAG
Source organism: Prevotella sp. (assembly GCA_017961115.1). GTDB lineage: Bacteria > Bacteroidota > Bacteroidia > Bacteroidales > Bacteroidaceae > Prevotella. The sequence goes on along the minus strand of JAGCXX010000061.1, from coordinate 15,623 downwards.
CACCACGTCATCGGGTGTCATCACCCCAAGGTCGCCATGGAAGACATCCAGTGGGTTGATGTAGAAAGCGGGCGTTCCTGTGCTCGACAGGGTGGCTGCGATTTTGGCGCCCACGTTGCCGCTTTTGCCCACTCCTGTCACAATCACTTTGCCGTGGCAGTGGTAAATCATGTCGACGGCACGGTCGAACTGTTCGTCAAGTTGGCTGATGAGGTCGGTGAGTGCTTTTGCCTCGTCTCTGAGGCATTGGGCAGCATATTCTCTGGGAAGATGATTGTTCATTGTTCTTGGTTTATAATTGGGGACTGTCCCCTCTAATTCCTTGTTGGTATGCTCAAGATGTCCTTGATTACTTCCTCCAGTTGTTCCAGCGGCAGCATATTGGGTCCGTCGCTTAGGGCATGGTCGGGATCGGGATGGGTCTCGAAGAAGAATCCTGTGGCGCCGAATGCTTTGGCAGCGAGAGCCATACTGGGCACGAAGCGCCGGTCACCGATGGTGTGTCCTCCGCCACCCCCCGGTCGCTGCACGCTGTGGGTGCAGTCCATCACTACTGTAGGTACAATTTCGAGCATGTCAGGGATGTTGCGGAAGTCCACCACGAGGTTGTTGTAGCCGAAGCTGCTGCCGCGTTCGGTGAGCCATACCTCGTTGGCACCGGCATCGAGAGCCTTCTCCACTGGATAGCGCATGTCGCGCCCGCTGAGAAACTGTGCCTTCTTGATGTTCACGGTGCGCCCCGTGCGGGCGGCGGCCCTCAGCAGGTCGGTCTGGCGGCAGAGGAAGGCGGGTATCTGCAGCACGTCGGCCACCTCGCCTGCGGGTTTCGCCTGCCATGACTCATGGATGTCGGTGAGGATGTGCAGTCCGTAGCGTGACTTGATGTCGGCGAGCATCTGCAGACCTCGCTCGATGCCCGGTCCTCGGTAGGAGGCTGCTGAGGTGCGGTTGGCTTTGTCGAAGGATGACTTGAAGATGATGTCGATGCCCAAATGGGCATTGATGGCTGTTATTTCCTCTGCCACCTGGCAAAGTACCTGCTCTGACTCGATGACGCAGGGACCTGCGATGAAGATGGGGGCGATGCCCGAAAACGATGTCTTCTTCATATTATAAATGTATATAAGATAGAAAAACCCCAACAAAGGTAGTGAAAGCAGAAGGCAATACAAAACAAAAAGACGTTTTTTTGACTTTCAACACAGTTACAGCGGTACAGGGTTTTTGTATCTCAACACAGAGACACTTACCTACTTTACCTACTTTTTCTGCTTGATTCCTATCTATTGCGACAAATAAAGAGGCACAAGATGCCACTTGTCACATTTCCGTGATTCTGTCGCAATGAAAAGAGAAAAAATGAGGGAAAAAAGAGCCTGAGTGAGCAAAAACCGTGTTATCTTTGCAATGTCAAACGACAAAAAGTGAAAACAAAAGTAAAACAAATAAAAAGAAACAACAATGAAAAAGATTACAACAATTTGGATGTTAGCCGCCGCTCTTTTCCTCGGCGTAGTGAATGTACAGGCACAGGTGATGAAGTCAGCCGACCTCGAGAAGTATGCCAAGCAACGCTATGGTGACAAATGGCTCGATGCAGCAAAAAATCTTTCTTCTGAGCTCAGTCTCGACAAGAATGAGTCGCTGACCTACCAAGAAGTCATCAATGCCCCTGGCAAGACAAAACAGCAACTTTATGTCGCTCTCAACTACTGGGTGACAGCCACCTTCAAGGACCGTCAGGCCATCACTCTCAATGACAAGGACGCCGGTTGCATCATCGTCACCTCGACCATCAAGAATATTGCCGAGCACATGGGTACTTTGAAGAAATATTCCGTGAACATCACCCCCATCATCCGTCTCGACATCAAGGACGAGAAGGTGCGCGTCACCTTTACCGTGCAGAGCTACGATATCCTGTCTGACCTCAACTCTGGATGGCTGACGCTTGCTATTGGCGATGACGATAAAGCTCTTTTTGGCGACTCGAAGCGCAAGGCTGACGACAAGACCAATTATTTTCTCTACGACGAGCAGTGGGAGATAGCAAAGCACTATCCATTTGTGGAGAAGGATGCCCAGAAGCGCACCTGCGCCAAGGCCCTGGTGATGACCCACGCCTACTCCAATGCCATCATCGACAAGGTGGAGGAAGCTATGAAGAATGGTCTCGTGGGCAACGATGACAGTGATTGGTGATTGTCAATCCGACATAGAGAAGCAGAGGTACAGAGTTTTCTTTGTACCTCTGTTTCTTTGTGTAGAAATAGATATTAGGGTCATCGAAGATAGGCTTCGGCTCGGAAGAGCAAAATCAAAAAAATGCTTTTTTTGTTTTGCTTTTCACTCGCCTTGCACTATCTTTGTATTCCACATAATCATCATGATGAAAAACCGCTGCATGTTGAAAAAACGAACAATTCTCATTTTGCTGGTGCTTCTTTCTGTGTCACTCTCTTGGGGCAAGGAGGAAGAGCCTTACCAACCAGCTTACAAGGACAGCAGACTTTCACCGGCGCAGCGGGTGGCAGACCTGCTGCCACGGATGACGCTTGAGGAGAAGGTGGGGCAAATGCTCTGTCTGCTAGGTTGGAACAGCCATGCACGGTCGGGTGATAAGATGAGGCTGACCGATGAGTTCTATACCGATATCGACAGCCTCCATTGCGGTATGTTTTGGGGCGTCTTCCGTGCTGATCCCTGGACACAGAAAACCCTTGTCACAGGTCTCAATCCCCGTTTGGCGGCAGAGACAGCCAATGCCATGCAGCGCTATGCGATAGAGCACACACGGTTGGGCATCCCTCTGTTCTTCGCCGAGGAAGCCCCCCATGGACACATGGCAATAGGCACCACGGTATTCCCCACAGGTATTGGAATGTCAGCCACGTTCGACACCTGTCTCATGGCAAAAGTGGGTAAAGCCATCGCCAAAGAGATACGCCTCCAGGGCGGTCATATCAGTTATGGACCGGTGCTCGACCTCGTGCGTGACCCACGGTGGTCTCGTGTGGAGGAGACAATGGGAGAGGACCCTGTGCTGACAGGAGAGATGGGAGCCGCTCTGATTCGTGGCATGGGAGGCGGTCGCTTGGAACGACCTGATGCCACGCTCGTCACGCCCAAACACTTGATAGCCTATGGAGCATCTGAAGGAGGGCTCAACGGCAGTCCCATCTCCATTGGGACACGTGCTCTACACACTTTCTTTCTCCCACCATTCCGTAAGGCGGTGAAGGCTGGCGCACTCTCCGTGATGACCTCCTACAACTCCGTCGATGGCGTGCCCTGCACGTCGAATCCCTATCTTCTCCGCGATGTGCTCTACGGACAATGGGGCTTCCGCGGTTTTGTTGTCTCCGACCTCTATAGCATCAACACCCTTTCGAGCGACCATCATGTGGCGGGCACATGGGAGGAGGCGGCTATGCTGGCCGCAGGGGCCGGTGTCCATGTCGACCTCGGCGGACTGGCGTTTGCCCAACTGGTGAAAGCGGTGCGTGAGGGCAGGGTGGAGGAACGCCTTGTCGATGAGGCAGCCTCGCGCGTGCTTATGGCAAAGTTTGAGATGGGACTTTTCGACCATCCCTACGTCACCCCCAAGGCAGCAGAAAAGGGTGTAAGGACTGCCGACCATCTTGCTCTTGCCCGGCAGGTGGCACAGGAGAGCATCACCCTGCTCAAAAACCAGAACCATATCTTGCCGCTCTCGCGCAACATCCGCGTGGCAGTGGTGGGTCCCAATGCCGACAGCCGCTATAATCTGTTGGGAGATTACACCGCACCACAGTCAGACGACCAGGTGGTTACTGTGCTCGAGGGTATCAGGGACAAGCTGTCTGCGTCACAGGTGGAATATGTCAGGGGATGTGCCATCCGCGACACCACGCTCAACGAAATTGCGCAGGCCACCGCTGCCGCACGACGCGCCGATGTGGTGGTGGCGGTGGTGGGCGGTTCCAGTGCCCGGGATTTCCGCACCTCTTACGAGAAGACAGGAGCCGCCTCAGAGACCAACACCGTGAGCGACATGGAGTGTGGCGAGGGTTTTGACAGGGCATCGCTGTCGCTGATGGGTAGGCAGGAACAGTTGCTGCATGCCCTGCGGCAGACGGGCAAACCACTGGTCGTGGTCTACGTGGAGGGACGTCCCCTCGACAAGACTTGGGCTGCAGATGAGGCTGATGCGCTGCTCACAGCCTATTATCCCGGACAGCAGGGAGGGACAGCCATCGCCGACGTGCTGTTCGGCGACTGCAATCCGGCTGGCCGACTCAGCGTCTCCGTTCCGCGAGGTGTCGGACAACTTCCTGTTTATTACAACCGTTTGCGTTCCGCCACCCATGAGTATATCGATATGTCCACAAAACCCCTTTTTGCCTTTGGCTATGGACTGAGTTACACGAAGTTTGAATACTCCAACCTCAATGTGAGGGATGCAGGTGAGGGCCGCTTCGAGGTGTCGTTTGATGTAGCCAACGTGGGCGGAATGGATGGCGATGAGGTATCACAACTCTACCTGAGCGATGAGGTGGCCTCGGTAGTCATGCCGGTGATGCAGTTGCGTCATTTCTGCCGCATCCACCTCAAGGCAGGGGAGCGAAGGCGTGTGTCGTTCATGGTCGGTGATGAGGACTTCGAGGTGGTCACACCCGATTTGCGGCATGTGGCAGAACCCGGCATCTTCGAGGTGATGGTGGGCGCTGCATCCGATGACATCCGCCTGAGAGGGAAAATTGTCTTTCAACTATCTCAAGTTGAGTAGTTAAGGCAGTTGAATGCGAAATTTGAAATTTAATCTTAACCAAACTGAATGATGAGAAATCTGACAATCATCGCCTTTGCCTTGATGGCATTCCTATCTCCCAAGATGGGACAGGCAGCCGACAGACTCACCGACTATGTCGACCCTTACATCGGAACTGGCGGGCACGGTCATGTGTTTTTGGGAGCCAACGTGCCCTTCGGACTGGTGCAGCTCGGTCCCACCGAACCATGCCGTGGTTGGGACTGGTGTTCCGGCTACCACTACAGCGACTCCGTACTGATTGGGTTCGGGCACATGCATCTGAGTGGAACGGGCATTGGCGACCTGGGCGACATCGCTTTTCTACCAGTCGCCGATGCCTCGAAGCGCAGCACGCTCTTCTCACATGCTGATGAGCGAGTACGTCCAGGCTACTACTCACTGTTTCTCAGAGAGAGCGGCATACGGGCGGAACTCACTGCCACGGAACGCTGCGGCATGCACCGCTACACCTTCCCCGACAGTCAGCAGCAGGCGATGATGCTCATCGACCTCGACCAGGGCATCGGATGGGACGGCACCGCGGCATGCAACATACAAACCAAAGGCGACCGTGTGGTGGTGGGCTACCGCCGCTCCAAGGGATGGGCGCGCGACCAGCATGTGTTTTTCGCCGCTGAGTTCTCCCGTCCCGTCACCGTCACACGGCTGAATGGCGACACCCTCGTCATGGTGAGTACGCCCAACGACCGCCGTCCACTGCTCGTCAGGGTGGGCATATCGGCGGTGAGCACAGAGGGCGCGTTGCGCAACCTGCGGGCAGAGATGCCGACATGGGACTTCGATGCAGTGGCGGCAGCCGCCGACAAGGCATGGGAGGAGCAGCTGGCAAAGATGACCATCACCACCAGTGATGCCCGTGCCCGCCGCATCTTCTACACCGCTCTCTACCATACCATGGTGGCACCCTCGGTGTTCGGAGATGTTGACGGACACTACAGGGGTGCCGACGGTCAGGTGCATCAGGGTGACTTCGTCTGCCACACCACTTTTTCGCTGTGGGACACCTACCGCGCCGCCCATCCCCTGATGACCCTCATCCATCCGGAGCGGCAGCGCGACATCGCCCAGACCATGCTGCACATCTGCAAGGAACAGGGGAAGTTGCCCGTGTGGCACCTGATGGGAAACGAGACCGACTGCATGGTGGGCAACCCGGGTATTCCCGTCATGGCAGACCTCGCCATCAAGGGATATGACGTGGATGTGCGTGAGGTGCTTGAGGCAGTTAGGAAGTCTGCGATGCGCGACGAGCGCGGACTGCGCCTGCTGCGTGAGTATGGCTATCTGCCCTTCGACCTTGATTCTGAGAATGAGACCGTGGCGAAGTGCATGGAGTATGCGCTGGCTGACTATTGTGTGGCGCTGGTGGCCTCCCTTCCGGGCAGCGGCGACACCGACGGTTCTGCCTACAGGTATTTCAAGGAGCGGAGTCAGGCCTACCGCCACTATTTCGACCCTGTGACGCGCTTCATGCGAGCCCGCGACAGCAAGGACGGCTGGCGTGAGCCCTTTGATCCTTTCAAGGCGGAAGGGGAGGTAAAGGACTACACGGAGGGCAACGCATGGCAATATCTGTGGCTGGTGCCGCACGACGTGCCGGGACTGGTCGGCCTGCTTGGTGGCGACAAGCGCTTTGCCCAGAAACTCGACTCGCTGTTTGTCGTGGAGGGCAATCTCGGCGAGGAGGCTCCGCCCGACATCTCCGGACTCATCGGGCAGTATGCCCATGGCAATGAGCCCAGCCACCACATCATCTACCTCTACAACTATGTGGGGATGCCGTGGAAGGCGGCACCGTTGCTGCGCAAGGTGTTTGGTGAGATGTACCACGACCAACCCGACGGACTGTGCGGCAATGAGGATGTGGGACAGATGTCGGCATGGTATCTCCTCTCATCGATGGGACTCTATCAGGTGGCGCCTGCCGGAGGAAGGTATGTCATCGGTTCGCCGCTGTTCGACAGGGTGGACATGAGGGTGCGCGACGGCAAGACCTTCAACGTGGTGGCGCACAACAATAGCAAGGACAACATCTATGTGCAGTCGGCACGTCTCAACGGACGCAAATACACCAAGTCGTATGTCGACTTCCCTGATATCGTGGCTGGCGGCACCCTCGAACTCTTCATGGGCAGCAAACCCTCTAAATTTGGTAAGGCCAAGAAAGACAGACCATAAGAAATGCCATTACTCCTTGATTGCTCAACTTGCGAAAGTTTTAAGCTAGGGTGTTTACAAAATCACCAAAGACGTATTAAAGAATAAATAACACTGAACTAAAGTGATAGAAAAAGAGGCATTTTGCACTCTATAATTGCAAATACTTGTTTAACATATTATATTTCTCACTCAAAGATTGATTAAGTAATGGAAAAGAAAGAAAAAACACAAATCTACAACCTCGTGGTGCTCGACAAGAGCGGTTCGATGGAATGCATCCGCAGAGCTGCCATGGAAGGTTTCAATGAGACGCTCGCGGGTATCAAGAAAGCACAAAAAGAGTATGCCGACACACAAGAACATTACATCTCTCTCATCACCTTCTGCAGTTGCTCAAGAGACGCTGTATACGATAAGGTGCCTGTCGCCGAGGCTGAGCCACTCACTTTGAATCAGTATGTACCTTGCTGCTGCACTCCTCTTTATGATGCCATGGGGTTTGCACTGACCTCAATGAGGGAACATGTGAAAGACATCGATGACGTGGCAGTAGTGGTGACTATCATTACCGATGGCTTGGAGAATGCATCGAAGGAATATAACAGAAGAAGTATCCATGCTCTCGTGGACAGCCTCAAGTCCGGAGGATGGTCGTTCACCTTCATGGGCGCCAACCAGAATTCCTCAGAGGTGGCTCAGTCATTGGCCATCCGCAATTCCCAGGACTTCGACTACTCTGAAGAAGGTATCAGTAAAGCATATCATAGGGACAGACGTTCAAAGTTTTCATTCTTTGAAAAGTTGCATAGCTCATTCTCATTACGTAAGCAACTGTCTGAGGAAGAACGCCTTACAAGAAATTCAGAATTGGCCAACGAGGCATACGATGAAACGACTGAGCTTTGAAATTTAAGCACTCAGTTTGCCGACAATTGAGATTAAGGGTGTAAAGAGTGATGGGGTGAAGAATAGCATCTCACCTCATCATTTGATTATTTCTAATCTATCATCCTTTCGGACTAATTCTTCAAATTGCAGCATCCATCCTCGATTGACTTTGAAAAGTATGGGGAATCAAGGAACTGCGCACGATAGCGTTTTATTCGCTATAATTGTGGTCAATGATGATGGTTATTTCTTTGTCAGGAACTAATGCTTTCAACTCTTGTGTCAGGCTGGCGGAAAGAGCTGCCTCATCGTGGACAGAAATGTCTGGCACCACGTCTACTGAGACCCGCTGCTCTTTCTCGTAATAACAGAAGCCATGCACCTGTACAATCTCCTTGTGCTTGGCCAAAGCCTGCAAGACGGTGCTTTGCAACAGACTCCGTTTGTTCTCGCCAGTAGCAATGGCATAGATGCCAACTGTCAAAACGACACCGTGTTTATCTAACATCTGCTCTGTGATACTGCGTGTCAGGGCATGTATCTCATGGGCGTTCATCGTGTCGTAGACGTTCACATGCAGAGAGCCGATAAGAAGATTTGGACCGTAGTTGTGGAGAATGATGTCAAACACGCCATGCACACCCTCAAAGGCAGCTACTTCTTGCTTGATATCATGAATCAGCTCTTGTGAGACTCTCGCACCTAACAGTTCATTGACAGGTGAGGCAAGCATTTCAATACCAGCCTTGATGATGACCAAGGAAATGAGTGCGCCGAGAATGCCGTCTATCGATATGTTCCATATCAGCATGATGCCTGCCGAAACCAGTGTGGCCAGTGTGATAATGGCGTCAAACAGCGCATCGCTGCCCGAAGCTATCAGTGCGTCGCTTTTCAACGATTGTCCTTGTCGCTTGACGAACTGCCCTAATAACAGTTTCACCAAGATGGCAACCACGATGACAATCAACGTGACGGTGGTATAATCAGGTTTTGTTGGGTCGAAGATTTTCTTCACTGACTCTATCAACGAGGTAACACCGGCACAAATTACCAAGATGGAGATGACGATGGCGCTGAAATACTCCACACGGCCATAACCGAAGGGATGCTCACGGTCGGCGGGACGTTCAGACAGTTTGGTGCCGATGATAGTGACGACACTCGACAGGGCATCACTGAGGTTGTTCACGGCATCCATCACGATTGCCACACTGCCTGCCAGGATTCCCACAAGAGCCTTGAATGCTGCCAACAATACGTTGGCTGCAATCCCGATAATACTGGTACGAATTATTTTCTGCGAACGGTTCATCATCTATCTTTCAATTGGTGTTTCGTAAGAAGAATCTACAACAATGTTGAGTAACGGGTGCAAAATTAGTAAATTTTCCCCATATTAAGGGTGGACGCAGATGATTTCATTATCCCTATATATACAGCATGGTCAACCATGATGCACTTCAATCCCCACATCCACGCAAGAAGATGTGGGGATTTTTGAGATTTTTATTCATTTGTTCCAAATAAATAATGGAAAAGTTGGATTTTTGCCTATCTTTGTAAATCCATTATTTGAATATGAAGAATGTAAAACCTAAAAAGAACCTTGGACAGCATTTCCTCATCGACCTGAATGTGGCAAAGGCCATCGCCGACACGGTGGATGCCTGTCCCGATATTCCCGTCCTTGAGGTGGGACCCGGCATGGGTGTCCTCACACAGTATCTGACGGAGAAACCTCGCGAACTGCGTGTCGTGGAGATTGACCGCGAGTCGGTGGCATATCTCCATGAGCATTTTCCCCAACTTGATGGCAAGGTGGTCGGTGGCGACTTCCTCCGCATGGACCTCAACGCATTGTTTGAGGGCAGGCAGTTCGTGCTCACGGGCAACTATCCCTACGACATCTCCACACAGATTTTCTTCAAGATGCTCGACAACAAGGACCTCATCCCTTGCTGCACGGGTATGATTCAGCGTGAGGTAGCGCTGCGCATCGCATCAGAGCCGGGAACAAAGGCATATGGCATCCTCAGTGTGCTTATCCAGGCATGGTACAGCGTGGAGTACCTCTTCACTGTCGATGAGCATGTGTTCAATCCTCCACCCAAGGTGAAGAGTGCCGTCATCCGGATGACACGCAACGAGGTCACCGACCTGGGCTGCGATGAACAACTATTCCGCCGTGTGGTCAAGACGGTGTTCAACCAGCGGCGCAAGATGCTGCGCGTGAGCCTGAGGCAACTCTTCGGGCAGAATAGCAATGCAGACGAGCTTTTCGCCAGTCCGATGATGACCATGCGCCCCGAGCAACTTACCATCCCGCAGTTTGTGGAACTGACCAATCTTGTGGCGAAGGCGATGGGACAACAACTATGAGCATTGCTATGTATGCTTGCATTTTTTCGCTTATTATGTTGCGTGTAACGAAAAATATGCTTACATTTGTCAACGATAAACAAAACTATTATACCATAACAGAATATGATAGACGTAAAAGCAACATTGAGTGAGGCAGAGGAACGCATGGAGATGGCCGCCATGTTCCTTGAGGATGCCTTGGCCAAAATACGCGCCGGACGTGCCAATATCGCCATCGTCAGCGGCGTGAGGGTGGAGTCGTATGGAAGCATGGTGCCACTCAACCAGGTGGCCAATGTGTCCACTCCCGACCCACGCACCATCGCCATCCGTCCCTGGGACAAAAAGATGATTCGCACAATTGAGAAAGCCATCATGGACTCGGATGTCGGCATCACACCGGAGAACAACGGTGAGATTATCCGACTCAACATCCCTCAGCCCACGGAGGAGCGCCGCCGCGACCTGACAAAGCAATGCAACAAGATTGCGGAGAAGGCCAAGGTGGAGGTGCGCAACGTGAGAGGCGACATCAAGGACAAACTGAAGAAGGCCATCAAGGACGGACTCTCAGAGGACAATGAGAAGGATGCCGAACTGGAACTCCAGAAAATCCACGACAAGTTTATCAAGAAAATTGATGAGATCCTTGCCGCCAAGAACAAGGAAATCATGACCGTGTAGACCGGCGTGAAGGGACTCGTCATCAGAAATACTGGAAGCTGGTACACCGTGCTCACCGATGACGGTGACTTGGTGGAGAGCAAAATCAAAGGCAACTTCAGGCTCAAAGGCATCAGAAGCACCAACCCTGTCGCTGTGGGCGACAGGGTGGGGTTGGTGCGCAATCAAGAGGGGACGGCGTTCATCAATGAGATAGAGGACCGCCGCAACTACATCATACGCAAGTCGCCCAACCTCTCCAAGCAGAGCCATATCATCGCCGCCAATGTCGACCAGGCGGTGCTTATCGTAACAGTCAACTACCCCGTCACCTCAACCACGTTCATCGACCGCTTCTTGGCCTCGGCAGAGGCATACAGGGTGCCGGTGCTGCTGGTGTTCAACAAGACCGACCTGCTCGATGAGGACGACTTGCGGCTACAGCAGATGATGTGCGACCTCTATGAGGGAATCGACTACACCTGCCTCCAGGTGTCGGCAGCCACAGGACAGGGTATCGACAACCTAAAGGCACTCCTCCACGATAAAATCTCCGTCTTCAGCGGCAACAGTGGGGTGGGGAAGTCCACGCTGCTCAACCAACTGATACCGGGTGTCAGCCTGCGAACGGCGGAAATCTCCGAGGCTCACAACACCGGCATGCATACCACTACATTCAGTGAGATGCTCAGACTGCCGGAAGGTGGATGGGCCATCGACACACCGGGCATCAAGGGTTTTGGCACCTTTGATATGGAGCCGCAGGAGATATGCGGTTATTTCCGTGAGATATTCCGCTTCTCCAAAGATTGCCATTTCGGCAACTGCACCCACACCCACGAACCGGGCTGTGCCGTGCTGCGTGCCGTCGAGGACCACTATATCGCCCTGAGCCGCTACAACAGTTACGTCGGCATGCTCAACGACAAGGAGGAGAGCAAATACAGGGAGGCGTTTTAAAACACTCCCCCTCCCTCCCGGGAGGAAAGAAAGTGATTATTCTAATTCTTTATCTATAATTTTTCATTAAAAAATGTTCAGACATTTATTCCTGACAGTTGCCGGGATGGCAGCATGTTTGACAACAGCAGCACAGAGTGCCATCCATCCTTCTGTAGGCACCCAGAGCAAAGGTGAGGGGGTCAGCCTGACCATCGTCAACAAGCATATCAACTACAGCGGGAGTACCGGGCAATACCGTGATGCCTATATCAACTCTCCCAAGTCCGCTAACATCCATCCCGACGGACAGAAATACTATGTCAACTCCCTCGAGGGATGCGCCACGGTGGTCTACGACATGAAGACCCACAAGCGCCTTAAGGTGATTGAGTATAAGTTTGAGGACGAGAAGGATGCCGCTCTGTGGAGCAAACCCAGCAAGTTCTATCCCTTCACCCACTATACACAGCGCCTCAACACCTTTATGGGAAAACCCGTGGAGAGTACCTTCTCCCACGGTGGACGTTACCTGTGGATTCCTTTTTACCGCCGCACCTACGACCTCAACGCGCAGGATCCGTCGGCTGTGGCAGTCATCGATACCCGCACCGACAGCATTGTGCGCCTCATGGAGACCGGACCGCTGCCCAAGATGGTGGCATGCTCTCACGACGGCCGCCATGTGGCCATCACACACTGGGGCAACAACACCGTGGGACTCGTCAATGTGGCAAGTCTTAACCCGGAGGAGTGGTTTCATGAGGCATTGCTGGTCGTCGACTATGTGCTGCCCCTCAACTACAGCCTTACCGAACCCGTTGACCGCGACAACAAGAGCGGCTACTGCCTGAGGGGAACGGTGTTCACCCCCGATGACAAATATCTGCTCGTGGGATGCATGGGCGGCAACGGCGGCATTGCCGTCATCGACATGGAGACACAGAAATATTTGGGACGTGTGCTGGGCATGATGGCCAACGTGCGGCATCTCGTCATCCGCGACGGATATCTCTACCTCAGTGTCAACAAGGCGGGTTATGTGCAGCGCATCAAACTCGACACCTTCCTCAAGACAGCCAAGAGTCTGACAGGTAAGACCGCCACACTCGGCGGATGGCAGAACTGCAAGGTGGGTGATGGCGCGCGCACCATCGAAATCTCTCCAAGCGGGCACTTCGTGTTTGCTGCCTGCAACCTCGCCAGCAAACTCTATGTGGTTGACTCACGCACCATGACGGTGGCGGCAAGCATCGATGTGGACTCCTACCCCGTGGGACTCGACATCTCCAACGACGGCCGCTACATCATCGTCACCTCGCAGGGCAGGGGCAACCAGGGCGGCAATGCCGTCAATATCTATGAGGTGGAATATGCCGAACCTGAACCCGTGCTCAACAATACCGATGGCGCTGCCGTCATGGAATTGTTGGAAGGGAAAGGTGACACACTTGATACAAACAACACAGCCGCCACCGTGGAAGACCACGATGGCGGTTCGCTTTTTGCCTATGCAGCGGCAGGTGTCGCCGTGACGGCTCTCGCCCTTCTGCTGTTTTTCCGAAAAAGGAAGAAAGAATAATCTTCAATCTTCAATCTTCAATTTTCAATTTTCAATCTTCAATTTTCAATTTTTTAGAAGTTCAGTCCGATATTCAGGAACAGCGCTCCGTTGTGGGTGTCGTCGAAATCGTTGTCGCCGATGTTGGTGAGGCCAAAGTCATAACCTAGTTCGGCATAGAGCATCTCGTATGCGAAACCACAACCGACACGGATGCCGCCGTCGAAACGCTTGAAGTTGGCGCCTTTGTTGCTGAACGAACTATAGGCATCGTGTTCACGATAGTCTTTCACCTTGCCGCTGATGCCGCCAGCCAAATATCCGCCAAGGAATGGCTCTACTGCCGTAGCGGGTGCAACGTACGCCGAGTATTTCAGCACCAAGGGAACCTCAATGTAGTTGAGGCCGTAGGAGAACTTGTTGCCGTCAAACTTGCCCTTGCCTCCTTTCTCGGTATAGAACAAGCCAGTCTCAAAGAACAGTGGCATCTGAGGCGACATCTGGATGCCCATCACAGCACCAACGTCAAGGCCGGTCTTGCTGCTGTTGGAGCTCAGGTCAGGGGCGTCGCTGCTGACGTGTGAGGCAGAGAGACCGAATCTCAGACCGTAGTATGTGTTGGGGCCATAACCATAACTCCTGCCTATTGAACCGCGGTTAGAGGAGAGGGTGCCTCTGTGGCCATATCCGCCCCTGGGGCGCTGTGCGCTTGCCGGGATGGCAGCGAGGATGCAGAGCAGAACTGCTATGAATGTCATCTTTTTCATAATGTGTTGTCTTTTGATGTGAAAAAACAGGTTGATACTCTCTTATGATGCAAAGATAAGCAGCATTTCTTTATCCTCCGCTTATATATCCCTATCTTTCAGGGGGAAAACCCCTATTTCTGTTGGGGGCATTCCTCAAGGGCTATCTCTCCTGAACCATAGCAACGGTGATGCTGACGGTCGTAGACCACACAAAACTGCCCCGGAGCAACTCCGTGGAGCATCTCGTCGGAATAGACCATGTAGCATCCCTCGCCCGTCTTTTCCATCCTGGCGGTGTGGAACTCAGGGGTGTGCCTTATCTTGAACGTCACCTCCGTCATCCCGACCTCTTCGGTGAGGAAATGAAAAGCTTGGACGGCGAATGTGTCACGGTAGGCGGTGCGGGGTTCATAGCCCTTGCTCACATAGAGCACGTTGGCGGCGATGTCCTTTCGCACGACAAACCAAGGTCCTCCGCCGAAACCCAGACCATGGCGCTGGCCGATGGTATGGAACCACAGTCCGCGGTGCTGACCGATGCGCTTGCCTGTCTCCAACTCCACCACGTCGCCGGGGTTGTCGCCCAAGTAGCGTCGTATGTATTCGTTATAGTTGATCTTGCCTAGAAAACAGATACCCTGTGAATCCTTGCGGCGGGCATTGATGAGATGCTCCCGCTCGGCTATCTGCCTCACCTCCTCCTTCATATAATGGCCGATGGGGAAGAGGGCTTTTTGCAACTGCCATCCCTCTATTTGTGCAAGGAAGTCGGTTTGGTCCTTCACGGGGTCGGGGCTGGTGCAAAGCCATTTCTTACCATCCTCTATCTCTGTCTGCGCATAGTGCCCTGTGGCGATGAGGTCATACTCATGTCCTCGTTTCTCGTCGAAGGCGCCGAACTTGATGAGCCGGTTGCACATCACATCGGGGTTGGGTGTCAGACCGGCTCTCACCTTCTCCATGGTGTAGCGCGTCACCTTGTCCCAATATTCATGGTGGCAGTCTACCACGCTGAGCTGACAGCCATAGCGGGCTGCCAGGGCGGTGGCCATCTCCATATCCTCTTCGGAGGAGCAATCCCATTCCTCGTCTTCCTCTGGTCCTATCTTGATGTAGAAGCAGTCGGGATGAAGCCCATGTGAGCAGAGTTCATGGAGCACCACGGCACTGTCTACTCCTCCCGACAGCAGGAGGGCGATTTTCTTGTCTCTTAACAGGTCATAGTTCATTTTTGGGGAGTTTAGGAGATTTTTTCAGGAGTTTAGGAGTTTGAGAGTTTAGGAGTTTAGACATATGATTACTAATGTGGTATCAATCTTTCATCCTTCATCTTTCATCCTTCATCTATTTTGGAGTTTAGACATATGATTCTTTTTGAGGAGTTTGGGAGTTTAGGAGTATAGGAGTTTAGACATATGACTGACTTGTCATGGGATTGCAAATCCCTATTTTTGGGGCATCGGGATTGCAAATCCCGATGAACGGG
>JAGCXX010000060.1 GCA_017961115.1 Prevotella sp. | reverse complement strand
TCCATGCAGGACACACATAAGAATCATATGTCTAAACTCCCATACTCCTAGACTCCTAAACTCCTTAAAAGAATCATATGTCTAAACTCCTAAACTCCAATACTCCTAAACTCCAATACTCCTAATCTCCAAAAAAATGATTTCCTCTGAACTGTCATTCCAGGTTCTCCGAACGATGGGGATGGAACCCACTGGGGAACAAGCCCACGCCATTGACACTTTCGCCCAGTTCGCTGCCGACAGTGATGCGCATGCCGTGATGGTGCTCACTGGAGCTGCGGGAACGGGAAAGACCACCATCGCCAGCGCCATCGTGCGTACCATGGTGAGGCTGCAGCAGCGGGTGATGCTTCTCGCACCTACAGGGCGTGCAGCCAAGGTGTTCGCTCTCAATAGTGGTCATGCGGCGTTCACCATACACCGTAAGATATACCGTCAGAAAGCATTTACGGGCGACATGAGCGGTTTCAATCTCAATGTCAACCTCTTCCGCGATACGTTGTTCGTGGTCGATGAAGCGTCGATGGTGGCAAATGAGGGGATGGGAGAGGCCAACTTCGGCAGCGGACGGCTGCTGGACGACCTCGTGCAGTTTGTGTATGGTGGAGAGAACTGCCGATTGCTGCTCGTGGGCGACAGGGCACAGTTGCCGCCAGTGGGTGAGGAGGAGTCTCCTGCCTTGCAGCCTGACTATTTGGCTGGCTATGGATTGAAACCCTATTGTGCTGACCTCAACGAGGTGCTTCGGCAGAGTCAGTTGTCGGGCATCCTCTACAATGCTACCGTCGTGCGCAACATGATTACACATGATGAGGCGACGGCATTGCCGAAGATACGGTTCACCGGCTTCGCCGACATCGTCATGGTGCCGGGTGGCGAACTGATTGAGCAGCTCAACAGCAGTTACAGTGAGGTGGGGGTGGATGAGACCATCGTCATCACACGGTCGAACAAACGTGCCAACATCTATAATCAGGGCATTCGTGGCAGTGTGCTCGGACGCGAGGAGGAAATATGTTCGGGCGACATGCTCATGGTGGTGCGCAACAACTATTATTGGGCGGAGAAGGAGAAGGTGCCGTTGGAGTTCATCGCCAACGGCGACCGTGTCCGCGTGCAGAGGGCAAGGCGTATCAGGGAGGTCTATGGCCTGCGGTTTGCCGACGTGATGCTGTCGTTTCCTGATTATGAGGGAGTGGAACTGACTGCTACGGTGATTCTCGACTCGCTCACCTCAGAGGCTCCCGCCCTTACCCATGAGCAGAACGATGCGCTGTTCAATGGTGTCCTTGCCGATTATGAGGATATCCCCCTCAAACATGACCGCATGGAGAAGGTGCGTTCTGATGTCCATTATAATGCCCTTCAGGTGAAATACGCCTATGCCGTCACCTGCCACAAGGCGCAGGGTGGTCAGTGGGAGCACGTCTATGTCGACCAGGGCTACATGACCGACGATATGCTCACACCCGACTACATCCATTGGCTCTACACCGCATTTACGCGGGCTTCCTCAAAACTCTTCCTTGTGAACTGGCCCAGTGCGCAAACTGAGCCATAGGGACAAACAGTCAGAAAAGCAGCTGGATTTTGCTCAAAAGGGTGCGGTGAAGCGGCTGAGGATTTGTTATTGTGAGAAAAGCGAAAGGCTGCCATGAATGGGGCATAAAAAAGTAGGTCAGAAACTGACCTACTTTTTTATATGCTCGTTTAGAGATGCACTACTTGGTATAGGCATTGTAACCTGGGTTTTGGCCAAACTCCTCGGCATTCTCCAGTTTGTCGAGGAAACTGGTGGGAATCGGCCACAGATAGTTGTGCTCATCTACAGGCTCGTCGCCACGCATGGCGGGATTGTGTCCCTTCAGGTAGTCAATCAGATGACCTGTACGCTTTAGGTCGAACCAGCGCAACCACTCACCGCAGAGTTCGCGGGCACGCTCCTCGAGAATCCACTCAATGGTCATTTGACCTGCCGTCACCTTCATCTCGCTGGCATCATGCCCCGGCTTCAGGATACGCGATGTGCGGATGCCCTTGTTTTCGTCGTTGATGATGTTGGCGGCCTCGGAGGGGTTGCCCAACTGAATCTGGCACTCGGCGGCTATCAGCGGCATCTCAGCATAACGGATGATGGGCACGTCGCCGAAACCTATCTGTGCGTTGGCAGCAGTAAGCAGGAAGGTACCATTGAGGTCGCGGTCCCAGATGCGGTATTTTTGGAAACGAGGATAGGAGGTGGCGACAAAAGTGGTTGTGGGCACACCGCCGATGTCATCGGGGTTCAGGTCGCGGATGCGGGCACCGCCCATCCGTGTTATCTTGCCGTCGCGGAGGTCATAGATGTTGTTGGCGCCCAACAGCACATAACCTTTCTCTGCGGCAGCCTCGCGCTCAGCATCGGTCACGGGCTTGCGGCTCACCTTCAGACCCAGGTCGTCCTTGACAATGGTCTTGCCTATCAAGGATGCTGGAGCCATGAAACTGTTGACATCTGCCTCTGTCCAGGTATAACTGTCGGCACTCACAGGGAATTCTTCCTGGAAGAGCACATCATAGCGGAGGTCCCAATCGCCGAATAGGTTGAGCAGATAGTAGGTGGGGCACAGCAGCACACTCTCACGGGGATACTCCCAGTTGGTGGCAGTCTGCACGTTGCCGAAACGGTTGAGCAGACGCGGCGAGAAGTACATGTGCAGACGGTTGGGGTTGCCCGACTGCTTGTTGAGCGTGGAGTTGCTGGAGTGGGTTACCACCCACAGGAACTCGGAGTTGGTCTTGTTGTTCTTGGCCTGCCAGATTTCATCATATGTGCTGTAGAGTTTGATACCAAGGGAACTCTGGTTGTCCATCACATATCTAGCGGCTTCCAATGCCTTCTGATAGAAAGCCTTGGCCTCGCTGCTGCCAGCTGCCTCATACTGGGCGCGTGTCAGGCAGACGCGTGCCAGCAGGGCATAAGCAGCCTTCTTTGTGGAACGGCCCACCTCACCATTGTAAGGTGTTATTGGGAGCAGGCGGGTAGCGGCCTCAGCATCGGGGATGATGACCTCGTCGTAGATGACCTTGCGGTCGGTGCGATAGGCCTTATAGACAGGTGTCGATGTAGGTTCGGTGCGCATCTCGATGTCGCCAAACCACTCCACAAGCCACCAGTAGTTGTAGGAGCGCATGAAACGTGCCTCTCCCTCGTAGTCGTTGCGTATATCATCTCTCAGTCCTTGGGTGGAAGGTAGGTATGCCAGTACGGCATTGGCAAGGTTGACATTGTCGTACACACGGTTCCATGCGCCAGCCACCTGACCGCGGTCGCCTTGGAGGTCGACAAAGCGGGTGAGCTGCATGCCATAGGTGTACTTGTCGGGGATGTTGGCCCAGATATCACCTGCACCCTCGAAATAGAGGACGGGGTCCTCGCGTCCGAAATACTTCCAGCGGAAGTTGTAATACATCTGGTTGACGAGTCCCTCGATGCCCTGCTGGGTCTCGAAGACGGCATCTGCGGTTTCACTCGAAGGGTTGTACTCATCGAGGTCACATGAAGTGAAACCTAATGTGGTAGCGCCAAGCAGCAGCGCACCAACGATATATTTATTGAAAATCTTCATTGTCCTAATCATTAAAAGTTAACATTCACACCTATTGTCACGCTGCGCTGCTGTCCTTCGGGGTCGAAGTGCTTCATCCAGTCCTCCTTCACGATGTAGAAGGGGTTGTTGACGGTGGCGTAGACACGAAGTTTCTCTATGCCAAGTGAGTGGATGGCTGTGCGAGGAAGCGTGTAGCCGAGAGCAATGCGCTTGATCTTGATGAACGACTGGTCGCAATACCAGAAGGCGGTATAGCCCTTGTAGTCGTAGAAGTTGTAGTTCTGCATCAGAGCGGGGAACGAGCCGCTCTCATTGGTGTTGGCCACCCAGTAGTCCATCGTGGTGTAACGGCCACCAGTCGACGGCGTGTAGTTGGCCAGCGGGTTGTCACCCCAGTGTCCCCAACGGGCGTAGAGGTAGATGTTCAGGTCGAAGTTTTTGTAACGGAAGTCGTTGTTGAAACCAGCAAACCAGTCGGGCGAAGCTGAACCTACAATGGTATAGTCCTTGGTGTCAATCCAGTGGTCGCCGTCGAGGTCGGTCACCTTGATGTCGCCGGGCTTGAAGGGAGTGGTCTTCTTCTCGTCGGTGAAGTACTCAGCAGCCTGGGCGGCTTCGGAGGTCTTCCAGATGCCTTCGTAGATATAGGTGCGGTATGACTTGATAGGAGAACCCACCATCAGCACCTCCTCAGGTTTGTTGCCCAACTGAATCATGTCCACATCGCCGGTTAGTTCAAGAATCTCTTCCTTGTTGGCGGAGAACGAGAGGGTACTGTTCCACTGGAAGTCTTTCTTTGCGATGTTGCGGCTGTTGATGGTCAACTCCCAACCGCGGTTTTGGGTGGAGCCGATGTTGGTGTAGGTGCTGAAGTTGCCGTCGTTGCCTGAAGAGGTGGGCAGCGAGCGGAGCAGAATCAGGTCGGTGGTCTTCGTGTTGTACCAGTCGAATGTGATGCTGACGCGGTTGTTGAACAGAATCATATCGAAACCGATGTCAGTGGTGGTGGAGCGCTCCCATTTGGTATCGAGGTTGCCGATGATGGCGGCTCCGGTATTGTCGCTGGTGGTCTTCACTCCCAACCAATAGTGGCTGGCCTGGCTGTCCTGGAAGCCCAACTGTCCGTTGTCGAAGGTGACGCCCGACTGTGTGCCGTAGACACCGATACCTGCGTTGCCCGTCACACCATAGGTGGCGCGGATTTTCAGGTCGTCAAGCCATGACTTGGTGCCTGCCATGAACGGTTCGTCGCTTATGCGCCATGCAATAGCAGCCGAGGGGAAGGTATCCCACTTGTGACCCTTTGCCAGACGTGAGGCACCATCGCGGCGGATGGAGGCGGTGAAGAGATAACGGCTGTTCCAGTCGTAGCTGACGCGGCCGGCATAGGAGAAGTTCTGCTCTTTCTGATAATCACTGCTATGGAGCATGTGACCAGCGCCTCCGTCGTTGCTGGCAAGGTTCCACCAAAGGTTGGATGCCAGGGTCTGACCATAGGAGGTGGCGCTGAGGATGTCGTAGGTGCGCCTGTTCCAGGTGGTGAGGGCAGTCACAGAGAGGTGATGGTCCTCAGGCAGCATCTTGAACTGGTAGGTGAGGATGTTGTTCCACTCGATATAGAGGCTGTTGGACTTGCTCTCTGAGGCGGCGCTCAGGTTGGTGCCGTTGTAGAGTTGTGTGGCAGAGTTGTTGGCTGTGAAACTGCCGTCCGAGTAGTTGGTGATGTGTGCGTTGAACTGCGTGCGCAATGACAGACCGTCAATGGGATGGATGTCGAGATAGCCGTTGGCCACCACATTGGTGCCATAGGTCTCACGGTTGTAGCGGTCGCCATTGAGGGTGTTCACCAATGGGTTGACATAGCCGCCGCTGTCAAGTGGGCGCTCCACCATGGTTGAGCCGATGATGTATTTGCCGGCTGTGTAGTCATAGTATCCATAAGGTGAGCCAAGTTGCATGTCAGTGGTCGAGGCCTCCTCGTAGGGTGAGCGGTCCGACCTGTTGTGGGTGAGCTGGAAGATGACACCGCCGCTGATCCACTTGCGGATGACGTGGTCGATGTTGGCGCGCAGGGTGTAGCGGTTGTTGCCACCACTCTCCTTCCACCTGCTTCCGATATTGGCATATCCCACGCTGAAACGTGCTGTCGTCCGCTCGTTGCCTCCGGAGAGGGTGATGGAGTGGCGGGTGCTCCATGTGGTGCCTTTCTGCAACAGGTCCTCATAGTTGGTCCATGCACCTGCCTGATAGGCGGCGAGAGCCTCGGGACTGGCACCGAAGAGATTGATGTCGTCGGCACTGCTGCTCCAGTTGCCTGCATTCTGGGCTGCCAGTTTGCGTGTCTCATAGTAGTTGCTTCCTTCGCGGTAGTCGGGGTGCTCCATGCGGAAAGCGCCAGTGGCAAAACCGTTGTAGGAGATGTTGAAACGTCCTGCCTCGGCCTTCTTAGTGGTGACGATGATGACACCATTGGCACCTTGCGAACCATATATGGCGGTAGATGAGGCATCTTTCAACACATCGATGGTCTCGATGTCGTCGGGGTTGATGTCGCTGAGTGAACCGCCCTGCACACCGTCGATGATGACCAGCGGTTCGTTGCTGCCTTTGATGGAGCGGTTGCCGCGGATGCGCATCTCGCCGCCGTTTACGTCAAGACCCGTTATACGTCCCTGCAATGATGTGGCGACATCGGATGTCGGAGTCTGGAGGATGACATCGCTTTTCACCTGTGCCACGGCTCCTGTCACGTCGCGTTTCTTCACCGTACCGAAGCCGATGACCACTACTTCGTCAAGTCCGAGAGCATCGGGCTCCATCCTGACTGTCATGTTGGAGGATGCCTGTATGGTCAACGTCTTGTATCCTGTGTAGGAGAACACCAGGTTGGTCTTGTCGGCAGGTACTGTGAGCGCGAAATTTCCGTCAATGTCGGTGACGGTTCCTCCTGTGGCATTGTCGATTCTGACAGTTACGCCAATAAGAGGCTCACCGGTCTCGTCCACAACATGTCCCCTGACGGATAGTGTCTGCTGCTGAATAGCTGGCAGCCCAGAGGCGCCGCTTCCTTCTGCCAGCGCGGTGGATGGCATCAGCAAGGCCGCAAAGCCGAGGACCAATGTGGTTCTCTTCAAATAGCCAATTGTCTTTTTTTTCATAATAGTTTTGTTTTAGTTAAAAATGGTTTTGGGTTTAAGTATATAATTTAGGTTATTCTTATTTTTAATATGTAGATTTGCTTAAGTAGTAGGTTTGTTTGAAGCTTGACTTGTTGGGTACAAATATACAAAAGAAAATGCAAAATACCATAAATATAATTCATTTTTTTGTTTAAAAGGGAATAATTGGATGAATATATGGGATGGTTGAGGAGATTGAATATCCGCCAAACAAGTAATGATTGAGGAGAAAATGAAAAAAATAGACGTTTTTTTCCTTGTTTGATTGATTTTATGTAATTTTGCCCCATTGAGAATCAACTAATCATTTTTAAATAATATGAAAAAGAAAATCATGGCGGCTATGGCCGCAGCAATCCTTGTCTTGTCGGGCTGCATGGGAACAGGCGGAATCCTCAAGGGTGTGGATACCACAAATGCGCTGGGCAACATCATCGGCAGTGTGCTCGGTATCAACAGGGTGAGCGAAGCCAACCTCGTAGGTAATTGGAGATACTCTTCTCCGGGATGCGCCTTCACCAGCGACAACCTGTTGGCAAAGGCCGGCGGTGAGGTGGCTGCGCAGAAAATCAAGTCACAGTTGCTGCCACATTACCAATCATTGGGCATCTCGAGCGGCAACACCCTTTTCACTTTCAAGGAGGACAAGACTTTTAGCGGTAAATTGGCAGGAAAGTCCATCAGTGGCACTTACACCTATGATGCCTCCACAGGAGCTATCAATCTGAAGACCTTGCTGCTCAGCATGAACGGCTATATCACAATGACCACCAGCGGCATCAGCCTGCTCTTTGAGTCGCAGAAAATCCTCAGCGTGATGCAGACTCTCGGCGCACTCAGCGGCAACTCCACCATCGGTACCATCGGTGAAATATCAAAGAACTACGACGGTGTGCGCGTGGGATTCGAACTGACACGCTGACCTCACTTTTCCCAATCAGGAGTAGAGAATGCAGTTTTCAGTCCTGACGGAGAATTTCATCTACAGCCTGGAGCAATGCTCCGGGCTCGTTTGTTTTGATACGGATTGACTTGAGGCATCCTGCCCGTTCTCCTGCCTCAGTGTCACGCTCACTGTCGCCTATCATGTAGGAGTGGCCGAGGTCGATATTCCAGTCACGGGCGGCTTGCAGCAACATGCCGGGTGCCGGTTTCCGGCATTCGCATTTGATTTTATACTCCTTGCGCTCTTCTGGATAACCGCTGTCAGGATGGTGCGGACAATAGTAAATCGCATTGACATAGGCTCGCTCATGACCGAGCATCGTCTCAAGGGTGGCATGGATATGGTCGAGTTCCTCAAAGCTGCATAGGTTGCGTGCTATGACAGGTTGGTTGGTCACGATGATGGCGAGATAGTCACTGGCATTGATATGGCGGATGGCTTCGGCTGCTCCCTCGATGAGATGCAGTTGACTGGCATCGTGCAGGAGATGCACCTCCTCGGTGATGGTTCCGTCGCGGTCGAGAAAGATAGCCGGACGGGGATGGCAATGGTTGCGGCGGAAAGGGATACCGTCACGCACGTCGGAGCAAACAGCCTCATAACGGTCAGGTGTGCCCATATCCTTGATGTATTCAAACGACACATAGCCATAGAGTCGCATGTCGGCAGTAATGCATCGGGGCAAAATGTCTTTCTCAATATGGCTTTTCATGCCACGTTCAATCATCGTAAGTACACGGGGCGAGAAGATGAACAGTGAGGCGTTGACCATGTTGTGTGTCACCAACCCTTCGGGATGGGGCTTGATGTGCATCTGCTTGACTCGACCATCCTCGCTGAGTTCCACGATGTCGGAGTCATAGGGATGGTCATTGGGATGTACGAACAAGGTGGCATCAGCATGATGGCTGCGATGAAACTCTGCCATGGCATCCATATCAATGTCAACGATGGTGTCTCCATATAACACAAAGAAATCATCAGTCAGTTGTTCTTGCAGATAGGCCAATGCCCCTGCTGTCCCAAGGGGTTGGGTCTCTTGGAAATAGTCGATGTGTACGCCCCATGATGAGCCATCGCCGAAATAATTGCGGATATGCGCTCCCAGATGGCCAGTGATGAAGATGAACTCTGTATGCCCGTAACGCTTGGCCATTTCCACCTCTCTCTCGATGATAGGTTTGCCCTCAACGGGAATCATTGCTTTGGGAATCTCGCTGTTGACAGAGGCAATACGGGTGCCTTGTCCGCCTGCTATGATGACTATTTTCATGGATTGCGGTATTTTGCTCCAAATAGGTTTTCTTCTACGATGCAGCAGATGATATGGCCGATGAGTGTCTGGCATTCCTGGATGCGTGGGGTGGAGCAGCTTGGTATTTTCACCACATAGTCCCACCTGTCCATTTGGCAAGGAGATGCACCTACAAGGGCTACAGCGGTGACCCCCAGTTCACGGCAGGTGTCAAGTGATTCCACCAAGTTGTGGGAATTGCCTGAGGTGGAAATGCCGATAAACACGTCGCCACGGCGTGCGTTGGCTTGCAGTTGGCGTGAGAAGACATGCTCATAGCCATAGTCGTTGGCGATGGCAGTGATGATGGAGGTGTCGGTGGTCAGCGCGATGGAGGTTAGGGCTGGTCGGTCGAAATAGAATTTGCTGACCATCTCGCCTGCCATGTGCTGGGCATCAGCGGCGCTGCCGCCATTCCCTGCCCATATCACTTTGTTGCCTCTCTGATAGGCTTTTGTGCATAGGTCGGCGATTTGGGCAATGGTATTGATGGATTGAGGGTCGGCAAGTAAGGCTTTTTTCACTTCAACCGACTCTGTGACTTGCTGTATCGTTGCTGCGTGACTATCCATATCTTAAAAATGTTGAATCTTGTCAGTGGGATAGATTTTCCATCCGTGAGCCCCGCTGTCACAAAAGGTGAACGGCATGACATGGCCGTTGAGATGGGAGAGGGCTTGTTCCACATACTTCTTTCTCTCTGGGTCGACGATGAACATGATGAAGCCGCCACCACCCGCACCTGATACCTTGCCAGCCTTTGCTCCGGCTTTTAGGGCAGTCTCCATGGCCTCTTCAATCATGGGGTTGCTGATATGATGTGCCATGCGTTTCTTGTTTTCCCATCCTTGGTGAAGGATTTGGGCAAAGGTATTGATGTCACCTTTGAGCAAAGCCTGTTTGGTGTCGATGGCAGTCTGCTTGATTTGGTGCATGGCTTCGATGGCTTGCTGGTTTCCTCTTTTTGTGTTGTCTTTCTGTTCCTCGATGATAGCGGCAGATGAGCGTGAGCGGCCGGTAAAATACAACAGGGTGGAGGCTTCCAATTCATCAATAATCCATCTCTTGATACGAAGAGGATTGACAATGACGGTACCGTTTTGATGGAATTCCATGTAGTTGAATCCACCGAATGCTGCTGCGAATTGATCTTGCTTGCCGCCGCTCAGTCCCAGGTCCTTGCGCTCAATCTCAAACGCCAGTTTGGCGACCTCATAGTCGCCAAGGGGAAGATTCAGCCACTCCACAAAGGCTTTGAGAATGCATACCACCATGGTGGAGGAAGTGCCCAGACCTGAGCCAGGAGGGACATCGTTCCAAGTGGTGATGCGGAAAGACAGCGGCGAGAGATGGTAGTCCTCAACCAATCGGTTGTAGATACCCTTGACGAGAATTGCCTTGCCGTCAATTGGTAGTTGATGGGCTGAGGGATACGACTCTTTTGTTTCTGCATCGTATGAGCAGATGGTGATGAGTCCGTCATTGGTTTCCTCTATGGTGCAGTGGGCATA
>JAGCXX010000059.1 GCA_017961115.1 Prevotella sp. | reverse complement strand
GAAAACAAATTCTTTTTTCTCATTTTGCAAGTACTGAAACAATCTGATGATTCTTATAGCAAATGCCTTGGAGATATTCAGAATTTTGTTTTCTTTCTTCATCCCAATTTTCAATTTTCAATCTTCAATTTTCAATCTTCAATTTTCAATTTTCAATCTTCAATTTTCAATTTTCAATCTTCAATCTTCAATTTATTTAAGCGCTTTGTTGAGCATGTAATACACCTCGTTCATCTGGAGCTCATGCTTGAACTCGCTGGTCTTGGTGTCCTTGTTGATGCGGACATACTCGATGCCGAGCATCTCAGCGAAGTCCTCCCAGTATTCCTCGGTGATGTCGTATGAGAATGCACTGTGGTGAGTGCCACCTGCGAGAATCCATGCACCTGCGCCAATCTCGAATGTGGGCTGGGGAACCCAGAGGGCAGAGGCAACAGGAAGTTTGGGCATGGGTTTCGGTTCAATGCACTCCACTTCCTGAGAGATGAGACGGAAGCGGTTGCCAAGGTCAACAACAGTGGCCTTGATGCCACGGCCTACCTTAGAGGTGAACACGAGGCGGGCTGTCTGCTGCTTGCGGATGCCGATGCCGAGGAAGTGAACCTCCAGTTTGGGTTTGTCGGAAGCGATGAGCGGACAAATCTCAAGCATGTGGCTCTGCAGACATGAGCTGCGGTCGCCGGCGAAGTTGAGCGTGTAGTCCTCAAGGAAGGAGCAACCGATAGGCATGCCCTGCTGGATGACCCACAGTGTGCGGTAGAGGCAGGCGGTCTTCCAGTCGCCCTCAGCACCGAAGCCATAGCCCTCTTCCATCAGACGCTGGGAGGCGAGACCCGGAATTTGGTCGAAGCCAACAAAGTTGGGGTCGTCGATATCGGCATCGCCGAGGTCGTCGAAGTTGGTGGTGAAGGCAGTGGCGCCCTCGTCCTTCAGCACGCGGCGGAGTGCAATCTCTGCCTTGGCGGAGTTCTTCACCTTCTCCCAATAGACTTCCTCACCGCTCTCGTCAATCTTGATGGTGTAGAGCTTCTTGTACTCCTCTACGAGTTCGTCAGCCTCTGCGTCGGTCACTTTCTTGAAGTACTCCATCAGAGAGGAGACGGGATAGTAGTCAACATGGTAGCCCAGACGCTGCTCAAACTCCACGCGGTCGCCATCGGTCACGGCAACATTGTTCATGTTCATACCGAACATCAGACAGCGCACGTTCTTGGCATCAGCGACACCGGCAGCCACGCGGGCCCAAACGGCAATCTTCTTCTGTGCATCCTCGCTCTTCCAGTAGCCGCAAACCACCTTGCGGGGAACGCGCATACGGGTGCAGATGTGTCCGAACTCGATGTCACCGTGGGCACTCTGGTTCAGGTTCATGAAGTCCATGTCAATCGTATCCCAGGGAATCTCAGCATTGTATTGGGTGTGGAAATGGAGGAGAGGCTTTTGCAATGCCTGCAGACCCTTAATCCACATCTTGGCGGGAGAGAAGGTATGCATCCAGGTGATGATGCCGATGCACTTCTCGTCGTTGTTGGCGGCCTTCATCACAGCCTCCACCTCTTTCGAACTGTTGGCGGTGCCTTTGTAGACCACCTTCACGGGGATATTGCCGCCGGCGTTCAGGCCTTCGACCATCTCCTTGGAATGTCCGTCTACTTGTACCACTGCGTCGCCTCCGTAAAGAAGTTGTGCACCAGTTACCCACCAAATCTCATAATTCTCGAATGCTTTCATAATGATTGTTTTTTATAGTTGTTGATAGATGTTTGTTAATGCTTTTTTTGGCCGTAGTAGGCGTTGGGGCCATGCTTGCGGCTGAAGTGTTTCTCCACGAGGAGAGGATTCATCGTCGTCTCGGGGTTGACGCAGAATGACACGAATGCCATCTTGGCGACCTGCTCCATGACGACGGCGTTGTATACAGCGTTGTCGGGGTTCTTGCCCCAGGAGAACGGCCCGTGGTTCTTCACCAGCACGCCGGGGGTGTGTACGGGGTTGATGTTGCCGCTGCGGATGCGGTCGACAATCACAACGCCGGTTTCTTTCTCATACTCTGCCATCTGACTTTCCACCATATCGCCTGTGCAGGGAATCTCGTCGTGGAAATAGTCGGCATGGGTGGTACCGATGTTGGGGATGTCCTTGCCGGCCTGTGCCCAGGCGGTGGCATAGGTGGAATGGGTGTGTACGATACCGCCGATTTCAGGGAAGGCACGGTAGAGCACCAGATGGGTCGGTGTGTCGGAGGAGGGGTTGAGGTCGCCTTCCACCACGGCACCGGTCTCCAAGTCGACGACCACCATGTCGGAGGCTTTCATCACGTCATAGTCCACTCCGGAGGGCTTGATGACCACAAGACCTTTCTCGCGGTCGATGCCCGATACATTGCCCCATGTGAAAATCACCAGATTGTGTTTCACCAGATCAAGGTTGGCACGGAATACTTTTTCTTTTAATTCTTCTAACATAATGTATTTAGATTTTGGGTTGAATCTTGTACAGACAAGTCATGCTTGTCCTCGTTGGATGACTGAATGGGTTTGGGTCAGAGTTTGAACGCTGTCTCTTGGGCAAACATCTTCTTGTTGAAGCGGTAGAGATAGGCGCCACGCTTGGAGGTGAGTTTGTCGATGTGCTCGGTCTTCTCGATAAACTCCAGTCCCTTGACGCGCTTGCGGAAGTTGCGCTTGTCAATCGTCTCACCGAGGATGGCCTCATAGACATGTTGCAGTTGGGTG
The DNA here is from genome assembly GCA_017961115.1 of Prevotella sp. Classification (GTDB taxonomy): domain Bacteria; phylum Bacteroidota; class Bacteroidia; order Bacteroidales; family Bacteroidaceae; genus Prevotella. Next base: position 24,683 of record JAGCXX010000059.1, on the reverse strand, counting down.
AGGGTGAACAGTTCGGGAAGCAGGTTGAAACTCAGCGGTTCGGTTCCGATGCGGCGGCGCAGGAGGGTAACAGCCTTCAGCACCATCTCGTTGTGGTCGGAGTAGAGGCGGGGCAATTCGTCAAGGTTAACCCATTCCACCCCATGCTCCTGGCGGAGTTGGTCGTCGTAGTCATTGACATTGATGAGCGCGCAGTAGGCCACTGTGATGACGCGCTCTCCCGGGTCACGGTCGATGGCGCCAAAGGCCCCAACTTGTTTCATATAAATGTGCTCAAGACCCGTAAGGGTGAACAGCACTCGGTTGGCTGCCTCGCTCAGACTCTCATCCTCACGCACAAAACCACCATAGAGCGACCACTCGCCACGTCCGGGATCCATCTGGCGCCTGCCGATGAGCAACTTCAGTTTGTTGTGGTCGAAACCGAAGACGATACAGTCTACGGAAACGAATACTTTGGAGTGCTCACCATAAAATCCAGTCATAATTTGTTTTTTCTTCCTTTAAAAATGCTGTTGTAGAATGTAAAAATGCGGAGGGAACACGGGTTCCCTCCGCTGTAGGTTTACCAGAAATAGGCGTAGAAGCATGCACAGAGGATAATCACACCGAGAGTAGCCACGATGTCCCAGATTCCCCAGCTGTCCTTGATTTGCTGCCTGTAGCTGCCAGTGAATGTGATGGCTTCCACCTGCTCCTTTGAAGGTGCGGGAGTGAAGAACGACACCACAACCATGAGGATGACGATGAACACCAGCAGCCAGCACTCGAAGACAAGCCAATTGGTCTGCCAGAACCAAGTCGTGTTCTCCCAGAAGCCACCTGTCATCGTGGCTTTGCCCGACTCGGTGAGGACGTTGGTCACCAAACGAAGCATACCAATGAGGAAACCGCCAATCAAGCCCCATTCACCTGCCTTAGGCGTAATCTTCTTGGAGAAGATACCAAGGGTGAACACGGCCACCATGGCCGGAGCAATCAGCGACTGGATGTCCTGCAGGTAACTGTAGAGGTTGCCCATGCCCATCATGATAGGCATCCAAGCCAGACCGAGGAGCACCACCACCACGGTAGCGATACGGCCGACGAGCACATAGTGAGCCTCGCTCATACCCTTCTTCATGGGCTTGTAGAAGTCCTCGGTAAAGAGGGTTGCGCAACTGTTGAAGAATGCGGCGAGAGAAGCCACGAGAGCACAAATGAATCCGATGGTCACGATGCCTTTCACACCGGCGGGGAGGATGTTCTTGACCATCATGGCGAAGGCGCCATCAGTGTCATGGGTGTTGGTGATGTCCATCTCAATACCACTGCCAGCCTTCAGCGACAATGCGTATGCCACCATGCCGGGGATAAGGAACATGAACACGGGAAGCAGCTTGAAGTAACCTGCGCAGATGGTACCGCGACGTGCGCGCTTCATCACCACGCTGTTGTCCTCACCCTTGGTCTGGCCAAGCACACGTTGCACGATGTGCTGGTCGGTGCACCAATACCAGAAACCGATGATGGAGGCTCCCAAGAACACCACATAGCCTGGGAACTGTGGATACATGGGGTCGCTTGGATTGGTGTGGAACATATGAGTAGTGCCGAAGCCGTCGTGAGCTTGGTTACATACGGCCATCATCTCAGACCAACCTTTTGTGATGCTGCCATCACCGAGCATGGAGAGTCCAAGGAAAAGCACCAGGAACGAACCGATGATGAGGATGGGGGTCTGGATGGCTGAGAGGGTCATCACTCCCTTCATGCCGCCGAAGACGGTGAAGACAGCGGTGATGACAATCAGACCAATAGCACCATACCAGAAGGGCAGGCCCAAAAGGTATTCAAAGAAAATACCTCCTGTGAAGGCCGTCACACTGACCTTGGTCAGCACATAGGCAATCAGGGTGATGATGGACAGCCAGGAACCCGTGCGCTGGGTGTAGCGGAACTTGAGGAAGTCGGGCATGGTGATGATTTTGCCCATCTTGTTGTTGAGCAACTGGTAGAACGGTACGAAGAGCCAGCCGAGGATGAGAATCATCCAGCCCTGCATCTCCCAGTGGGCCATGCCCACGCCGTCCTTGGCACCTGTTCCTGCAAGGCCTACAAGGTGCTCCGAACCGATGTTGGCGGCGAAAATGGCTGCGCCGATGACGTACCAAGGCTCTCCTTTGCCAAAAAGGTAGTCTTGGCTGTCAGCGCCTTTCATCTTCTCCTTGTCTTTCTTGATGGAGCGATACACCGCCCACACGATACACAGGACTCCGACGGCCAGCACCGCCCAGTCGAGCCACTGAAACTCATTTAAACTCCAATTCATGATGTCTGTATTGTTTTAAGTTGTTGATGTCATTTCACGGAGAACTTGTAGGCAGCGTGGCTGTAGTACTTCTCTCCGGGTTTCAGTGTGGGCTGCACCCAGTCCTTCTTGTTGGGGGAGTCGGGATACTTCTGGCTCTCGAGGCAGACACTCACGTGTTTGGGATAGAGGGTGCCGAACTTGCCGGGAACGCCGTTGCCCTGGAAGTTGCCGGTGTAGACCTGCACGCCGGGCTCATTGGTGAACATCTCCATGAAGATGCCGGTCTTGGGAGAGTAGAGGGATGCACAGACGATGTTGTCGTCACCCTTGCCGTCCTTGAAGGTGTTCAAACACCAGTTGTGGTCGTAGCCTGTGGCGTTCTTGATGTAGACGTAGGTGGTGTCCATCTTCGCACCGATTTCGCTGGGCTCACGGAAGTCCATGGGAGTGCCCTCGACAGACTCAATCTTGCCTGTGGTCATATAGGTGGCGTCAGACGGGGTGAAGTTGTCGGCATTGACGTAGAGCACCATGTCCATACCTTCCTTTGAGAAGTCACCGTTGAGGTTGTAGTAGTTGTGGTTGGTCATGTTGATGATGGTCTCCTTGTCGGTGGTAGCCTCAAAGGTGATGTCGAGCGTGTTGTCGGCAGTCAGTTTGTAGGTTGTCGTGGCGGTCACGGTACCGGGGAAGCCATTCTCTCCGTCGGGAGCGACGAGGGTGAGCTTCAGGGTGGAGGCATCCACCTGCTCGGCTTCGTAAACCTGGTTCATCCAACCTGTGTTGCCACCGCCGTGGAGGCTGTGCTTGGCACCATTGCCGGTGTCGTTCTGGCGCAACTGGTAGACAGTGTCGTTGATGGTGATTTTACCGTCGTTGATGCGGTTGGCATAACGGCCTACAGATGAACCATAGTCGCTGGGACTGTTCAGCGTGTCAGCATACTGTGCGATGTTGTCATAACCCAGTACGACGTCGGTGAGGTTGCCGTCTTTGTCGGGCACCATCAGCGACACGACACGAGCACCGTAGTTGGTGATGCAGGCTTCCATGCCATTGTCGTTGGTCAGCACATAGAGTTTCACCGGCTTCTCGTTGATGATGGTGTCAAAACGAGCCGGGTCAAGATTCGACTTGGTGAGGGCTACCTCATTGCCTGTCGTGCAGGCGGAAAGCATGGCAATGGCCACGCCAGTTCCTAAAATAAAACCTTTGAAGTTTTTCATAATTAAATGTTGATTGTAGTTGATACGATTTTGGGTGTAAAGATACAATTATTTGTTGAAACTTCCAAATAATATGGCATGATATTTTATAAAAAAGTGTAACTATTACACTATTATATGAAATCAGCGGGAAAAATCGCCTTTTTGAGCGTTTTTCCCGCCGATTTTATGGGTTGGAATGAATTAGCAAATCTTGCGTGAGCCATCACCGATGACCACATCGATGACCTTGGGCTCCTTGCCGTATTTCTCGAAGTACTTCTTCTTGGCGTCGGCGATGAAGGCATCGTAGAGTTCGTCTTTCACCAGGTTGATGGTGCAGCCACCGAATCCGCCGCCCATGATGCGGCTGCCGGTCACGCCGTTGGCCTTGGCGATGTCGTTGAGGAAGTCGAGTTCCTCGCAGCTCACCTCGTACTCCTTGCTCAGACCCTCATGGGTCTCGTACATCTTCTTGCCCACGGTCTCATAGTCGCCGGCGACGAGGGCGTCGCAGACAGCCAGCACGCGGTCTTTCTCACCCAGCACGAAGTGTGCGCGGGTGTAGTCCTCTTCGCCTACCTCGGCACGGACTTCCTCCAATTGCTCCCAAGTGCAGTCGCGGAGGGTCTCAAACTTGCCTTCCGGATGGCGTGCGGCGATGTGCTTCACCACGTTCTCGCAGGAGTTGCGGCGGTCATTGTAGGGTGAACCTACCAGTTCGTGCTTCACGCAGGAGTTGAGCAGCACGAGTTTGTAGCCCACGGGATTGAAGGGGAAGTATTCAAACTCCCTGGAGCGACAGTCGAGACGCATGAGATGGCCTGCCTTGCCGAAGACGCTGGCAAACTGGTCCATGATGCCGCAGTTCACGCCGATATACTTATGCTCGGTGGCTTGGCCTGCGAGGGCGATGTCCCATTTCGACACCTTGTTCTCGCCGAAGAGGTCGTTCAGACCGCAGCCGAAGCAGCTCTCCATGGCAGCGGATGACGACATGCCGGCTCCGAGGGGCACATCACCTGCGAAGGCGATGTTGAAGCCCTTCACGGGAACACCAAGTGCCTCCATCTCAAGTGCCATGCCATAGATGAAGCGTGCCCATGTGGCACGTGGACCCTCACCGTCGTGGAAGTCAAAGTCCACACGGTCCTTCAGGTCGATGGAGTAGGCGCGGATAGTGCTCTCTGTCCCATTGGGGCGCATTTCTGCCATGATACCGCAGTCTACTGCTCCGGGGAACACGAAGCCACCGTTGTAGTCGGTGTGCTCGCCAATAAGGTTGATGCGTCCAGGTGAATGATAGATGTGGCCTGTCTCGCCATCAAAATGCTTGATGAAACGGCTTCTTACAAATTCAATGTCCATAACTTAGTTTTAAAGTTTGAGTTTAATTATTTTCTTTCTGATTTTTGAGATAATTTCAAATCTCAAAACTCAAAATAAAATTAGTCCACAGGAATGTCTTTGTTGACGTTCTTGCAGCCGATGAGGGCATAGTAGAACATATATGCTACGGCGAGCAGATAGACGAAGTAGCTCGGCATATAGCCCATGAAGTCGGCAAAGAAATTCTGCACGACGGGCAAAACACCGCCACCGACAACCATCATCATGAAGATGCCAGATGCCTGTGCCGTATATTTGCCCAGGCCTTCAGTGGCCAGGTTGAAGATGGATGCCCACATCACAGAGGTGCAGAGTCCGCAAAGGACGAGGAGCAAGGCACTCATGGGCACGGTAATCATCTCTATGCTTCCTTCCAGAATCTTCACCAAAGGCATGCTCACGGTCACTGACTTCGGGGTCAGCATGGCTGCCAGAATCAGCACCATGGCCACTGAGGTGGTGCAGAGCATCATCTGACGGGAAGAAACCTTTCCGGCTATGGTACTTGAAACAAGACGGCCCACAAGCATGAGGAGCCAATACATGGCAGCCACGGCACCACCGATAGTGGCGGCGTTCAGCACAGCCTCAGGATTCACCCAGGCGCCTTTTGCTGTGGTGTCGGACAGGTAGAAGTTCAGACCACCGGGGATGCCGACCTCGACACCCACATATACGAAGATGGCGATGACGCCCAACAAAGTGTGGCGGAACGACCAGGGGGAGTGCTCGAAGACGGTGTCAGCGGTCACCTTACCCATCTCAGGATCCTGAATCGGTATGAACAGCAGGATAAAGAAAGCACATGCGAAGACTGCCATGGCGATGAACATCACGAGGTTGACATCAGCCATCTTGGTGGAGGCAGTCACCGTACCGATCAAGGCTCCAACCAACATAGGTGTCATTGTGCCGGAGAGGGAGTTCAACGTACCGCCAATCATGTTGAGCTGGTTGCCGCGGTTGCCGCCGCCACCGAGCAGGTTGAGCATCGGGTTGACAACGGTGTTGAGGATACATACGGAGAAACCGGAAATGAAGGCTCCAAACAGATAGATGCAGAATCCGGGGATACCTCCGGAGAATCCAGAGAGGTATTGGATGAGGACTCCGAAGAAGCCTACGGCGATGCCGATGAGGGCGGTCTTCTTGTAACCTACTTTTGTCAGCATCTTGCCAGCGGGGATACCCATGAACAGGTAAGCGAAGAAGTTCATGAAGTTACCCATGATGCCAAGCACGTTGCTGCCACCAATCTCAGGCTGGTTTTTCCAGATGACGCCGATGGGGGCACCGAGGTTGGTGACGAAGGAAATCATAGCATAGAGGAAGAACATCGTCACAATGGCGATGACGCTTCCATTTTGTTGTTTTTTGCTCATTGTTGTTGTTATGGTTAGATTTTGTTTTTTCGGTCATATTCCCCCTTAGGCTGTTGGCCATTCGGGCAATGGCTCAAATGGCCAACAGCGAAGGTGGGAATGATGGGGTGACTATTTCCTCACGCCAAACTGATAGATGGTCTTCTGTTTGTAGCGGCGGCCGGGTTTCAGCACCACGGATGGGAAATAGGGATGGTTGGGGGTGTCGGGGAAGTGCTGTGCCTCGAAGCAGATGCCGCTGCGGCGCGGGAATGTGGCGCCATGCTGTCCTTTATAGCCGTCTGCCCAGTTGTCGGTGTAGAGTTGCACACCGGGCTCTGTGGTGTAGACATCCATCGTGCGCCCGCTCTTGGGCTCATAGATACGTGCGGCAAAACTCAGTTCACCTTCCTCGTGCTTGTTGAGCACATAGCAATGGTCATAACCGGCTCCATTGCGGATTTGCTCATTGTCAGCATCGATATCCTGACCGATGGGTTTCGGGGTGCGGAAGTCAAACGGGGTACCTTTCACAAAGCGGATTTCGCCTGTGGGAATCGATGTCTCATCGATGGGCAGGTAGTAGTCGGCGTTGATTTCACACTCCAGGTCGTCGATGGTTGGGGTGGGGTCGGCAATGCCGGCAAGGCTGAAGAAACCGTGGTTGGTCAGGTTGATGATGGTCATCTTGTTGGTGGTGGCCAGATACTCAATCATCAGCTCATTCTCGTTGGTGAAGGTATAGACAACAGTCACTTTCAGTTCACCGGTGAAGCCTTCCTCGCCGTATGCGGAGATGAGTTCCAGCACGAGCGACTGGTCGTTCATCTGAGTGGCATCCCATACGCGGGCATGGAATCCCTTCGGACCACCGTGGAGGGCGTTCGGACCGTTGTTGATGGCCAACTGATAGTCCTTGCCACGCAGACGGAACTGTCCGCGGCAGATACGGTTGCCGTAACGTCCGATAAGGGTTGACAAATAAGGCTCGGGGGAGTTGATGACGTCCTGGATGTTGTCGTGGCCTTGGATGACATTGGCGTAGTTGCCGTCTCTGTCGGGCACCATGATGGCTACAATGGCTCCACCATAGTTGGTGATGGCTACTTCGTTGCCAAGGCTGTTCCTTAGGATATACAAATCAGTGTTTTTTCCATTAATCGTGGTCTGGAAGTCTTCTCTTCTCAGGCCACAGAGGTTTTCTGTTTCCGTGTTCATAATAATATAGGCTTTAGTTACTATGTGGGTACAAAATAACTAAAAAAACATGAGAATCACAAAGGAAACAAGAAAAAAGTGTTCAAATACAATTGTTAAAAACAATTAATTCATTTCTTGGTGGTTGAAAGCAAGTCTGCCACCACATAACTGCTGCCACCCACGAAGATGAAATCATCATCGGAAGCTGCATTCAAAGCGGCATTGTATGCCTCGGCAACGGTGGGGTAGGTTTCTCCTTGCAGTCCCTGGAGCTGACCGATTTCCTGTACGGTGCTCTCTGGGATGGCACGCTTGCAGTCGGCTTTCGTGAAATAATAGGTGGCGTCCTTAGGCAGCATGGCCATGACGGTGTGGATGTCCTTATCGTCGACCATGCCGAAGACGATGTGCAAATGCTTGCATTTCTGTGCTTTAAGTTGCGCTGACAGGTAGAGCCATCCGCCCACGTTGTGCCCAGTGTCGCAGACGACGGTGGGGTGCTCGCTGAGTTGCTGCCAACGGCCCATCAGTCCTGTTGCGTGGCAGACATCGGCGAAGCCTTTTTTGACATCGTCTTTTGTAACGGAGAAGCGCGGTGTCTCACACAACTTCTCGACGGCGGTCAGGATGGTGTTGGCATTTTTCAATTGGTAACTGCCGCCGAGTTGGCCTCGGATATATCCGTATTTGTGTGTGAAATACTTGTTGCTGTTGTTTGGCCCTTCGTCCATGCGTTTCACGATGGGGTGGTCTTCTGCAAAGATGATGGGGGCACCGACACACTCTGCTGTCTGTTCGAACACAGGTCGTGTCTCCTCATTGGCCTCACCGATGACCACAGGCACGCCTTTCTTGATGATGCCAGCCTTCTCCTTGGCGATGGCGGTAAGGGTGCTGCCTAACAGTTGGGTGTGGTCCAGACTGATGTTGGTGATGATGGAGAGCAGCGGGGTGATGATGTTGGTGCAGTCGAGGCGCCCACCCAGTCCCACTTCGATGACGGCGATGTCAACTTCCTCTTGGGCGAAGTAGTCGAAAGCCATGGCGGTGGTCAGCTCGAAAAAGGAGGGATAGAGGGGTTCGAAAAAATGGCGGTGTTTCTCGACAAAATCCACCACAAACTCCTCACTGACACATTCGCCGTTGACACGGATGCGCTCGCGGAAATCCACAAGGTGGGGTGAGGTGAACAGTCCCACCCGTTTGCCGGATTGTTGCAGGATGGCGGCCAATGTATGCGATACTGACCCCTTGCCGTTGGTGCCTGCCACATGGATGGTGGCGTAATGGCTGTGGGGGTGTCTCAGATGCTCGTCAAGGGCAAGTGTGGTAGACAGACCTTCCTTATAAGCACCGACCCCGATCTTCTCGAAGACCGGGGTACTGTCGTATAAGTATTGTACTGTCTGATTGTAGTCCACAAGTTTTAAGAGTTTAGGAGATTATTTGAGGAGTTTAGGAGTCTAGGAGATTAGGAGTTTAGACATATGATTTTTTTGTAAGGAGTTTAGGAGTCTAGGAGATTAGGAGTTTAGACATATGATTACTAATGTGGTCCATCCTGAGGAAGCGGACTATCAATCCTTCATCCTTCATCTTTCATCTTTCATCCTTTTAAGGAGTTTAGACATATGACTGACTTGACATGGGATTACAAATCCCTATTTTAAAGGCATCGGGATTACAAATCCCGATGAACGGGATCCTGAGGAAGCGGACTATCAATCCTTCATCCTTCATCTTTCATCCATTTTAGGAGTTTAGGAGTCTAGGAGTTTAGGAGTTTAGACATATGACTGACTTGTCATGGGATTACAAATCCCTATTTTAAAGGCATCGGGATTACAAATCCCGATGAACGGGTCATATGATTACTAATGTGGTCCATCTTGAGGAAACGGACTATCAATCCTTCATCCTTCATCTTTCATCTTTCATCCTTCTTTTCATCCTTCATCTATTTAACTAAAATAGTCTCTGAATTTTTGGAAGATGCTTTGCCGGGTTGCCTTGTCGCTCTTGAAGTTGTCGCTGTCGCGCATTTTCTCCAGGGCCTCGCGCTCTTGGCGGTCGAGGGTCTTAGGCACATAGACACTGATGTTGACGATGATGTCGCCATTGCCTGAACCATAACCCTGAACGGCGGGAAGACCCTTGCCGCGCAGCCGCTTGGTCGTACCGGGTTGAATACCTGGCTCAAGGTTGATTTTGAGCGATTTTCCATCAACGGTAGGAATCTTTACCTCACCACCTAATGCGGCAGTGGGGAAGTCAAGCAATAAATTGTATATCAAGTCGTTGTCTTGACGAACAAAGGTGTTGTCGGCTTCCTCGCTGATGAATACCTGGATGTCGCCTGGGATACCGTTGTGGGCTCCCGCATTGCCTTTTCCGCGAACGGTGAGCACCATACCATCAGCGACACCGGCGGGGATGTTGATTTCCACCACTTCCTCACCTTTCACCACTCCCTCGCCACCGCAATGGGTGCACTTGTGCTTGATGACCTTGCCCTCGCCATGACAAGTGGGGCAGGCACCTTGTGTCTGCATGATGCCGAAGAGTGTTTGCTTGGTCTGCACCGTGTAGCCGCTGCCATGGCAGGTGGGGCAGGTCTCAGCGCTCGTTCCGGCTTCTGCTCCTGAACCGCCGCAGTGCGGACAGGTGACGTCTTTCTTGACACGGAATTTCTTGGTCACGCCGGTTGACACCTCCAGCAGACTCATCTTCACCTTCAGCCGCAGGTCGCCGCCGCGCACCTTGCGCTCACCGCCGCCACGGCTGCCGCCAAAGCCGCCGAAACCGCCAAAACCGGCGCCTTCGAAGACACTGCCGAACATGGAGAAGATGTCGTCCATGGAGAAACCGCCACTGCTGAAACCACCAAAACCTCCAGGGGCGTCAAAGCCAAACTGGTCGTATTGCTGACGCTTCTGGGGGTCGTGGAGCACATCGTATGCCTCTGCTGCCTCCTTGAATTTCTCCTCGGCTTCCTTGTCGCCGGGGTTGCGGTCGGGATGGTATTTGATGGCTATCTTGCGATAGGCTTTCTTGATTTCATCCTCGCTGGCGGTCTTGCTGACCCCCAGTACCTCGTAGTAGTCTCTCTTGTTTGCCAAAACTCTTAACTATGAACTATGAACTTTTTATAATTAAACTATCACTGGCCTACTGCCACTTTGGCAAAACGGATGACTTTGCCGTTGAGGGTGTAACCGGTTTGCACACAATCGATGACCTTGCCTTTCTTGTCGTCTCCCATGCCGGGAACCATAGCGATGGCCTCATGGTAATCGGTGTCGAAATCTTTGTTCTCGGTCTCGATGCGCTCAACACCTTCTCCCTCAAGGATTTTCAGAAATTTCTTGAAAATCAGTTCCAGACCCTCGCGCAATACCTGTGCGTCGTCGGTGGTCTTGCCGTTGGCAATGGCGCGCTCAAAATCGTCAATCACGGGGAGTATTTTGGTGATGACCTTTTCGCCACCGTTGAGGATAAGGTCGGCTTTTTCCTTCAGGGTGCGCTTGCGGTAGTTGTCAAACTCTGCTACCTTGCGCAGGTATTTGTCGTTGAGTTCTGCAATTCGAGCCAATGCGATATCAAGTGGGTCGGCTTCGTCATCTGATGCCTCACCACCATTTTTGTCAGTCTCCTCTTGCTTTTCCTCTGTTTCCTCTGCCTGGTCGGCAGCCTCCTCATTTTCGGTGTTCTCTGTCTCATTTTCCGGAACCTCGGGCTTCTCGTCCTGAGGCTCGTCTATCTTTTTCTTGTCTTCTTCTTTCATAATGGTTGGTTTTTGTTTCTGTATTGTTTATAGCAAAAAACTTGCCAAACTCGATTCGGGCCTGACAAGTTTTCGGTTTTATAGGTTATTTAGAAGCTGTCTATGACAGGTTGTCGCCATACATCTTTGCTTTCTGCTCCTTGATGGCATCATCGTAGATGTAGTCATCATACTGCATCAGTTTGTCGATGGTGCCCACGGGGGTCAGTTCGATGATGCGGTCGGCAACGGTCTGGATGAACTCATGGTCATGGCTGGCGAAGAGGATGTTGCCCTTGAAGGTCACCAGGTTGTTGTTGAATGCCTGGATGCTCTCCAGGTCGAGGTGGTTGGTGGGTGTGTCGAGAATGAGGCAGTTGGCATTCTTCAGTTGCATACGGGCAATCATGCAGCGCATCTTCTCTCCTCCGCTCAGCACATTCACCTTCTTCTCCACTTCCTCTTGCTTGAAGAGCATACGTCCAAGGAAACCCTTCATCATCACTTCGTTGCCTACACCAAACTGACTGAGCCAGTCGACGAGGTTAAGGTCGCTCTTGAAGAACTCGGTGTTGTCGAGCGGCAGATAGGCAGTGGTGATGGTGATGCCCCATTTGTAGGTGCCTGCATCAGGCTCGCGGTTGCCGTTGATGATTTCGAAGAGGGCGGTCATCGCCTTCGGGTTGTGGCTGAGGAAGACGGTCTTCTGTCCTTTCTCGATATTGAAGCTTACATTGTCGAAGAGCACGGTGCCGTCGGTGTCCACTGCCTTCAGTCCCTCTACCTCGAGTATCTGATTGCCTGGCTCACGCTCCATTTGGAAGAGGATGCCGGGATATTTGCGGGATGACGGACGAATCTCGTCAACGGTAAGTTTCTCCAGCATCTTCTTGCGGCTGGTGGTCTGTTTGCTCTTGGCGACATTGGCGGAGAAACGGCGGATAAACTCTTCCAGTTCTTTCCGTTTCTCTTCTGCTTTCTGGCGTTGGTTCTGTGCCTGGCGCAGGGCGAGCAGTGAACTCTGGTACCAGAAGGAGTAGTTGCCGGCAAAGACGGTCACCTTGCCGAAATCGATGTCAACGGTCTGGGTGCTCACAGCATCGAGGAAGTGGCGGTCGTGGCTCACCACGAGCACGGTCTGCTCCACGTTGCTCAAATACTCCTCAAGCCACTGCACGGTGTCGAGGTCAAGGTCGTTGGTGGGCTCGTCGAGCAGCAGGTTGTCAGGGTTGCCGAACAATGCCTTGGCAAGCATCACGCGTACCTTCTCGTTGCCCGACAGCTCGCTCATCTGCTTATAGTGAAGGGCCTCTTTGATGCCGAGGTTGGAGAGCAGCATGGCGGCATTGCTCTCTGCGTTCCATCCGTCCATCTCGGCGAAGCGCTCTTCCAGTTCTGCCACGCGGTTGCCATCATCCTCGTTGAAGTCAGGCTTCATATAAAGTGCCTCGCGGTCCTTCATGTTCTGCCACAGGGGTTGGTGGCCCATCATCACCGTGTCGAGGACGGTGAAATCGTCATACTTGAAGTGGTCCTGGTCGAGCACTGACAGGCGCTCGCCGGGTCCCAACTCGATTGTGCCCTTGTTGGGCTCCAACTCTCCGCTGATGGCTTTCAGCAGAGTCGATTTGCCGGCTCCATTGGCTCCTATCACACCATAGATGTTGCCGGCGGTGAACTTGATGTTCACATCCTTGTAAAGTGTGCGCTTGCCAAACTGAATGGCAAGGTTGGTCACTGTTATCATGCTTTTTCTTTTACCTTAAAATATTTGATGGTGCAAAGTTAGGCAAAAATTGTGAATTATTATACTACTTTGGTGAAGAAAAGCATTTTTTCCCCTTTTCACTTCAGATATGAGGCTTAACTACTTATCTGCTTTAGTTGCTTATCTCAATGACTCCTTTCAACTCTTGAAAGTTGAATTATTTTATTTCAATCGGAAAAAACCAATTAAATTTGGCATTTCTTTCGCTTTTTCTTAACTTTGCAGAATACTGCATGTAAGAAAGCAGGCTTTAAGTGAATCATTATTATTATAACAAGAGATGGATGTGAAATGAAACGCAATTACCATACCGAACCGCAATACGACCACTATATCGTGGACCATGAGGCTCCCTTGCTGGAGTATCTTCTTCAGACCATCAAGGGGCAGAGCCGAAACAAAATCAAGGCAACGCTTCAGGGAAGAGGCATCAAGGTGGACGGCAAACTCGTCACGCAGTTTGACTTCCTTCTGAAACCGGGCATGAAGGTCACCGTGAGCAAGTCAAAACGCAACGACCTCTTCAAGAGCCGATATGTGAAAATCGTATATGAGGACAAATACATTATCGTCGTGGAGAAAAACACCGGCATCCTCTCGATGGCTGCTGGGCATTCGTCGCTCAACGTGAAGTCAGTGCTCGATGACTATTTCCGCAAGTCGCGCCAACAGTGCAGGGCGCATGTGGTGCACCGTCTCGACCGCGACACCAGCGGTCTGATGGTCTATGCCAAGGACATGGAGACGGAGCAGATTCTGGAGCATGAGTGGCACAACATCGTCTATGACCGCCGCTATGTGGCTGTCGTCTCGGGTGAGATGGAGAAGGACGGAGGAACCATTGCCAACTGGCTGAAGGACAACAAGGCGTATGTCACCTACTCATCGCCTGTGGACAACGGAGGTAAGTATGCCGTCACTCATTTCCATACTCTGGCACGAACCACCGAGCACTCTCTCGTGGAATTCAAATTGGAGACGGGTCGCAAGAACCAAATCCGCGTGCATGCTGCCGACATGGGGCATCCCGTTTGCGGTGACAGCAAATATGGCAATGGCGACGACCCGGCGCACCGGCTGTGCCTCCATGCCTTCCTGCTCTGCTTCTACCATCCTGTCACCCATGAGCGGATGGAGTTTGAAACTCCCATTCCCACAGCTTTCAAGAACTTGTTTAAATAAGAGATACAATGGAAATTCAAGAATCCCTGTTCACCACTGAGAATATCGCATATGTTGTTTTTGCCATTCTGGCGGTCATCGTGGCTTTTACCCTCATCAAGAAAATAGCCAGCTGCCTTCTCCGCACCGTCGTCTTCCTTCTCATGCTGGCAGCCCTTGCCTATATTTACCTTAATTATATAGACAAAGGCGAGGAGAAAGCAGACCAACAGAAGATAGAGTATCGAAATCCAAGCAGCAAGGTGTGACGCCTCTTCAGCCTATCAGCAGACCGATGGTGACGAGGATGCCGTAGATAAACATATTGCGGGCATTCTCACCCAATATGCCGTTGAGTCGTACCCCACTGCCAATCACCACCATACGTCGGTAGGTGAGGATGTGGAGTCCCAGATATAGAAGGGGGAGGACAAATGCCCAGATATGGCCGTAGGCAACATAGGTCAGCCCCAGCAGGCATCCAGCCACGCCAAGACCCAAAAAGAGCCTTTCACTGGCTTGCTTCCCGATGCGCACCACAAGAGTTCGCTTGCCTGTCCGACGGTCGTTGTCGCGGTCGCGGTAGTTGTTCACCACCAACAGTGTGTCGATGATGAGTCCGCATGCCAAAGAGGCAGCCAGCACCTCGAGTGTGGCGGTATGTGTCTGGATGAAATAAGTGGCACATACAGGAACGATGCCGAAAAACACCAATACGAGCAGGTCACCCATGCCGCGGTATGACAAGTGGGTGGTATAGAGAAAGCAAAACAGCACACACAGCACACCCACCGACACCATCTCCCAACCACCATAGTGGATGAGGGGAAGTCCAGTCAGACAGGCGAGTGCGGTGGTGATGGCAATGGCGATGCGCATCGCCTTCAGCGTTACCCACCCTTGGGCACAGGCACGTTTCGGACCCAACCGTTGTTCATCATCGGTTCCCTTGCGGTAGTCGAAATAGTCGTTGATGAGATTGGCGTCAATCTGCATGATAAAGGCAAAGAGCACGCACAGCACTGCCGGAATCCATCGGAAGGACGCGCTGCCGCAGTCATTCCATGCCAGGGCCAGTGCCACCATCACGGGGACGGCTGCACCTGTCAGTGTCTTAGGACGGGCGGCGAGCACCCATGCTCGTGGGGAGTTGAGCTTGACAACTTCTTCTTTCATGGTTAAAACGGAAAATGACCATTATTGGTCAACAAAATTATAAATTATTTTCAATAATCATTCCCTTTTTCAGGAAAAATCACTAATTTTGCTCGCAAAGCACACGGATATGATTGACAAAAATGTTAGCCTTGACCTCATGGAGTTTGTGGAGATGAATATCCTGCCACGCTACAACCAATTCGACAAAGCACACAACCTTTCACATGTCACACGGGTAATACGGCAGTCCATAGACATGGCACGCTCCTTCGGGGCGGATGTCAACATGGCATATGTCATCGCTGCATACCATGACCTGGGACTTGAGGGGCCACGCGCCATCCATCACGTCACCAGCGGAAAGATTCTCGCTGCCGACTCCCGTCTCACAAAATGGTTCTCGCCAGCGCAGATAAAGTTGATGCGTGAGGCTGTGGAGGACCATCGCGCCTCAGCATCGCATGCGCCCCGCAGCATTTATGGCAAGATAGTGGCGGAGGCCGACCGCGACATGGACCCGGAAACGGTGATACGGCGCACCATACAATACGGACTGGTTCATTATCCGGAAATGGATGGTGAGGAACATTGGCGGCGGTTCATGGAGCATATGGAGGCGAAATACTCCGTCAATGGATATATCAAGATGTGGCTTCCAGGGTCAGACAATGAGCGAAAACTCAATCAGCTGCGGTCGCTCATTGCCCATCCCGACCAGATGAGGCCGGTCTACGACAGAATATTCAAAGAGGAAATCAGTTGAAGAAATTCCACGACACACCGAAACGGAAGATTCGCGGATTGATGGGGTAGTGGGGCGTGAGGAAATAATCTCCGCCGGCTGACGAGTGATTCACATGACTCATCATCACAAAGAATCGCGCATGCTTGAGGAAGAAGTTGGCATACACATTGACGATGGGGTAGTTGCCCACCGTCAAACGGTTGTCTTTGTTCTCCTGCACGGCAAACTGTGCGATTCCTGGCACGAAGTCAGGGGCGTTGTATTTGGTGAAATACCTTGCGTCGGCTCCCAAGTCGCAGTCGAGTACCTTGGCAATCTTGAAACGCAGATACAGGTTGGCATATGCATTCAAGGCAGGCAGGGGGATGATGTCCTCATGGCTCGACTTCTGATAGGTGAGGTGCGCGTCGAGGTGTAGCAGACGGTATTGGAACTGCTGGAAAATGCCTGCAGTGAAAATGCTGATGTTGTCGGAGCTCTGACGAGGACTGGCTGTGTTGTTCAGACGGAAAAAATCATTGCCGGAAGCAACAATGTTGTAGTTGGTGCCAAAATAGACGTAATTGCTGATATTGTCCACTGCCACACGCAGTTGGGTCTTGGTGCGCTCCCACGTGAGGCGTCCCTGCAACCGGGTGTGAGTGACGCTTTTCATGTCATCGTTGTCCCACCAGAAATGACGCGAGTGGTATTTGGTATAATAGAAGGTAGGGGCATAGTGATGGAAAAAGCCATCGGCAGCCAACTGCACGGTGTCGCCCAGCAAGGGGAAGTTGAGGTCGGCGGTACCGTCGATAAAGAAATCACCAAAACTGTCGCCCACGACGCACGCCTCTCCTGTCGCGTTATAGTGCAGGGTGTTGCCTTGTGTCTTGCTGATTTGTCCGCCAACAAAGAGGCTCTGCTCATGGTATTTCCGGGCATCTGTTGCACTGTCGGGCAGGGTGAATTGCTTCAACTCATGCCGGGCAAAGGCTTTCAGACCTGCTGCCGCATATTTGTTGAATCCCTCGAGGAGCGCGATGGCAAACGTGTTCTGAAGTATATAGTGCTGGGTCTTGTCGTAAATGGAGTCGTTGCCGTAGGGGGCTTGGACATTATAATTCTCGGCGTAGTAATCTTTTGGGGTGTAATAGGCCTGGTAGATACGGCGCAGGTAGTCGAACTTGGCGGTGTGGATGAAACTGGTCACCGGCACATACTCGTCCTTGGTCCAGGTCGTATCTACGGGTTCGCTTTCCACCGTATTCTGTGCATTGAGTGCCAACTGCTGTTCGTACTCCTCCTCATCCCACTCCTCACCGGCTTTCTCTGCCCTGCGGCGGGCTTTCTCCTTCGCCTCACGGGCTGCGTTCTCTTTGGCCGACTCAATGGCGAATTTCTTGGCTTTGATTTCTTCCTCGGTCATCGGCACCTTGCGGTTGAATCCCAGGCTGTAGCGGTGGGTGAAGAAGACATGGCTGTTGTTGTTGCGGTTCCAGTTGCGCTCCAGCATGGTGGGAATCTCAGCGGCGGTGTATTTGTCGTTGAAACTCTCGGGGTGGGTGATGTAGTTGTCGTTGGTGATGCCGCCATTCTCAGCCTGTTTCTGATGGTTGGTTGATAAAAGCAGATGGGCTTGGTAGCGGTCGCCGAGATAGGAACCATAGATGGTGTAGTTCATGAGCGACGAGCTGTTCTCCTGATAATAGCCGCGCCCGTAGAGATAGTCAAACTTGAATCCCACACCGATGCGCTTGCCGGCATTCACAGCAAAGAGGGCCTTGAAATGGTCTTCTCCGTTAGTGCGGTTGCCGCAGGAATTGAGGCTGACATTGGTGATGGGAGAGTAGGTGTTGGTGAAATGGAAGTCTTCTACCTGGGTGTTAAAATAGTCGTAACCGTGGTTGAAGATGAAGTCGTCGCCTTCGGGCCGGTCGGTGAAGATACGGTTCTGACGGGCGGCACCGAGGTTGCCAGTCGTGTTGTACTCACCATACATGCCAGTGGTGAAAATGGTGTTCATGTACATGTGTGGCAGGGTGTCGGGCTCTGCGGGGGTAATGTCGCCGAATACTTCATCTACGGTCCATACCTTAAGGCCACGGGGGAAGTCCACCTTGGTGCTGTCGCCTTTGTGGCGGCTGCCTTGGCGTACGTTGCCGCCTTCGTCCATACTGTAGTATTCCTGTGCTGAGATGCCAAGGGGCAGCAGCACCAGAAGGAGGATGACAGGCAGCAGGGAATGTCTCATCTTAGGCTAAATTGTCTTGTTGTCTTATGGTCACCTCAGCATCCTTATGCAGCATTCCACCATCTTGAATGCCATGCCGCCAATGACGATATAGGTACCTATGGTGCTGTCGAACCATAGATAAACCACCACGCCAATGATGGCGAGCACCATGAAGATGATGTTGAGCACGTTGCGGAAGCCCAGCAGCTGGTCGCTGGCGGGCTTGCGGTGACGGCGATGACGGGGAAGCCCTTCCTGTACTTCCTCTGTCTCGTTCATGGGGTCTTCAGTCGGTCTCATACACTACTGCGCCCCCAATTTCATTCCGATATTGTTGAATATCTCCTCTACGCGGTCCACAGTCTTGCGGCGGAACTTACCGGAGAGTCTGGAGAGGCGGGTCTTCTTCTTATTCAGTGCCCACTCGTCGGTAATCCACTCTTCGGCGCGATAACGCTCACCACCATTGCGGTTCTCGTCATACCAATAGTTGATACGCATGATGCGCACCGTCACCTTGTTGTCCTCGCAGTCAGCAGTGAGGGTGTAGATGAATCGGGTGCGGTCGAGGTTGATGAATGTGTTGGTAAAAGTCATCCACTCCTCATAATGGCCGATGATTTTGTGCTCCTCCTTGTTGACAAGTGACACGTTGCTCTTGTCGAGCTGTATGTCCTCCTTTGTCATGTTGGTAAGCAGATTGAGCATGGTGTTGTAGTTGTCTTCGGCATTTTTGCTGTTGACAAAGGTCTTCTCCCATATTACCTCACCGTTTACCACAGGGACCACATTGCCCAAGTATTTGGCATATTGATATTCGGTTGATTTCTGTGGGGCAGCCTTCTCCTGGTCGGGCTTCTCCCAGTTGCTTTGTGCTGCGGCTGCCATAGGGAGGCATACCAGCAGAGCGATGATCAGTTTTCTCATCTTGATGTTTTTTTGGTTTCGGGTAGCAAAGTTAGTGCAAATCGAGTGCAATACAAAATAAAAAACACTTTTTTTGTTTTTATTGACGGGATGCAACTTAATTTCGACGCAGCTGTCCGTAGGTCTTTAGTATTATGCTTTCAGTTTCTTCACGTCATTAACAGCTTCTCTATCAGTGGCACGTACCATGTGCGAACTTCCTCAGCAGTCGGGGTATGGCCTCCGGGGAAATGAAAAGAATGGCTGTAGTGTTCCAGAAACAGCGGTTCGAAATGTGCCAGCGTGTCGTTTTCACCAAACAAGCCCCATACTTTGTCCTTATAATACGGATTGCAATAGTTGAACTGAATGGCCTCCAATTCAGCGAATTCCTGTATGAGAGCTTCGTCAATGATGAACTGTTGCCTGCCGTCCTTGCGTGGTGATTTGCGTTGATGAATACCGATGCGAGGTTTCAGAAACTCTGTCATCTGGAAATGCGGATTGCCCAACAAAGCAGGTATTCCGACAATCGGTGCCAGCATCTGGGCATAGAACGAACCACAACTGTTGCCGACCAGCAGGTCTGGCTTTTCGCGGTCTATCAACTCACGGATAAAGCCGATTGCCTCCTTCGGGTGTAATGGGAGGTCAGGGGTAATCACCTCAGCACGATTCTCAAAAGACTCGCGCAACGCCAATGCTGGTACACACTGCCCACTGGCATAAAAGCCGTGAAGGAACAAGATTTTTTTCATTTTATACTTTCAAAAACCGTATGTGATGCACCTGTAATCTTTCAAAATATATGCAAAGATAATACTATTTCCGATAAATCCTCTCTGTACTGCACACATTTGTCTCAGGCATGTCAATTTGCTTATTTCACCAACGACAATTCGGGCGAAATCTATGCCTTCAAGGGTAGATTTCGCCCGAATTGTCCAAATTATGTCTCAACTGTCTGTCAGTCCGTATTGGACAGTCATGTTAGCGCCAAATCTGCTTTTGCTGTTCCGGATTCACATACATTCCGGTGGGCATCTGGAAGAAAACCAGGTAGGTGTTGATGAACTTGGAGATGGCTTTCTTGCACTTTTTGGCGAAGTCTGCATGATTATGCTCATACTGAGCAATTGTCATTGGGGTTGCATTCATTGTCTTCATAATTTTTTCTTTTTTTATTTGTTATTATTTTTGTTTTTTGTTCTTTTTCTGACGCAAAGATAGAGCGGCTTTAAGCGTCAGCAAAGTTTTTTCGCTTTTTCTTGTTGAAGTTGGAGCGACATGATACAGAAATTGCGACACTTCCCCATAAACCATGAGAATACTGTCGCAAAGCGTCTGGAGTATATCAGACAGAAGTAGGGAGCGCATCGCTGCGCCCCCTACCTGACACGTGTAACTTAACCTTTTATTTATTTACTACTCATTTCGAACTTAGAGAACCTTGAGCTTATTTTGTTGCCTTGAATGGGTGATGGACACTAATCTGCTTTCTCTATTACCCATTTTTGGTTGGCATTGCTTTGTGGGTCTTCATTGATGTCATAGCTGAACACGGCAGCCCCTTCCTTCGTCTCACCTCCGGCAAGGTCAATGCAACGCCCTGTAGCTTTATTGATAATTGTGACTACACCATCTTTATCGATAAGCTTCCATTGTTGAAAGGGATTGTTCTTGTTCAGATAACGGAATATGAGCCACTGCCCCTCTTCGGCTTCAGAGCCGTCTTCTAATGCAAACAGGTCCTCTGTTACGATGAAACAGTCTTCGCTCACGGAATCAGTGAAGCGTGTATCGACAACGATAGTTGGCACAAACTTGAAGCGGAAAACCTTCCTGTCGGTGATGATGATACCATTAGGGCCTTGTCCTGATGGGGTGGATTCCTTATAAGTGCTGGCGTGATTATTGTAGTCGAACGACATTCCCAACTTAGCACCTGTTAATTTGTTGATGATGGTGTAGTATTTGTCAGGAGAGTAACTGAAGTTAGTAGACATCTCGCTGTAGGGCATCTTGCCGTAGAGAACATGCAGGTCGGCATCGTTGCCTTTCGTCTCCAGGATATAGACCGTACGGTAATCAGGGTCAATGTCGGCTATGCGAAGTTCGTAGACATAGCCATTGCCATCAATCGTACTTTCCTGTGTGTAATAACCATTCTGTGAATCACGCAAGGCGTTGATAAGAGGGACGAACTTCTTCGGCTTGATGTCACGAAAAGTGTATTCCGTGATATGGCGTAAAAGCTTTCCTGTTTCAGGGTTTTTGTCAAGCATTTCCCGTGATGGGGTCTTAGGATAGGTTTTCAACAGTTTGCCGATGAGGTCATCCACTGCGTTTTGTGCAGATGCCGCCAATGTAATGGTCAGCATCAGCAGGGTCATTGTAATCTTCTTCATTGTTTTTGAAAATAACAGGTTATTGATTGTTGGGTCTTGGTCCGTAGAGAATATATAGTTTGGCTTCCGTCCGGCCTTCTTTGAAGGGATACCATTTTAAAACATAGCAGGTACGGCAACCGTTATGCTCTGGATCTATGACCGAAAGTGAAACAAAGCTGTATTCAGTGGAATGACTTTCCAATCGCTCATTGTTTTGCAACGTAACGGTATTGCGATGACGCTTGAGGGTGGCATGATTGTATGCGGCAGATGTGCGTATGTAACTGTAGCCATCCATTTTATCGGCGTCGAAGGCACTCAAAAGAGAATCTATGGCCGCAACATCGGTCATCGACAGATGGTAGATGCGATTGGTTTGGATACCAGTCTTTTGGGGGTTGGTGCTGGTACTCTCATTCTTCCCATAGTTGACAATCCACTCTGGATGCTTTGCAAGCATGTCATCGACAGCTTGCCTAACATGTGTTTGAGCAAATCCAACCAATGTGCAACTCCATATAACTGTAAGTAATATCAAGTGTTTCATCTTTTATAGAAAAATATTAGTTTCGTTATCTGTTTCTTCTCTTTTCTCATCCTGCAAGAAAGATTCGTCTATATTCATTGTACATTGTAACGTCGCCAATGAAAAGGCCTTATCGGCATCCTCGAGCATTTTGCTGATGTGTTGTTCTTCTTTTTCTTTCTGCATATATTCTTTCTGTGTCACAGACTTGTCATTTCTAACAGAACGAGTTGACTTAGCTAAACGTGTTTGTTTTACCTTTGCGACAACAGGCTTTTCTTCCAGTATGATCTCTTGCATGGAAACCTTGTCATCGATGGTGGGTATCTCTTTTGTTTGGGCTATAATCTCTGATGGTTTGCTCGTTTCCTCTTGGTGCATCCCCAATAGCCCTATTCCGAAGATGAAGACTATTACAGCTGCTGCGGCACACCACTTCAGAGCATTCCTCTTATTATGTGAAGCATCTTTCGTGAGTTCACATTTTTTGATGCCTCTGAACAGTATGGAGAAGTTCCGCCATTCAGCAGGAATGTCGCGATGGCTACTGAAATATTCGTAGAGAAATTGTTCCTCTTCTTTGGTTGTCTCAGCAGACATATATCTGTCAAGCAGTTTCTGTATATGCTCTCTTTCCATCATCATGTTATTTTGCTTATTAGTTGTAACAGTTTCTGTCGTGCTTTCGACATCATACCTCGGCACGATGATTCGCTGGTTCCCAATACCTGGGCAATCTCTGCATAACTCATCTTTTCAAATTCCCGCATCTCAACGATTTTCCGCCAGTTGTAAGGTAACTGACCCATGGCGCGTTGAACGATGTCGCCAGTTTCTTCGTCTTCCACATACTGTTGAGGGGTAAATGGTTCGGGAATGTCGGATGACTCATCATCTTCCTTCTCCCACCAATGGATTAATCTCATAATGGGATGTCGTCGCCGCTGGCGTAAAAGATTCAGCGAAAGATTTCTCGCCATCAAGTTTGCCAAATGCTTCACTTTGTCTTCGTCATCGTGCAAATCTCTATGCCTTTCCCATAATTTCAGCAAAACCTCTTCTGACACGTCCTCCGCAGTATCATGATCGTTGAGCAACGACATTGCTCTTGCCATTGTTGTTTGCCGCAGCTTAGCTATCAACGATATGTACTTTTGACGTTCCATACTTATATTACACCAACCATACCTAAAACGCTACGCCAGAATCAATATTATTTTCCTCCTTGAATTAAATTCATATCTTTGTGTTCCCATTCTCTTGCATCAGGGGATTCACATGCATTCCGGTGGGCTCCGGAAATCGTAAGTATCACTTCATACTTAGAGCCTGTTTTTGCTTTACTTCCTCGCCAGGAATGATAAAACAAATCGGGCGAAATCTATGCCTTTTAGGGTAGATTTCGCCCGATTTGTCCAATTATGTCTCAATGGTTTGTCTGTCTGTTCTTATTGAACGAGTTGGTTAGCGCCAAATCTGCTTCTGCTGTTCCGGATTCACATACATTCCGGTGGGCATCTGGAAGAAAACCAGGTAGGTGTTGATGAACTTGGAGATGGCTTTCTTGCACTTTTTGGCGAAGTCTACATGATTATGCTCATACTGAGCAATTGTCATTGGGGTTGCATTCATTGTCTTCATAATTTTTTCTTTTTTTATTTGTTATTATTTTTGTTTTTTGTTCTTTTTCTGATGCAAAGATAGAGCGGCTTTAAGCGTCAGCAAAGTTTTTTCGCTTTTTCTTGCTGAAGTTGGCGCGACTGAAGACCGAAGTTGCGACAGACTCCAAAAAACGATGAGAATTCTGTCGTAAAATGCTAAAAACTGTGATCTCTATAAGCGAGGAAGGGAAGGAAACCTCACCAGTAGGAGTGCGGAAAATTTGCACGTTTTCGTTAGAATTCTCGAATTTTGTTGTAAATTTGCATCCGAAGAAGTCTCTGAATATAGGGATCGTGCACCTGAGAAAGCATCTGTTTCTTTATGGTTTCGTGCACCAGCAGGAGTGTCTCCTTCAGTGGAACTACGACCGACCATCTGAGATTTCTTCTTTTTCTTTGTCTTCCAACTCGGATAGAAATCATTGAATGTTAGGATTGTGATATAGATATATAATATGAGAATATCCCCCGTAACGCTTCGCTTCCCACTTCAAACGTTGGGACGAGGTTTTATCATCACCACACTGCTCACCCTTGTCAGCATGACGGTGAGCGCTATCGACGAATATCAGTTTCACAGTGGAACGGCGGTGCTAAAAGGACGCATACTGAACAAGCCAGCAGATGAATGGAACATTATTTCTGTGCGAGCATACGACCTGTTTACAGAAAAGGAACTGATATACAACATTCCTGTGGCTCAGGATGGCACGTTTGAGGGGAGTATTGATTTACCTCACTCTCAGAGTGTGTTGTTAATGGATGTCTCTGATGTGTTCCTAGCCGTGGGCGACACGGTGGAAGTGACGAAGGACGCTTCACAGGACGACTACGAAGGAGTGGTCTTCGGAGGAAACGGCACGAGTGCTGACATCAACCGGCTTTGGCCAGCAGTGAGAAAGCACTATTTCGGCGACAAACGACTGTTCATCAATGGGTTGG
>JAGCXX010000058.1 GCA_017961115.1 Prevotella sp. | reverse complement strand
TCGCCTCCAGCTCGCGAATCTCAAGCTGCACGGCGATACGCATTCGCGAGGAGAGCGTCAGACCACACGACATACAGTTGACCTCGCAGAAGCCGCACTCCATGCACTGGTTAGCCCTCTTCACCGCCTCGATGGTCTCCTTGGCAGTAGATATCTTTCCACCTCCGAGTTTCAGGTAAACGCCACCGTCGGGCACACGGTCGAAGTCATAGTCGAGCACAGGCAGCGGTTTCAGGCATTTGATGAAGCACTCTGGGTCATCGTTGAAAATCACACCTTGATTGAGCAATCCTTCGGGGTCGAAAATATCCTTGAGCTGGCGCATCGCCTCATACGCCTTGTCGCGCCACTCATAGCGCACAAACGGTGCCATGTTGCGCCCCGTGCCATGCTCCGCCTTCAGCGAACCGTCATACTCCTCGACGACAAGGCGTGCCACGTCGCGCATCATCTCCTCATATCTGCGCACTTCGCTCTCGCTCTTGAAACTCTGGTTGAGGATGAAGTGGTAGTTGCCCTCGAAGGCATGGCCATAGATGCAGGCGT
Organism: Prevotella sp.; assembly: GCA_017961115.1. Taxonomy (GTDB): domain Bacteria; phylum Bacteroidota; class Bacteroidia; order Bacteroidales; family Bacteroidaceae; genus Prevotella. The sequence continues at coordinate 15,734 of JAGCXX010000058.1, read as the reverse complement.
CGGCATAGCCATGGTCGGCGATGAGTTTCTGCAACTTGACGGTGGCCTCAGGCAAGTCGTCGATATAAAACGCCACATCCTCGATGAGGCAGGAGGTGCCCACAGGACGAGTGCCGCCCACCGAGGGGAAGATGCCCGAGCGTATCGCCCAGTATTTGCCATAGACAGCCGGGTCCTCAGTAAACTCAGCGGGGATATAGAGGCGGAACTGTCCGAGGCATTCCTGGATGGTCTTGATTTTCTCCAGCAGTTGCTCGTGAGTGATACCCTTCGTCTCCGTCAGGATGGCGGTCAGGTTGTGGTAGTCACCAGGAGCGACACCCTCGATGCGTCCGGCGTCGACATCCTCCTTGTATTTCAGATAGACGGGGTCGTCGACAGAACTTAGCGATTTGTAGTCGAGCATCTCCGCGCTCTTCACTACAAGGTTCTCCGCACTCATCTTCAGGTCGTCGTCACCCGCCTTGAGCTTCTTCATCGCCACCACTGCCTCGCAGCTCTCACGCATGGAGAGGAAATAGACCATGGCAGATGCCTTGAAGGGATAGTCGTGCAGGGTGCGCATGGTCACCTCCGACAGGAATGCCAATGTACCCTCCGAACCCACCATCGAGTGCGCCATGATGTCGAAGGGGTCATCGTAGGCCACCAACGGACGGAGGTTGAGACCCGTCACGTTCTTGATGCTGTATTTCATCCGGATGCGCTCGGCGAGTTCCTTGTCCGCCCTGACACGGTCGCGCAACTCCTCTATCTTCCTCAGGAAATCTGGGTGTGACTGCCGGAATGCCTCACGGCTCTTCTCGTCGCCAGTGTCGACAACGGTGCCGTCGGTAAGAATGATGCGGGCACTCACCATCATGCGGTCGCTGTTGGCATGCACGCCGCAGTTCATTCCCGATGCGTTGTTGCACACGATGCCGCCCACCATGGCGCTGCCAATGGAAGCCGGGTCGGGTGGGAACACCCTGCCGTAGGGTTTCAGTATCTCGTTGACCCTTGCCCCGACGATGCCAGGCTGCATCCGGATGGTCTCCTGGTCGGATGCCAATTCATACTTCTCCCAATGCTTGCCGGCGACAATAAGCACCGAGTCGCTGATGCTCTGTCCGGACAACGAGGTGCCGGCAGCGCGGAAAGTGAAAGGCAACTTATACTTGGAGCATGCCCTGACGATGCGTGCCACCTCTTCCTCGCCATCGCTTCGGATGACTACTTTGGGTATTTGGCGGTAGAAACTGGCGTCTGTTCCCCACCCCAGCGTGCGTAGCTCATCGGTATAGATGCGGTCGGCACTGATGAATTGCTTGATTTCGGCAAGAAACGAGTCATAGTTTCTCACTGATGCGTTTTTGTTGGTCGTTGTCATAGTATTGAAGTGTATTATTTTAGGAGTTTAGAAGTTTGGGAGTTTAGGAGTTTAGAAGTTTGGGAGTTTAGGAGTTTAGAAGTTTAGAAGTTTAGGAGTTTAGAAGTTTGGGAGTTTAGGAGTTTAGGAGTTTAGACAATTGCCATGAATGGTAAAATGTCTGTGTTCGGGATATATATTATATAATAATGTGTAATCATCTGCCATAGTATCTGCAACATCAGTGCGAGCGAATGAATAGAAACCACCTTGATTTCGCAAAGATAAGAATAAAAAATCACAAATGCCTCTGTTGGCATGAAAAAGTGAGTTTTTTTTTGTATCTTCGCCCCTGTTTTTCACATCATCCGCATGAAAGCCGCATGAAAGATATCAAAGTGATTGCTTTTGACGCCGACGACACGCTATGGGACTGCCAATCGCATTTCGAGGCCGTGGAGAGGGAGTATTGCCAGATACTCTCACCCTACGGAGACAAAGACTATGTCTCATCCGAACTGTTCAAGACCGAGACAGCCAACATGCCCGAACTGGGATATGGCAGCAAGGCCTTCACGCTGTCGTTGGTGGAGAATGCCGTCCGTGTCAGCGGCGGCCGCATCAGTGCCGAACAATTGCTGCGTGTCCAGATGCTGGGGCGCAGCCTGCTCAACATCCCCGCCACGCCTTTGCCTGGTGTCAAGACCACCTTAGAGACCATACGCTCCAGGGGCAAGTGGAAGATGGTGCTGTTCACCAAGGGTGAGATACTCGACCAGGAGAACAAACTGCTGCGGTCGGGACTGTGGGACTTGTTCGACCGTGTAGAGGTGGTATCGGACAAGACGCCCCGCCAGTACAGAGAACTGTGTGTCACTTTCGGCATCGGTATCGGCGAGTTGCTGATGGTGGGCAACAGTTTCAAGTCGGACATCGAACCCGTGCTGCGCCTGGGCGGCCACGCCGTACATATCCCCTTTGAGTTCACGTGGGCTCACGAGGTGACAGATGAGTTCGACCATGAGCACCTCTGCCGCATCGACCGCTTCGAACAGTTGCTCGAAGTATTGGAGGTCGGACGAGTCTGACGAGTCGGACGAGTCGGACAGGTCGGACAAGTTTGACAAAAAAAGGACTACGACGAACCAATCGCCATAGCCCCCATTCATTCAAAACTTAAAAAAAAGGTCACTTATTTCACTATTAACTTCTTCCCTTTTTAATTTGAATCACTTCAGTCCCGCCGGACTGAATCATAATCTATTTAAATCTGTCTGTAATGCCAATATATATAGTAAAAGATACACGGCCAACAGCGTATGCCGTCAGCCATGCTGCACGCTCATCTGTGTCTTTGGCAGTGATTGGTCTCAACCAATACCATAGGTAAAGACGCAAAAAAGACAGGATTCTGGTATAGTCCTAACATATCAACCATACTGATATAGTGATGAATACAGTGCTAATCTTTTAAAAATGCTGATCTTTATACTTTAGGCCACAAAGTTACAAAATTTATTTTGAACACGTTCCCGAATTTGAAGATTTTTTCAGTTAATAGTTGTTAATCAAGGTAATGGTGGGAGTTGTGGGAGATTTGGCGATTATCGAGAGATTTTCAACTTTTTCCTGAGTTTCTTCGCTGCCTTGCCGGTGAGTTTCAAGTAGTGGTCGCTCTTGACGCCTTTCTCCAATGGAACGAAGTTACTGCCAGTGGCAGGTGTAGGCACTTTGCGTGCGATTTTGAATATCGCCGTTCCCTCGTCTATCTCATCAAACATGGCGATATAGATCATCTCAGCGCCATTGTTGACGCAGAAATCGAGTTGCTTTTTATAGAAAGAGCCTTTGTTGCGCGGTATGGCCTCACCCGGTCCCTTTTGTGGATAATGCAAGTTGTGCCATGAGAATCCAGGGAAGCACAGCGGCGCGAAGTCAATGTTGTTGGCTTTTGCCCACCTCATATCATCGATGATGCGCTGCTGGAAAGCGGGAAACGTCTGCTCGTTGTACCTTCCCACATACCATGGCAGCAGGATGTCGCACATCTTTATCTGCTGATGGAGCCTCACATCATTCTCCGTATCCTTGTTCAGTGTCCTCCAGTAACCTGGCACACTGACCATGATGCTGTACCCCATCTGCTTGAGACCACGGATAATCGCCTCTGTCTGTGGAAAGCCATATTTGCGGCCATCGTTGAACCCCACGCCATACACCGCCACCAACGGTTTTCCGCGATGATAGAGATAGGAAGGACATCGTGAGTGGTCGAAAAGACTGTATTTCCTTGCCAACTGCTGGATGTCGCTGAGCACCACTTTCTCATCGCCCTCCTTCATTCCAGTGAGGTCGTACATGATGCAGACGGCTCGCTCATATTTTCTTGCCGCCCGCATGGCATTGTCGAGAACAGTGTCGTGGTGCGCCTTCCCCTTCGGCCATTTCTGGTCGACGACGAAACGCTGCATAAACACCCCATCGACGCCATACTCCTTCATCCACCTGAAATGCGTGTCGACCGTCGAGTAGTCACGGGGCGAGAACAGACGCGCCTTTTTCCCGTCATCCAGGGAGAAAGGACTCTCGTAGGTCTTCTCATACTCGCTCACATCGGGCCACATCTCAACACCTGTGGCACCAGGCTTGAACTCCCCGCTCCTGCCCTGATAGTGATACCATCCGCGGTCGCCGCCATCGTCGGGCGTGCTGAACCACCCTTGGTAGCCCGCCATCACCAGTCCACGGTAGGAGTCATAACTCTTGCCGCTGGTCTGCGCCCAAAGGGTTTGGACGGCAGCGACCAGCAGCAAGAGCAGGATATGTCTGTTTCTCATCATCATCAGAACCTCAGGACCATGAATCCCTTGGAAGGCACCGCCACGGAGATGGTGTTGCCATTGCCCTCAAGAGAGCCCGCAACCGGATGGATGGTTTCGGGTTTTCCCACGAGATTCTCCATGGAGATGTTGCCGGAGAGTGTGGTCGTCGACACCTTGCCCACCGTCTTGAGTCCTTTCATGGTGATGACCACGTCCTGACTGCGGTCGGCATTGTTTGCCAACTTGACGATATACTGCTTGGTGTCCTTGTCATAGACAGCGCTGGCATAGAGGCCGTCTTTGCCCTTCACCGGCTGTCCGTCCTCCGTCAGGTTCACCATATTGGTGCCACGGTTGGTGCCGTAGAGCATCTGCACATACCAGTTGGCAGAGCGTGCGGTGGTGAGATTGTCATACCAGATGAGGTCAGGTTTCCACTGCCAGCCCTCGACATGGGCGAACAGCGGAGCATATGTCGCCTGCCACACCACATCGGCGTTGCGCTCCAGACCCGTCATGAAGGCTGCCTCGGAGAGGGCTGCCTCCCAGTTGTTGAGGTCACCACGTCCGTGAGCGGCATACTCGCCAGCGAACACCTTCGGTCCCTTGCGGTCGTAGTTGTCGTAGCGTCCGGCATTGTCGAAGAACCACTGCGGCGGTTTATAGTAGTGCTCATCGACGAGGTCGACCTTGAGACGGCGCATCTCCTGCCATCCGTAGTCGAAGTCACGTCCGTCGGCAGATGGACCGCTCGAACCGCAAATCAAGATGTTGGGATATTTGGCACGGATAGCCTTGACGAATTTCTCCAGTCTGACGGGATAGAGTTCGCCCCACTGCTCGTTGCCCACACCAATCTGCTTGAGGTTGAATGGTTCGGGATGTCCCATATCGGCACGCAGCTTGCCCCACTTGGTGTCGGTGCCGCCGTTGGCAAACTCGATGAGGTCGAGAGCGTCGTCGACATACGGCTGGAGGTCATCCACCGGCACATGGGCATCGTCTGTGCGGTTCTGATACTGGCAGGCCAGTCCGCAGCTCACCACGGGCAGGGGTTCCGCACCAATCTTCTCCGAGAGGATGAAGAATTCATAGAATCCCATTCCGTAGGTCTGGAAATAGTTGGGATACATGCGGTGAGCAAAGGTGTAGTTCCACCGGTTCTCGTTGAGTGGGCGGTTCTCCACCTGTCCGACTGAGTTTTTCCACTGGTAGCGCGTCTCCAGGTCAGTACCCTCGACGATGCAGCCACCGGGGAAGCGGAAGATGCCGGGATGCAAATCCTCCAGGTCTTTGACAAGGTCGGCTCTCAGTCCGTGCCAGTTGTCAGAGGGGAAGAGCGACACGTGGTCGAGGTCCACTCCCTCGGCTGTCTCAAGGAAGATACGCATGAGTCCCTTCGGCTCGGAGACATTGGAGGTCAGCGAACAGGTGTATTTCTTCCAATCGCGGCTGTCGATGGTGATGCGCTGCCGTGTGATGATGTTATTGGCAGCATTGACCAGTTCGACGCGGATGCGTGCCGGTTTGCTGCCTCCGTCATGGAGACGGGCATAGACCGAGAAGTCATAGCGCAGGTTTTTCTTCAGGCCCATGCCGAAGAACCCCCTGTTCTCAAGTCCCGTGCGCTTCTCGATGTGCCCGGAGTCGCCGAGCACCACATAGTGCGGGTTGCGGTCGAAGGCGGGCCTTACGTCGCTCACCTGCACATTGCCGAAGACATTCCAGCCCATCAGCCGGTCGGGAAACTCAAAGGAGCGGTTCTCCACCATCTCGGCATAGAGTCCGCCGTCGGCACCGAAGTTGATGTCCTCGAAGAAGATGCCGTACATGGTGGAATGGATGGCGGCACCTGGTTTTGCCTTGACGGTGAGTTGTCGCTGTGCGCTGGCGGGCATGGCGAGCACCATGGCAAGCACCAGCAATGAAAGAATCTTTTTTGTCATAGGTATTTTTTTAGAGTTATTCTTATTATTATTGTCGGACGAGTCGGACGAGTCAGACAAGTCGGACAAGTCGGACGAGTCGGACGAGTCGGACGAGTCGGACAGGTCGGACAGGTCGGACTTGATGATTATTTATCTGATGGGTGAGATGAGGAAAGAGAACTTCTTCGGGGCGTATGCCACACGGTAGGGAGGCAGAGCCTCCGCATTGCCGCTCCATGAATCGACACCACCCACGCCGGTGTGCTCACCGTCGATGAAGAGATTGGTGAACTGCGAGTGCGGGACCTGCGGGGAATGGTGCTGCTCCTTGTCATCACCATCGTCGAGGTCGGCGATGTTGTAATGCAGGGCAGAGGCATAGAAGGGCTTCTCCAAGCTCACCACACGCAGACCGACACCTCCTCTGGTGGTCTGTTCCCACCACATCATGTCGCTCTTGGTGCCTGTCTCCTGCGGACGGACATAGGGATAGAACTGCTCGTCGGCGGTCTGGCGGTATACACCGATGAGTTGTGAATATTTACGGTCGGCATAGTTCTCAACAGGTCCGCGTCCGTAGTAGGTGCTGCGGTCCATATTATAAGGCAGCTGCACCACCAGTCCGAAGCGCATCATATTGGAGATTTTTGCGCTCTCATCCGTGCGCAGGCTCTCTGTGACCACCACCTGTCCGTCGGTTTTGAAGGCATACACCATCTCCAACGCGGCCTTCATGTCGGGCATGTCGAAGAGTGCTGTCACGGCGTTGGCCTTTTTGTCCCAGGTGATGGACTGCAGTTTCATCGCCGGGTTGCGCCATGCCGAATATCTGCGGTGAATCTGTGCTCCCATGTCATTGTCGGTGGGTGCGCGCCAGAAATTGGGCTGGATGGTTCCGCCCTGTCCCAGCATCGGTGTGCCGCCGACCGTCCATTCTTTCAACCAGCCGCTCTGCATGTCGAAGACGGCATTGAACACGTCGTTGGCAACGGTCAGGAGACCCGTTTTCTTGTTGACCTTGCCCTTGATGCGACCGCCACCATTTGTCACCATGTCAGCCAAGGTGAATGCCTCAGCCTCACCAAACTGCTGGTAAGCCACAATCTGTCCTGCGCTCATGAGGGGTTCAGCACTCTTCAGCCTGAAGAATATGTTGAGGTAATTCCCCTTCAAGTCGTTGTCGCCGATAGGAAGCTGATAGGAAGCCGTCTGCTGCGGAGCCACGTTGAGACGGTCGATGCGCCCCTCACGGAGAATCCTGCCCTCGCTGACGAGTTGCCATTCAAGAGAGATATTGTCGAGGTTGCGGAAGAAGTACTCATTGAGCACCTCCAGTGAGATAGAACTGCCACGCTTCAGCGTAGCCCAGATGTTCTGATAGTAGTAACCCACCTCATACATGTGCGGGTTGGGCACGCGGTCGGGACTGATGAGTCCGTTGCAGTTGAAGTTGTTGTCGCTGGCATCATAGCTGTTGTAGTCGCCGCCATACATATAGATGGAACGGCCTTCCTTGTCGGTGCCTTGAAGCGACAGGTCGATAAAGTCCCAAATGAAGCCACCCTGGAATTTGGGATATTTGCGCACCAAGTCCCAATATTCCTTGAAACCTCCGCAGGAATTGCCCATGGCATGGCTGTACTCACATTGGATGAGCGGTTTCTGGTCCTCGGGACGGTTGCTCTTGGCATAGCGCTCACACCACTCCTGACTGGCATACATCGGGCAGCGGATATCGGTGTTGGGACCGCTCCCTGCCTGTTCCCAGTGAATGGGACGGCTGAGGTCCTGACTCTTGATCCACTGATAGGCAGCGGTGAAGTTGGGTCCGTTGACCGTCTCGTTGCCCATCGACCAGATGATGACGCTCGGATGATTGAAGTTAACCGACACATTGTGCTGGTTGCGCTCCAAAATCTGTTTGGCAAACTGCGGTTTCTTTGCCTCGGAGTCATTGCGGTAGCCAAAGCCATGCGACTCCTGATTGGCCTCTGCACAAAGGTAGATGCCGTATTCGTCGCAGAGGTCATACCATATGGGGTCGTCGGGATAGTGGCAAGTGCGCACAGCGTTGATGTTGAACTGCTTCATGATCTGGATATCCTGAATCATGCGCTCCCGTGACACCACATATCCTCCATCGGGGTCCAGTTCGTGGCGGTCAGCACCCTTGATGTAGATGGCCTTTCCGTTGACGAGCAGTTGGGCATCGCGTATCTCCACCTTACGGAAACCCACCTTTTGCGGTATCGCCTCGTAGGCAGTGAAACGGGCATTGGGTGTGGTGGGCGATACGAGCAGCGTATAGAGATAGGGTGTCTCTGCCGTCCATTTCTTGGGGTTGCTGACCTCCATCTTCACCTGCGCCACCCCGTCTTTGGGGTTCTGCACCACCTGCTGCGCCACGGTATTGCCTTCTGCGTCGAGCAGTTCAAGTGTGAGGTGGCACTTCCCTGTGAAGTTGACCTTCACATCGAGCACACCATCCTTGTAGTTGTTGACGAGGTCGGGGGTGATGCGGATGTCATCGATATGCACCGCCTTGTCGCGCGCAAAGAGGTAGCAGTCGCGGGCCACACCTGAGAGACGCCAGAAGTCCTGGTCCTCGCAATAGGAGCCATCACACCACCTGAATGTCTGGAACGCGATGAGGTTGTCGCCCTTTTTCAGATATGGCGTGAGGTCGAACTCCGCCGCCATCTTGCTGTCCTCGGTATAGCCAACGAAGTGGCCGTTTACCCATAGGTACATATTAGACGTGACCGAACCGAAGTGGGCGATGACCTGCTTTCCCTGCCATGTGTCGGGGATGTTGATTACCCTTCGATAACTACCCACGTGATTGTCGCGTGTGGGCACCTCCGGCGGGTTGTTCTTGAAATGGCCGCGCCATCCGAAACCGATGTTCACATAGATGGGGTCGCCGAAGCCATTGAGTTCCCACAGTCCCGGAACGTTCATCTGGCTCCATCCCGAGTCGTTGTATCCTTCCTCGAAGAAGTCCGTAGGCCGCTGGTCGGCATGTTCCACCCAGCGGAAACGCCATTTTCCCTCAAGGGAGAGATAATTGTCAGAGATTTTCATGTTCCCTTTTCTCGCCACCTCAGGATTCTCGTATGCGAAGAACCAAGTGTGGGCTGGGAACCGGTTGATTTCATTCACCTGCATGTCGTGCCACTCTGTAAAAGTGGGGACATTGTCGGCAAAGGCCGTCATAGCCGTCATGGCCAGCAAAAATAATAATGGCTTTTTCATATTTTTATTTAGGAGTTTAGGAGTCTAGGAGTTTAGGAGTTTAGACATATGATTCTTTTTGGGGGAGTTTAGGAGGGTCAAGAATAGTTTATAGTTCATAATTCATAGTTCATAGTTATATGCAAATTAGGAGTTTAGGAGTTTGGGAGTTTAGACATATGATTATTTTGGGGTGCTTAGGAACAAAATCTAACGTATTCACAGGCGGCGAGGAGAAATGCTCCCACGCCGAAGTTCGCCTGACTGTTTTGATCGACAACCTGACCCGGTATTGCCTTCTCGCCGATGGGCTGCACATAGCCTACTTTGCCATCAGACTGAAGTGCCATTTTGGTGAGGTAACGCCATGCCTTTTTGATGACTGGGGCAAACTCCTTTTTTGAAAGGTATCCATTGTTGACCCCCCAGAGGATTCCATAGGTGAAAAAGGCAGTTCCGCTCGTCTCCGGTCCCGGCGCCTGTTGTGGGTCCATCATCGAGCGCGTCCAATACCCCTCTTTCTGTTGCAATTCAGCCACGGCACGAGCCAATCTGACATATTTGTCGACAAAGAATTGCCGGTGGGCGTAACTCTCAGGCATGTCCTTCAACACCTTTGCCAGTCCGGCGAGTACCCATCCATCACCCCTTGCCCAAAAGTCTTTCTTTCCGCTCTCTGTCTTGTGCTTGGGATAGACATATTTCCCATCGCGGAAATAGAGTCCGGTCTCTGTATCCAGCATGATGCTGTCTGTATAGCAGAGGTTCTCATAGAGTTTGTCGAGGTAGCGCACATCACCTGTGAGGCGGTACATCTTCGTCATCACCGGCATCACCATATAGAGGGCATCAGCCCACCACCAATAGTCGTTGGCTTTGGAATATGCCTCATAGCGCATCACCTCCTTCGCTCTCGCGATATATCTGGAAGGATTGGTGAAAGAGGCCGTTGGGGCGACACCCTTGCCCGGCACATAGATACCCATGGCTATCCAGTAGAGGTCGATGTAGGTCTGGAAGCATATCTGCCAGTCGCCGAAGAGCACATAGCGCTGTCCCTCTCCATAATTCTTGTATTCCCACTTGGCTGGGTCGCTCTCCGTCGCCCCCATCCACTTGTTATGCTCCGCCCACCGCAGCGAGTAGTCGAGATAACGCTGTTCGCCCGTGAGGAGATAAGCCTCCATATTGCCCGTATGATAGGCGGCGTTGTCCCAGAAGGAGCGCACCTCAGCGGGGTTGTTGGTCTGCCAATAGGTATTGACACGGTCGATGATGGCGAGTACTTTGCGCGCCTTCGTGTTAGGGGCTGCCATGACGGTGGAAGCCATGAGGCAAAGCAGGGAGATGGTCAGTAGTTTTCTCATTAGTCTTGTTGGTGTTTTTGTTTTTTCCGGAGATTCCGGAATTTCCGGAGACTCCGGATGAAAAATAAAAAAGATGTTACCACTTGTCGGGAGTCTTGGGGTCATCGGCCCAGCGGTGGTCCTTGGGGAAGGGCAGACCGCCCCATGCCTTCACCTGAGTCCAGGGCTGTGCCTCGTCGGTCCAAAATGGGTGGTCGGCTGGCAGTCCGAGGGGAGCGAAGGCCACTGAGGTGATGTACAGGCTTCCGTTGTTGGTATACCAGTCGGCTGTCTCGGGCTGTGAACCGCAGAAGCCGATGGTGAGGTATCCTCCTGAGTTGTAGTTGTCGTGAATGTCGTACATGCGGTGCACCACCTTGGTCAGTGCCGCACGCACCTGTCCGTTGGACAGTTCGGCGGGCAGTTTCTGATACCATGCCATGAGTGCGAGTGGTTGCATGGCAGCGAGGCGGTAGGGCGTGCTGCGTCCGATGACGGGGAAGGTGCCCTCGGGCGAGATAAACCGTTCGAGGATGACGGCATGCTTCTGGGCACGTTTCAGAGCACGGTCGTAGTATTTCCTGTAATCGATGCGGGTGTTTGCCCTGGCATCAATCATCGCCTGGAGGGTCTCCAAATACATGGCATGGAAGACATAACTCGTATAGTAGTCGAAAGCAAAGACAGGACCGTCGGCATACCATCCGTCGCCGACATACCACTCCTCCACCTTGCGGCAGGCGGTGTTGACTCTGAACTCATCGTATGGGGCACCGCTCTTCGCCATGAAACTCTCGATGACCGAGGAGAAGAGAAACCAGTTGGTGTAGGGAGGGTCGACCTTGCGCAGTCCGGTGAACTCCTTGATATAGCGCTGCTTGGTCACCTCATCGAGCGGTACCCATAGGGCATCGTATGCCCGAAGGAAACTCTCCGCTATATATGCGGCATCGACAAGAGCCTGTCCCGAACCCTGCCACAGCAGATAGTCGGGCGACGAGGGGTCGACAGCGTTTTTATAACTCGCCAGCGCCCACTCGCGGAGTTGGCGGCGCTGCTTTCCCTCCGCCGTGTCATCATCAGGCAGGGCAAGCCATGGGGCAACGCCCGCCATCAGTCGGCCGAAAGTCTCCATATAGACCACCTTCTTGTTGCGGCTGTCGAAACTCGGACTGTATTCGGTCTGCATGTTTTTCTGCAACTCCCCCTTGGCCATGTTCTCCAGGATAGGACTTGCCATCTTCCAGGCCTGTGAGACCCAATACTCTCGGTCGGTCTGCACGGTTTTCTTGGGTTTAGCAGCTGAAACATGAAAAAAAGGAAGCAACATGGCTATCAGCAGCGTCCCCAGATAAGGCATCATTGATTGTTTCATTTAGGATTTGGTAAGCAATTTGTTAGGCAGTTACTTTTTCGAAGCAAATATAATCATTTTATGTGAACCCACCAAAAATGCGATGTTATTTTTCAACATCCCAATGCTCCAAACAAGGCATATATCTATGCCTAAATATCCCATTTTACGATACTTGTCGCAACAAACACAAAAAATAGCAAGAAAAATTTTTGTTTAAGTGAAAAACAACATATCTTTGCCATACCATCCTCCCCTTTGGGGAAAAGGTATGCTAAAGTCAAACGATTAAGTAAAGGAATAAGTAAGGAAAAGGAATATAATGGAAAACAAATATCTCAAGCAGTTTCCTGACCTGATGGCGGGCAAAAAAGTGATGTATGTGCACGGCTTTGGTTCATCGGCACAGACCGGTACGGTGACCCGCCTCAGGCAAGTACTTTGCAATGCCACCATCATCGCAGAAGACATGCCCCTCCATCCCATGGAGGCTCTCGACCTACTCCACCGCCTCTGTGAGGAGGAACAGCCCGACCTCATCATCGGCACATCGATGGGCGGTATGTACACCGAACAGCTCTATGGCTATGACCGCATTGTCATCAACCCCGCCTTCCGCATTGGCGACACCATGGTGGAGCATGGCATGACAGGACCACAGGAGTTTTTCAACCCCCGAAAAGATGGTGTGCAGAAGTTCTTCGTAGACAACAACTTGGTGAAGGAATACAAGCAGGCCTCTGCCCAATGCTTCAGCGGGGTCAACGATGAGGAGCGCCGTCGTGTGTGGGGACTCTTCGGCGACAACGACACGCTGGTCCATACCTGGGACCTCTTCCGTGAACACTACCCCACCGCCATCCATTTCCATGGCGAGCACCGCATGGATGAGCGTTCCTACATGCATGCGGTAATGCCCGTCATACGATGGATTGACGACCTGCAGGAAGGACGGCAGCGCCCTGTCATCCTCATCGCCTACGACGCCTTGGCTGACAGATACAACAAACCACTGTCAAGTTCGCAGAAGGCATTCCGAAGGTTGATTGAGACCTATGATGTATATATCGTCGCTCCCGCCGACTTCAACGAGAGTAAGCTGATGGCAGAGACCATTTCATGGATGCAAGAGTATTTCGATGCTCCAACCTACAACCACATCATCTTCACCAACCAAAAACACCTGATGGCAGGTGATTACCTGATTGACCGCCAGGAAGATGACAACTTCATGGGCACTGTGATAGAATTAGGCTCCGACTCCTTCAAGACATGGGAGGAAGTCATCACCTATTTCGACCGCATGGGAGGACAATAAGATTAAGATTTGAGGTTTGAGATTTAAGCAGCATCAACCTCAAATATCAAACCTCAAAAAGCCTTAAGCGTCAGTCCGAAGACAAAGTAGGCTTTTTGGTCGCAAGGATTGGTGGCAATCTCGGCGAAGAGCGGCAATTTGAAATTCTCGGTGATGGACACCTCCTTGGAAGCCCTCACACTGGCAGCCACCACGGCAAACCCGTCGGTGGCGTATGTCGTTGTGGCATAGGGCACAATGCCCAAAGTGCCCGTCCAGTCGAGACCGCCCAACTGGAAAGGAGCAGCCACCTCCAGATAAGAGGAATAGGCGCGGTCGCCCGACTTCCCCACCCCATCGTTGCCGGCAAAATTGGTGTACCAATTGACAGATACCACACCAAAGTCATAACCCGCGAACGCTTCAAAGACATGAGCGGTGCGGTCGGCATCATAGAGGAAATAGCGGCCATCAGACTCATCAGTCCAATAGTCCGTCACTCCTATGGAGAAGCCGCCCACGGTATAGGACGCCGTAAGGTCCAGTTCTTTGGTGTCGGCAGGATCGGACAGGCCCACATTGCCCCATGCAGCCAGACTCAATCCCTTATATCCCAATTCGAGCGAGGGCTGTATGCTCACATGCCCTAAGTCCTGACCACGCCAGATATATTGGTTCACTATGTCTGCCGACAAATCAGCCTCCACCTTGTCCTGTGCCGATACCATGGCAGCACACGTCAGCACCATGACTGATAAAAACAATCGCTTCATAACTATTCCTCTTTGTTTGGATATGCAAAAATAGTCATTTCATTCGCAATGAACCACGAAAAAAACATCTTTTTGAACAAAAAAGCGGATTGAGCCGTCTAAATGTTGTAATTTTGCACCAAACAAAGCGCATTTTGTATCCATTACAACAAAAAATATGGCAAACCTCAGATTTCAGGTAGTAGAAGAAGCCTTTAAGAAAAAACCACTTGAGGTGGTTGCTCCCTCGGAGCGTCCGTCAGAGTTTTTCGGGAAATATGTATTCACCCGCGACAAGATGTACAAATATCTGTCGCGTGATGTCTATGAGAAACTGGTAGATGTCATCGACAACGGCGTACGCCTCGACCGCTCCATCGCCGATGCAGTGGCCAAGGGCATCAAGCAATGGGCAGAAGAGAATGGTGTGACCCATTACACCCACTGGTTCCAACCCCTAACAGAAGGAACCGCTGAGAAACACGATGCCTTCATCGAGCATGATGGCAAGGGAGGAATGATAGAAGAGTTCAGCGGCAAACTGCTCGCCCAGCAGGAGCCCGATGCCTCTTCGTTTCCGTCAGGCGGCATACGCAACACCTTTGAGGCGCGTGGCTACTCAGCCTGGGACCCCACCTCACCTGTGTTCATCATCGACGACACGCTGTGTATCCCCACCATCTTTATCTCCTATACCGGCGAGGCTCTCGACTACAAGGCACCGCTGCTGCGTGCCCTGCGCGCCGTCAACACTGCCGCTACTGAGGTGTGCCACTATTTCTATCCCGAAGTGCGCAAGGTGACCTCCAACCTCGGATGGGAACAGGAGTTCTTCCTTGTCGATGAGGGACTCTACAGCGCCCGGCCCGACCTAATGCTTACAGGCCGCACCCTGATGGGACATGACTCTGCCAAAAACCAGCAGATGGACGACCACTACTTCGGCATCATCCCCGACCGCGTGCAGGCTTTCATGAAAGACCTCGAGGTGCAGGCACTCGAACTCTCCATCCCCGTGAAGACACGGCACAATGAGGTGGCACCCAACCAGTTTGAGATTGCTCCCATCTATGAGGAAACCAACCTGGCGGTGGACCACAACATGCTCCTCATGTCGCTGATGAAACGCGTGGCACGCAAGCATGGTTTCCGTGTCTTGCTCCATGAGAAGCCCTTCGCAGGTATCAACGGCAGCGGCAAGCACAACAACTGGAGCCTGTCGACCGACACGGGTATCCTGCTCCATGGTCCCGGCAAGACACCGGAGGACACGCTGCGCTTCGTGGTATTCATCGTAGAGACCCTCATGGGAGTGTACCGCCATAACGGACTGCTTAAGGCATCCATCATGAGCGCCACCAATGCCCACCGCCTGGGAGCCAACGAGGCTCCGCCCGCCATCATCTCATCGTTTCTCGGTAAACAACTCAGCGAGTTGCTTGAGCACATCGAGAAAGCGGACAAGAAAGACCTCTTCACCATGGAGGGCAAACAAGGCATGAAACTCGACATTCCCGAGATTCCCGAACTGCTTATCGACAACACCGACCGCAACCGCACCAGTCCGTTCGCCTTTACCGGCAACCGATTTGAGTTCCGTGCTGTCGGGTCGGAGGCCAACTGTGCCTCCGCACTGATAGCCCTCAACACCGC
>JAGCXX010000057.1 GCA_017961115.1 Prevotella sp. | reverse complement strand
TCGTCATCATCGGTCTTTTGGTATTCCTTCCAGCAGGCTCTTTCAATTTCTGGCAGGGATGGCTGATGATGGGCATCCTTTTCGTCCCGATGTTCGTTGCAGGACTCGTCATGATGGCAAAGAATCCGGAACTGCTGCGGAAGCGCCTGAATGCCAGGGAAAAGGAAGCCGAACAAAAGACTGTCGTAGCCATAAGCGGTTGGTTGTTCATCATTGCCTTTTTGTTAGCCGGGCTGAATTGGCGCTTTGGTTGGTTTGTCTTGCCTGACTGGGTAGTTTGGATAGCCGCCGTCCTCTTTCTCGCATCGTACCTTCTTTATGCGGAAGTCATGCGCGAGAACACATACCTTTCCCGCACCGTAGAGGTTCAGGACAACCAAAAGGTCATTGACACGGGGCTGTACGGGATAGTCCGTCATCCCATGTATATGTCCACTACAATCCTGTTCCTGACCATGCCGCTGGTATTGGGTTCACTCATTTCTTTTTTGATTATGATGGGATACATTCCTTTAATTGCCAAGCGCATCCGCAACGAAGAGATTGTATTGGAAAATGGACTGGAGGGATACAAGGAATATGAAGAGAAGGTAAAATTCAAAATGATACCCTTCTTGTGGTAAATAAAAAACCACATTCCCATCGTCTGAGAGTGTGGAAAAAAGAGTGTACGGCTTAAGCCGTCGGGTAAAAGATGCTGTTTATCTAACTTCCAAGTTATCGTGGCGGGTCATCCATACACAGAAAATGTAACCTACCAAACTCATTGCCACGATTGCGATTATTGCTGTTGTATTCATTGCTTTTGTTTTTTAAATGTTTGTAATGTTTGAATTTCATTCTACCATTTTCAAGCTCGACATAAGGAGCAAACTGTTCAGCTCTCACTAAACCAAATGGTTTGTTTTGACAGTGCAAAGGTACTGCCATTATACCTGTTCTGCAATCAATGATTATGAATTGTGCAGCATCCTTCACCTCAGAAAAAACGAAATGCTGCTATCGAATTTTTCGATAGCCAAAAATGGTTTCGAGCAAAAAGTATGATAGACATTTGGTTTTTTCATGGAAAATCAGTTACTTTGTGCCTGATATGGAACTAAGACAACTGAAATATTTTGTCAAGCTTGCTGAGACACTCAATTTCTCAACGGCTTCCAAAGAACTGTTTATCAGCCAGAGCACACTGTCACACCAGATTTTGCAGTTGGAGAATGAACTGCAACAACCCTTGTTTCAAAGAAACAGTCATGAAGTGATTCTCACTGAGGCAGGTCAGGAACTCTTGCCACTTGCCAAAGAGACGCTCCATTCTGCCGACAATTGTGTACAAAGGCTTGAGGAACTGAAGGACCTGACGGGTGGCGAACTGAACATCGGTGTCACATTCTCGTTCGCCAGCATCATGGCGGAAACCGTCACCGCCTTTCTGAGGAAACACCCCCATGTCAAGATGAACGTCACACAATCGACAATGGCAGACCTGATTGCCCGTCTGGAGAACCATGAACTGGACTTCGTGCTTGCCTTCAAGCCAACCACTCCCAATCCAAGGATTGAGAGTCAGGTGTTGTTCTGTCACCGCCTTGCAGCCATTGTGAATGACCGTCACGCACTTGCCAACCGCTCATCCATCACTTTCGAGGAACTGCAGAACTACGACCTGGCTCTGACCAAAAAGGGCACCCAAGCCCGCAGTGCCTTTGAGCGTGCCATAGCACAAACCGACTACAGTTTCCGAATCAAGGTCGAGATGAACACTGTTTATCTGCTGTTCAGACTGATACGGGAATCCAATTACATCACCTTGCTCAGCGAGAGCACGGTGGTTGCAGAGCAAGGTTTGAAAGCCATCCCCATCACCGACACCGACACACCAGAGAAACAAATGCATGGCTGCATTCACCAATTGAAAAATACTTATGTGAAAAGAGCCGCCCGTGAATTCTTCCACATGTTAGGCGAGAGCACTTCGGTTCTTTTCAATCGAGAACACATTAAGTTTAAATGAGTCAATTCGAAAACCAACTGCAGAAAGACCCGATGGGCAGAGCCATCGCCGAATACCACAAGCAAAAAACGGCAGACAGGCTCAGGGTGTTCTCCCCCATGTTCGAAGAGGACGAAATACCCTTGCAGACGCTGTTCCGCAAATACGAGGACATGCCGGAAATTGAGCGTACAGCACTGGATTTGGCTAAGGGGAAAATACTCGATGTGGGTGCTGGAGCTGGCTGCCACTCATTGGTGTTGCAAGGGCGCGGCTATGCCGTGACCGCCATCGACATATCGCCTCTGTCCGTAGAAACCATGCGCCTGCGCGGTGTCAAAAATGCACTCAAACAGGACTTTTTCACGTTTGAAGGTTCTTACGACACCATTCTCATGCTGATGAACGGCATCGGAATCGTCGGCACCCTGAAACGCCTGCCGGAGTTCTTCAGGCATCTCTGTCATATCCTAACCCCAGAAGGTCAGTTGCTCTGCGACTCTTCCGACATCAGTTACCTGTTTGAAGACGAGGATGGCCATTTCGACTATCCCGACGCAAACTATTATGGTGAACATGTATTCCGAATGCAATACAAGGACACCATCGGAGAACCATTTCCTTGGCTTTACATCGACAAGGATTTATTGGCAGAGGAAGCCAGAAAGAACGGTTTTTTTGTGGAAATAGTTGCCGAAGGCGACCATTACGACTACTTGGCAAGAATCACCCGGTTGTAAATGAATCATATCAATTAACTACTCAACTTCTCTAACCACATAACTTCTTCAACACTTCAACTTGTGACTGCTTGCTGATGAGCAGAGCGAATAAAGATGAATTAATAATAAAAAATCTTGGTTGTTCGGCTGAAAAGCAGTACCTTTGCACCTTGTTTTAAGGGAGGACCTCCCCCCTACCCTTCCAAGTTTAGATGGGAAGATTGCCACCTTGCTTGGAGAGAGAATTTGAGAGATTATAATCATCATCAATTATGCTTACACTTAAACTTATCAGCGAAGAAACAGAACGCGTCATCAAAGGACTTGAGAAGAAACATTTCAAGGGAGCCCGCGAGGCCATTGAGCAAGTGCTTGCCGTGGACAAGCGGCGCCGTGAGAGTCAGTTGACACTCGACCACAACCTGTCGGAAGCCAAAAAACTCGCCGCCCAGATTGGTCAGTTGATGAAACAGGGACAGAAAGACGAGGCCGAGAAAGTGAAGGCTGAGGTCGCCAGAATGAAGGAAGCCAACAAGCAACTGGAGGCCGACAAAGCCAACGCCGAGGTGGAGTTGACCAACCTGCTCTGCCAGATTCCCAACATCCCTTATGACGAAGTGCCTGAGGGTTCGACAGCCGCCGACAACCGTGTGGTGAGCAGCAATCTGAAAGTCTGCGAAGCCACCGACACTGTGGGCAACTGGACCGCCAACCCCGTTGTAGAGACCGCCAAACTTCCCCATTGGGAACTTGCCAAGAAATACAACCTCATCGATTTCGACCTTGGTGTGAAGATTACCGGAGCCGGATTCCCCGTGTATGTGGGCAAGGGAGCCCGTCTGCAGCGCGCCCTCATCAATTTCTTCCTCGACGAGGCACGCAAGAGCGGGTATACCGAGATCATGCCTCCTACTGTGGTTAACGCCGCCTCAGGCTACGGCACCGGTCAGCTGCCCGACAAAGAAGGACAGATGTACCACTGTGAGGTCGACGACTTCTATCTGATTCCCACCGCTGAGGTGCCTGTGACCAACATTTACCGCGACGTAATCCTCGACGAGCAAGACCTCCCCATCAAGAACTGTGCCTACACTGAATGTTTCCGTCGTGAGGCAGGTTCCTACGGCAAGGATGTTCGCGGTCTGAACCGCCTGCATGAATTCTCGAAGATAGAGATTGTGCGCATCGACAAACCCGAGCACTCCAAGGAAAGCCACAAGGAGATGCTGGAGCATGTGGAGGGGTTGCTGAAGAAATTGGAACTGCCCTACCGCATTCTGTTGCTCTGCGGAGGCGACCAGAGTTTCACCAGTGCCATCTGCTATGACTTCGAGGTCTATTCCGAAGCCCAGAAGCGCTGGTTGGAAGTTTCGTCTGTCTCCAACTTCGACACCTATCAGGCCAACCGTCTGAAATGCCGCTACCGTCATGCCGGTGACAAGAAGATTGAACTGTGCCACACCCTCAACGGTTCAGCCCTCGCCCTGCCACGTATCGTAGCCGCCATCCTGGAGAACAACCAGACTCCCGAAGGTATCCGCGTGCCGAAAGTGCTCGTGCCATACTGCGGCTTCGAGATGATTGATGGCAACAACTTCGCATAAACAATCCAAGCATTTTCCAGAACACACTCAGAAACCCAGCCACTAATTATGAACAAAATCATCCGCAAGGAGCAATTCTCTGAAAAGGTTTTCCTCTTCGAGATTGAGGCTCCGCTCATTGCCAAGAGCCGCAAGGCCGGCAACTTCGTCATCGTGCGCGTAGGCAAGAAAGGAGAACGCATGCCTCTGACCATCGCCGATGCAGACATCGCAAAAGGCACCATCACCCTGGTGGTGCAGAAAGTAGGTCTCTCATCCATCAAACTGTGCGACCTCAACGAGGGCGACTATGTGACCGACGTGGTAGGCCCTCTCGGCAACCCCACCCATATCGAGAACTACGGCACTGTGGTGTGCGCAGGCGGCGGTGTGGGCGTAGCCCCGATGCTCCCCATCATCCGTGCGCTGAAAGCCGCCGGCAACCGTGTGCTCAGCGTGCTTGCAGGGCGCAGCAAGGACCTCATCATTCTTGAAGACGAGGTGCGTGCCAGCAGCGACGAGGTCATCATCATGACCGATGACGGCAGTTACGGCGAAAAAGGTGTCGTGACCATCGGCATCGAGAAGTTCATCCAACAGGAGCACATCGACAAGGCCTTCGCTATCGGTCCTCCCATCATGATGAAATTCAGTTGCCTGCTAACCCAGAAATACAACATACCCACCGACGTGTCGCTCAACACCATCATGGTGGATGGCACCGGCATGTGTGGTGCCTGCCGACTGACTATCGGTGGCAAGACGAAGTTTGTGTGCATCGATGGTCCTGAGTTCGACGGCAGTTTGGTAGACTGGGACGAGATGTTCAAGCGTATGGGCACCTTCAAGCGTGCCGAGCAAGAAGAGTTGGAGCATTTTGAAGAGCATATGGGGAAGGACGAAGAAACCGCTGTGGTGGAGAGCACCGATGTGGTGATGGACGACGACCCCACCAACGACACCATCGAGGTGCTCACTGACCGCAACGCTGAGTGGCGCAAAGAGCTCCGTGCCTCGATGAAGGCTAAGGAACGCACCACCATACCCCGCGTGGTGATGCCCGAACTCGACCCCGTATACAGGGCTACTACTCGCCTTGAGGAGGTCAACAAGGGACTGACAAAGGAACAG
>JAGCXX010000056.1 GCA_017961115.1 Prevotella sp. | reverse complement strand
GTGATCGTGACCTTCAAGGGTGGACACAGCCATAGAGGCGGAAGCTTCTACAGCGGACACCACATCGACAAGCCCAACCCTCCCAAGGGCCATGGCAACAACAATAATAATATCCACAACAACCAAAACAACCATAACAACGGGAACCTGAGCCATAACAGCCACAGCAACTGGAAGCCCAATGGCAACGGCAACCACAATCCCTCAGTGAACAACAATAACCACAATCCCTCGGTGAACAACGGCAACCGTCCGCCAATGGGCAATGGCAACCACAACTCGGTGGGCACTGGCAACAGCCACCGCAGCACTTCGGCCAACACTCCTAACCGCGTGTTCGGCAGCCGTCCATCAGGAAGCGTGGCTAACTCTGGCAACAGCAGCAAAGCACCTCATGGCACTTTCGGAGGTGGTGCCCGCAGGTAAGTACTTACCCTCCATATACACAGCATGGGCAACCATGATGCACTGACAATCCCCACAGCCTCGCCGTTTGAGGTTGTGGGGATCTTTTTATTCGCTCAACTTTCAAGTAGTTAAAGAAGTGACCGCTTCACTGTGAAATTAAGTCATATGGCTTAACTGCCTAACTTCTTTAACTACAAAAATTGACTTACCTGATTTTCACGGTCTCTGCTCCGACCTTCAACACATACATCTGGTTTCTTGATGTCAGCGGGATGCGGATGTCTGCACCGTTGCCACGTACCTTGCCGAGGAGCATACCGCGCACGTCGTAGAGCATGACATTGGTGCCGCTGCTCACACCGCTGACGGTGAGTTGGTGGCCGTCGATGCGCCAGTTCCAGTCACGTGCTGCCAGGTCGTTGATGCCGTCGGCCGTGCCCATGATGGCGGTCAGTTTCAGCTTCTTGCATGACGGCATGGTAAAGGTGTAGACAGGTTCGTTCACTTCCGTGGTAGATGTGGTGTTGTTGTTTTGGGTCTTCTCCACTATCCATCCCTTCACCTCTCTGCCTTCAGCACCCTTGCCCTCAACGGTCAGTTGGCGGTTGGCGAAGAACTTGCCGTCGAAGTCTGCGTTCCTGATGGTCACTCCGTTGACGATGGTGGTGACCTCCTCTGTCAAATCCTTGTTGATGACCAGTGGAGTGGGGGTGCCCAACTTGTAATAGTTGGCCACAAATGTGTAGAAATAATTGGTGCGCTGACTGAGCCAGTTGCGGGCGTTGTTGATTTCGTTGTTGATTTCTTGCTCGTAATTGGGCTGCCATCCCCAGCCGCCCCACCAACCGCCGCCTCCGCCGCCAGAGACGGCCTCACGGTGCTTGACGAGTTCAGGCTTGACGAGTTCTGCCATGGGGTCCCAGATGGCGCGGGTGCCTCTCTCGTTGAGGAAATCGCCCATGTAGATGGCGGTGTGGTCGATAAACTCGCGATTGAAGTCAGCGTCGGCCATCAGACTGCGGAACAACTGCGTGGCCTGTGAGGTGTTGGCCCAGTTGTTGCTTTGGTCGTATTTGTTGTTGTAAATCCACTCGATGGTGTTGTAGTTGGCATTGCGGCCGTAGAGTCCGATTCCGAAGTCGGTGTCTTTGGATATCCAGCGCCAGCGTCCACCATCGGCAATGGGCCTCCATACGACGATGTTGTTGCCGGGGAAGTCGAGGTTGCAGTAGTAGAGGTTCATAATCATGAGGTTGATGAACTCCTGGCAGTCCATGATTTCCTCGTATTCGGCCATGGTGTGGCCTGCCTGATTGTAGAATTCCTTGAAAGCATTGTAGTTGTCGAGCGTGCCGGCTTTGAGTTCCTCTACCATCTTGCTGTTCTCCTGCGAAATCTCAACCATGTCGATGTCCTCGAGTCCCTTGCCTTTCTCATCCCTGTAGTTGGTGTAGATGTTGTCGTCGTTGCTGCGCTCGCGGATGTTGAGCATGCCTTTATGGGTGCCGTTGAGGAAGATGACGGCAGGGCGCCATGCCTGCCAGTCGAGGTCGGCGTTCTGTGCCATGACGCGCTGGATGATGGCGTCGCGCATATAGAGGCCTCCGAAGTCATTGCCGGCATTGCGCAGCATGATGCTTTTGAAGTCGGTGAGACCGGGTTTCTGGTCGGGGAAGAACTCATATTCGAAACGACTTGTGCCGAAGCGCTTGTTGGCATAGACGGCGAGTGACTTGAGGGCGTGCTCACGCGACTGTCCGCCCATGACGCGGGTCTCGCACAACTGGTTGATGACGCTCTCGCTGCCCGGGGCATCAAACATCTCGATATTGATGGGGCGCCGCCAGTCTTTCTTGTTATCCTTGCTGGTGTTGTTTCTGATGATGCCTATGGCATTGTCGTTCATATAACGGTCGTCTGTGACGATGGATATCACGGGGATGGTCATCTCCCTGTCGAGGAAGATGTATGACTGTGCGGTGGAGATGGGTGAGAGGTAACCGTCGCAGAACAGTTTTGCCCTGATTACCTTGTTGGAATTGATGCTGATAGGGTCACGGTAGGCGGTGCTAGAAGCGGTGGGCTCCTTGCCGTCGGTGGTGTAGCGGATGACCGTTCCGTCTGGTGTTCCCTCGGGCATTGAGAGTGTCAGTTGGATGGTCTGCGATGAGGTGAACACGCTTCCCTTCTGGCTGAACACGGGGGTTCCCAGAATGTCGGTGCAGATTTTGCCACAGTTGGTCTTTCCTGGTGTGGGTGTGGTCTGATACCCCCAGTTGTCGGCTCCGTCGGTCTTACGTCCGTAGGCGATGTTGGGAGCGGGCATCTTGGCGAGTTTCTCTACCTTGTCAACAATCTCGTCGCCCTGGAAGAGATAGACGCCGCCGTCCTTGCCTGTCTCCAGACGGGAGTCGGTGTGCAGGCCGTTTTCTTCTTTGTCGCAATAAACCACGATATAGGCTTTGGCTTGGAGTGTCTTGTTGGGCAACTGCCAGGCTTTGGCTGCCTTGTCTTTGACGCCCAGTTTGTAGTCTTTCAGATTGACTGCCTCGGTTCCGCTGTTGTATAGCTCTACCCAGGAGTCGGGAAACTCGTTCAGGTCGTCCATGATGCAGTCGATGTTGGACTGCATCAGTTCATTAATCACTACCTGAGCCTGTATAGGGGTGCCCAAGGCCAAAAGGCCTGCAAGAATAAAATGACGATATTTCATAAGTGTTGGTTATAATTCTCTTGCAAAATTATACCTTTTGGTGATTATTTCGTTGCTTATCCTATTTTAAAATATGAAGATGAAACATATTATCAAGTAAATGATATTTTTGAAAATGATAATGCAGATGATTATTATGTTTTCATTTCATTTCTCACAATTCGTTTGGTATAATGAGAGATTAATATTAATTTTGAAAACTGTATCGACAAGTAACATTTCTGCGAATATGTTATAGAGTGCCCCAAAGGGTGACTTCCTTTGCTATTCGCTGGACAGTTGCATCAATTATTATATGAACAAGAAAGTTCTCATCACAGCGTTGCTTGCTTTTACTGCATTTGCAGCGAATGCTCAGTTTCTTTTCCGCATCAGCGGCAATGGACTGGAGAAGCCATCTTATATGCTCGGCACCATTCACACACTGCATGGCTCTGTGCTTGACTACGCGCCAGAATATACGAAAGCTGAAGCACAATGCCGACAGTTCTACACAGAGTATGACATCACCGACCCGCAGCGGATGAAAGAACTCAACAACGCGATTGAGCAGACGAAAGCAAGTCTTACACTGCCCGACGGAAAGACCATCCTGGACTTGTTGAGCAAAGAACAAACCGAACTGGTGGATGTCAGAGTGAAAGAGGTTTTCGGTCAAAATCTGTCCGACCAGAAGATGGTGTCATTATGGAACTTTCAGCCAAGCGTATTCACCTATTTTATCAACAACAGAATTCGGTCAGAAGTCATGAAAAAACATGGTCCGAAGTCGAATAGTAAGAGTGCTCTCATCGATGAGGCATGCATCTTGCGTGCCAAACTACATGGTATGGAGATAGGGCAGTTAGACGAATTGGAGGACCAATTAAAAGTGCTGGACTTTAGGTCGCAAAGCATTGACGAGCAGTTGGATTCACTGATGGCGTTAGTCAGTCACTACGACCAACGGGTGGAGTCGGCTGTCAAAGAAGTCGAAGCTTTGAAACAGTCCACTGTCTATTGGTGCCTGACCGACTACAAGAGCTTCTCTGCGATGGATTATTGGCAAACCATTATCAAGTCAAATCCCTTAATGTTAAAAGAACGCAATGAGAAATGGCTTCCCAAAATGCTGTCGGCGATGAAAAAAGCTCCTACGATGTTCGCCTTCGGCGCGGGCCATTTACTCGGTGATGATGGCATCATCAAGTTGCTCCGCAATGCTGGTTACAGAGTCGAACAAGTTAAATCTCAGTAGAATGCGTGAAATGAGTCCCTCATAAAAAAACGTCCGGTGACCATGAACAATCAATCAAACAATGAACAGGAGCACTTTGCCCTGTCTGGAAAAAACCTTGGACCTAGCAGGGAACTGGTGGGAAACATCTATGTCTTGCTGTTCTTTGTCAATACTCCACTTCATCCGTGGTCTGAAGACAAGAGAGATGAGGGCATCCGTCTGAGTTGGTCGTCTATCGACTATATGAAGAAGGAGGCAGCCCGTTATGGAGCAAGTGTCGACATGAAAGTGGGATGGTTTGAATACAGTCTGCCCTTTGAGCACGACAAAGACCTGAAATGGTATCACACCATCTTGCACGACTATTTCCACAACGAGAGCATGGCTGATCTGATAAAGTATTATGAAGGAAGTCTCAATGTCGACAATGCGGCGATGGTCTTTTTGTTCAACAGTTCAGGCAGAAGCTATTGCTATATGTCTACCAAGGAATATCCTTATTGGAAAGAAGAGTTTGGCGTCATCTTTTGCGAGACGGACTTTCATGACAATTTCCTCACTCACGAGTTCCTGCACCTCTTCGGGGCCATGGACCTCTACGACTATGACAATGAGGGGGTTAAGGCAATAGCAGAGCAATTTTTTCCCGACAGCGTCATGTTAAGACCCACCTATGTCATCGACGAACTGACGGCATATCTGATTGGATGGACCAAGCAGCCATCACCAAAGGTCTTGCAATTCCTGGCAAGGACAAAAGGACTGAGGAAAAAAAGATGAGGTTTGGTGCAAAGAATAAAGCGCTGGTGATATTGAAATGGTTTTGTTTAGAAGTTTACCAAATCAGAGATATAAAATCGGCAATAAATTTGTTTTGTTGCCGATTTTATATTATCTTTGCACCAAAAAGTAGAGAACATGAACGGAAGTAAGCACCAGATAATTGACTTTGCAAAAACTCATGGAAGCGTAAATGCTACAGAACTGACGGCAGCTTTTGGAGTGAAACCGACAACGGCCAGGCAATATCTCAGCACATTGGCAAGAGAAGGATTTTTGGTCAGGGTTGGCCATGGAGAGTATGCCCTACCCCGGAAACAGGCATTCCATTTCACCCCTTCCGAGAAAGCAAAAATCATCTACAATGGATTGAAAGCAGAACTTCCTTTCACCGATTTTTGCGTCTATGATGGTCGAATTCTCTCTTCCATCCAGCATCACCTGTCTATTAATAATGCCATCTATATTGAAACCAACAGAGATGCTGTGGAGTCTGTGTTTATCCGAATTAGAGAAAAGCAAAAAGATGTATATCGCCAGCCGGATGCAGCATTTGTGAATGATTACATAGACCTGCGCGAACCATGTATTATCGTGAAGCCGCTGGTTACAGAGTCACCTTTGGCAGATGTGGAAGGTATCCGTGTTCCAACATTAGAGAAACTGCTGGTAGATACCCAAAAGGATGCAGATTTCGACTATCTCCGTGGAACTGAAAGCCTGTATATTTTCCAAATGGCTTTTGAACTATATACCATTAACACCCAGAGACTGTTGCGCTATGCCAAACGTAGGGGCATCGGTCAGGAAATCAATGAACTTATCAATCAAGCAATATGATTAGCAAAGAATGTTTCACCGCTGCCTGGATAGAAGAGAAATCCAAAGAATTACAATATAACGATAAAAACATTATTGAAAAGGTCATCCGTGCCTTTTCACTGCTCGACATGTTGGCACAATCTGGCTGTCCCTTCTTTTTCAAGGGTGGGTCTTGTCTTATGTTGTTGCTTAGGACTGGCCGTCACAGGCTGTCAATCGACATTGACATTATCTGTCCTCCCGGCACTGACATTGAAAAATATCTGAAGGCTTATAAAGATTTCGGTTTCATCGATTACAAGTCTGTGGAACGCATTCAGCGAGGAACAGATATACCAAAGACACACTCTAAATTCTTCTACCAAGTCGCATTTATTGATGATAGTGATCGACGGGAAAGCATACTGCTTGACGTTTTGAACGAGGATTGTCACTATGAAGATGTGGTTGAAGTGCCTATTGATGGACCATTCTTGAAAATAGAAGGAACACCAAGTATTGTTAAAGTGCCGTCAGTCGGTGACATCCTCGGTGACAAACTGACGGCATATGCTCCTAACACAACTGGCATCCCCTATTTCAAGAAGACTCAGGATGGAAAAGAGCGCGATTGTAGCATGGAGATTATCAAACAACTATATGACATAGCCCGTCTTTTCGAAGAGGTGCCCAACTTGGACATTACTTCAAAATCTTTTAGCCGGATAGCAGAAGTAGAGCTTTCTTATCGTGGATTGGAGAACAAACCACAATTGATTTTTGATGATGTACGGCAGACGTCTCTCTGTTTGGTCACAAGAGGTTCTGAGGGAAAAGGTGACTTTCAGATGCTCCAGCGTGGCATCACACGAATCAAATCATTCATGTTCCGAGGCAACTACCTCATTGATGGGGCCATTATCGATGCATCCCGTGCTGCCTATGTAGCCACTCTGCTTGAGACTGGAAAAACTGAAATTGAACGATATAATGGTGACCCTCTTTCCATTGCGTCGCTTGAAATAAAGTCTTCACTCCCCAATCGTCTCAACCGACTGAAACGACAATCACCAGAGGCTTTTTTCTATTGGGCAAAGACAAGTGAACTTCTGTGATAAAAAAGCAATTTACTGCGACTGACAACTTATCTTTTTGAGTGTTTGTGAATCATGGGGACGGAGATGTTGATTCGTACGTGCCATCAAAAGAAGCAGGACTTTTGCCCTGCTTCTTTTCTTTTCAGTCGGGATGAGGCGACTTTTGGCTCAGAACTCTACGTGCCATAAAAAAACCGCTGAATAATCAGCGGTTTTAAATAAAAGTCGGGATGAGGCGACTCGAACGCCCGACCCCTACGTCCCGAACGTAGTGCGCTACCAACTGCGCTACATCCCGATTTTGCGGTGCAAAGGTAGGCTTTTTTTGTAATACAGGCAAATTTTTTGCCTTTTTTCTTCTTTATGCTGTGTAAAACGGCTTTTTACAACAACTGAGGCAATTCAAATAGCCGCATGTAGTTGCTGCCCTTGATGAGGATGAGGTTGCCCTCGGGGCACTCCTTGGAGATGGCTTCCTTTACCTCCGACACATCACCGAACTTCCGGTATGGACTGTCGATGGCACCGAAATTCTTGCCGACCAGCCACACCGTGTCGATGCCACTGCTCATCAGGAAGTTGACTATCCGCTGGTGCTCGTCCTGACTGCCTGGCCCCAACTCACCCATGTCGCCCAGGATTACCATCTTGGGATGTCCCTCTATGGCGCAGAAGTTGAGCAACGCAGCCTTCATGCTGGTGGGGTTGGCGTTGTAGGTGTCGACGATGAGGCGGTTGTGCTCTGTGATGGTGAGTTGTGAGCGGTTGTTGCTGGGCACGTAGTTGGCGATGGCATGGTCGACTTGTTCCTGACTCACTCCGAAATAGAGTCCGATGGCAGCGGCAGCCATCATGTTGTATAGGTTGTAGGTGCCGATGAGTTGGGTCTGCACCTCATGCCATTCGCCGCCTCCATGATGCCAGTGCATCCGCACCATGGGCGTGCAGGAGATGACCTCACCGCTGGCACAGAGGTCGGTGCGGTCGCCGATGCCATATTGCACCTGCTTGAGACCACCGGCGATGCCCTGCAGATGTTCATTGTCGGCATCGATGAAGATGACGCTGTCCTTACGTGTGCGCAGGAAATCATAGAGTTCGCCCTTGGTGCGTATCACGCCCTCCAGTGAACCAAATCCCTCAAGGTGGGCCTTGCCGACATTGGTGATGATGCCGCAGTCGGGCTCCACGATGTTGACCAGGGTACGTATCTCTCCAGGATGGCTGGCTCCCATCTCCACGACGGCGATGTCGTGCTCGCGTGTGAGTTGCAGCAGCGTCTTAGGCACGCCGATATGGTTGTTGAAGTTGCCGCGAGTGTAGAGCACATTGTATTTTTCGCTGAGTACAGCGGCGATGAGCTCCTTGGTTGTGGTCTTGCCGTTGGTGCCTGTCACGCCGATGATGCGGGTGCCTAAGGTGCGGCGGTGGTGGCGGGCCAACTGCTGCAGGGTGGTGAGCACATCCTCGGTCAGGATGAAACGCGGGTCGGAAGCGTCAGCATGCTCCGGCTCATCGACAACAGCATAGGCACAGCCTTTCTCCAAGGCTGCGGTGGCAAACTGGTTGCCATTGAAGGTCTCTCCTTTGAGGGCGAAGAAGATGGAACCCTCAGGACAGTCGCGGCTGTCGGTGGTGATGACGGGATGTTTCTCAAAAATGTGGTATAGTTCTTCGATTTGCATGACTTGTTTTGTTTTTGACTTGCAAACTTACGAACATTTTTCGGAAACAGTGCTTGATGCGGCGAAAAAATGCAGAGGATGATGAACTCTTTTGGAGAAAACAAAATAATAAGGTGATTTTTTTTGCTTTTCCATTGATTTGCATTACCTTTGTTTGCAGTTTTTTACATGCAGGAACAATTACGACATACCATCAATGTGGGCGGGAGATTGACCGATTTCTCGTCACCTCTTGTAATGGGCATCCTCAATGTCACGCCCGACTCGTTTTATGCCTCCAGCAGGGTGCAGACCGAAGAGGCGATAGCACGGCGTGCCGACCAGATTGTGGCAGAAGGAGGGACGATGATTGATGTGGGAGCGTTCTCCACCCGTCCCGGCGGACAGGCAGTGAGCGAGGAGGAGGAGATGTCGCGCCTGCGCCTTGCACTTGGTGTGGTGAGGCGATGCCAGCCCGATATTGTGGTGAGTGTCGACACCTTCCGTCCCGATGTGGCACGCATGGTGGTGGAGGAGTTCGGTGCCGCTATCATCAACGACGTGTCAGAGGGGGGCGTGGCTGAGTACGGCGGTGTCCGTATCACGCAGGATGAGGATGGTGTGCCCGCAATGTTTCGAATGGTGGCGCGGTTGCGCGTTCCCTATATCCTCATGTCGGTCAGACGCGACATCCCCTCGATGCTGAAGGCGTTTGCCGCAGAGGTGCAGACCCTACATGCGCTCGGTGTGGCGGACGTCATCCTCGACCCGGGGTTTGGCTTTGGCAAGACTTTGGAGGAAAACTATCAGGTGATGGCCGGACTCGACCGTCTGCATGTGCTTGGACTGCCCATCTTGGTGGGTGTCTCGCGCAAGTCGATGATATACAAACTGCTCGGCGGTGATGCCGATGCCACGCTCAATGCCACCACTGCGCTTCATGCCGTGGCGCTGATGAAAGGGGCTGATATCCTTCGGGTGCATGATGTGGCGGAAGCAGTGGAAGTGGTGAAAATAAAAATGAAAATTTCCATGTAATACCAACCCCTAACCCCCTGAAATAGATGAAAGATGAAGGATGAAAGATGAAGGATTGATAGCTCATTAGTAATCATACGTCT
>JAGCXX010000055.1 GCA_017961115.1 Prevotella sp. | reverse complement strand
TTATCTGGATTATGATGTAGAAGAAAGAATTCTCAGATTTACTATTTCTGATCTTCATCCAATAGTTAAAAAGAAAATAGCAAAACTCAGAGAACTCTTTAATCAAAAAATTACCAAAAAGAAAATAAAGCACACTGCGATAAATACTCACAGAACACCAGTAATAGTAATACCTGAAAGGGAATCCTTATCATCATTACTCAAGACACAAAAGGGTAAACGATTCTCATATACATTTATTTGTCAAAAATGTGGAATAAGACATACAAGTGGCTATTTATTTGTTGACAAGAAAGGAAATGAATATGAATTTTGCAGATATTGTTGTAAGCCGAATAATGATTACGTTAAAATTATTTATACGCCAACTGGAAACAAAAGATAAATTTCTTTTTCTCTCGGTATTTTAACCATTTTTGCCCTTGAGAAGCCATATATGGACGTCTCTACTACGCTGTACAGGGGATGGCGGGAATAAGCGCATTGCAAATGCTGATAATTGATGTGGGTGGATTGCAAATCCACCCGAACTTAGGGCACAGGGGATGAATGGCGGGGATAAGTGCATTGCAAATGCTGATAATCAATGCGGGCGGATTGCAAAAGTGCAAATCCGCCCGAACTGACTGAAATAGCGCATTACAAATGCATTGGATTATTCTCCAAAGATTTTCTCCAGACGTTTATGCAGGGGTTTGCCACGGAGGGCACGGTCGACAATCTTGCCCTGAGGGTCGATGAGCAAGTTGTCGGGGATGGCATCAATCTTATAGGTGGGAGCGGCGGCGCAGTTCCAACCCTTCAGGTCGGAGAGTTGCAGCCACTGCATATTGAGTTGCTCGATGGCCTTTACCCATGCCTCCTTTTTCTGGTCGAAGGAGATACCGACCACCTCGAATCCCTTGTCGTGGAACTTGTTGTATGCCTCAAGGACATTGGGCATTTCCTGACGGCAGGGACCGCACCATGAAGCCCAGAAGTCGACGAGCAACCACTTGCCTTCGCCAACCAGGTCACTGAGTTTGTGCATCTTGCCATCGGGGTCCGCCATCTCCAGGTCGGTGAACTGCTGACCGATGAATGCTGTCTTCGGTCCTTCCTCTGGCTTCATTACTTCTGCCACCTCGTCTCTCGCCTTCTTCAGATAAGGATGGTTGGAAAAAGGCAACTGCTTTTTGACCAGCTCGTCATATTCTTCCACGCCATTGTCATAGAAATACAGTTGTGAGAAAAGCAGAGGTATCAACGAGTTGCTCTCCTCCTTGAAGACTTTGTTGGCGAAAGCAATCTGTTCGTCGAGCACCTTGTTCATCTCTGTCATGATTTCCTCGCCGTGAGCCTCAATCTCAGACTGAGGCATCTTAGATATCTTTGCTCTCAGATTCCTCATGGGTGTATCCAGCTCGATGTCGTACTTGACCATACGCTCGTTGAGCGGAGAACCTTTCAGCGTGCTGTCGTTGACATTGACCGACACAGGAGTGCCGTCGTTGAAGAACACGATTGACCAGTTTTGATTCTCTGCCTTGACACCCAAAAAGGCATCCTTTTCGGCTGAGCCTTTGAATGAGAACTTGCCGCTGGCAACAACAAAGCTGTCGATGGCATTTTCTGTCAGTTTGTCTATCAGATAGACTTTCTTACCATCATCGTTATAAGTGCCACTGATGGAATACTTCACCTGCTGTGCCATGGAAGACACTGCTGCTGCCATAAAGGCTGCCAAGAAAATCACTTTCCTCATATTATTCATTTTTCTTAGAATTGATTATTTGATGTTCATAATTGTTTATCTGGTAAAAGGAATCATTGCGCATCGTCTTTGGGGGAGATTTATTCGGCTGACATATCGGCGACCATCTTGCGATATGTGGCATACATGCGGGTGCGGCTGATGTAGCCGATGAGGTGGGAGTCGGTGTCGATGACGGGGAGCACATAGGCGTTGGTCTCGTCAAACTTCTGCATCACCTCCTCCATGGGGTCGTTGACACCCAAGGTGGCGGCAGGCTGTGTCATCAACTGCTCTACGGTGAAGTGATGATAGAGTTCGGTGCGGAACATCACGTTGCGGATACGGTTGAGGTCCACCTCGCCGAGGAGGGTGCCCGCCTTGTCGAGGACGGGGAGGAATCCCGTGGTGCTCATGCTGATGACATTGACCAACTTGCCCAGCGACATATCAATGGAGATGGGGGTGAACTGCCTATCGATGATGCTGTTGAGGCTCATGAGAGTGAGCACCGCCTTGTCGGTGTGGTGGGTGATGAGCTTGCCCTCGCGTGCCAGACGCATGCCATAGATGCTGTGAGGTTCGAAGATGTAGATGGTGAGGTAGGCGCAGATGCTGACAATCATCAGGGGGATGAACATCTGGTAGCCGCCCGTGATTTCGGCGATGAGGAAGATGCCGGTGAGCGGTGCGTGCATCACGCCTGCCATCACGCCCGCCATGCCCAGCAGCGCGAAGTTCTTCTCAGGCAGGTAGATGCTGACGCGGTTGACATTCCACAGGTGGGAGAAGAAGAAGCCGGCGAAAGCCCCGATGAACAGCGAGGGAGCGAACGTACCGCCGCAGCCGCCTCCGCCGTTGGTGGCCGATGTGGCGAACACCTTCGTGGCGAGAACGAGTCCGATATACACCATGAGGAGGTCGCCATGCCCATAGAAGAG
Organism: Prevotella sp.; assembly: GCA_017961115.1. GTDB lineage: Bacteria > Bacteroidota > Bacteroidia > Bacteroidales > Bacteroidaceae > Prevotella. The sequence goes on along the minus strand of JAGCXX010000055.1, from coordinate 2,832 downwards.
CGAGTTGTTGAGTATCGTGTTCCAGTCGGCCTCCGTCCTGCCGTTGAGCAGGATATTGATGCTGGAGTAGCCCTCGCCATATAGTGAGGGGAAGAGGAAGATGAGGCTGCTGAGTACCGCTCCGCCGAGGATGAGTTTGAGATAGGAGTGATTGCGCAGACGGGCGAACACCCCTTCGCAGGCGGTCATCAATCGGATGAAGTAAAGGCTGACGAGACCGCAGAAAATGCCCAGCAGGATGGTGGCGGGGACACGCTCCACCTGCCACTCGGCATCGAGGGTGAAATGGAAGAGGGAGTCGCTGCCCACGAGGATATAGGTAAGGCAGGTGGCGGTGACGCTGGCGATGAGGATGGGCATGAGCGATGCCATCGTCAGGTCGACCATGAGCACCTCGAGGGTGAACACCACGCCCGCCATGGGTGCCTTGAAGATGCCGGCGATGGCGGCGGAGGCACCACAGCCCACCAGCACCATCATCGTCTTACTGTCGAGCTTGAACATCTGTCCGAGGTTGCTGCCTATCGCCGAACCCGTGAGGACGATAGGTGCCTCGGCTCCCACACTACCGCCGAAACCGATGGTGATGGCGGAGGCGATGACCGAACTCCAAGTGTTGTGGCCCCTCAGACGGCTCTGCTTGCGGCTGATGGCATAGAGGATGCGGGTGATGCCGTGACTGATGTTGTCCTTGACGACATACTTCACGAAGAGCGATGTCAGGTAGATGCCGACGACGGGGAAGACAAGGTAGAGCCAGTTGAAGGACTTGATGTCGAAACCGGCAGTGAGCAACCGTTCTATCTGGCGGATGAGACCGTGGAGGACAAAGGCAGCAAAGGCGGCGAGAAGTCCCACCACGAATGCCAGTGCCAGGGTAAACTGCCTGTCAGAGACATATTGCTTGCGCCAATCGTTCAGCCGGTTGATCATTTTGGGGAGTTTTCTTCCTTAACTACTTTCTAATCACCTCCACCTCGCCGTTGGGACGGAGGCGGATGATGCTGGAGGGGGTATGAGGTTTCTTTTCCTGGCGGCGCGACGTACACACATAGTCGACGGCAGCGAGCAGTTCGGGGTCGATGTCACAGTAGTTGGATGCCGGTGGATTGCCGCTGATATTGGCGCTGGTGGACACGATGGCCTTCTGAAAACGGTAGCAGAGCTGGTTGGAGAAGGGTTCGTGGGTCACCCTCATCGCCACCGAACCGTCTTCGGCAAGGAGGTTGGGTGCCAGGTTGGCTGCACCATCGAGAATCACCGTCACCGGTGTCGTCGCCATCTCGATGACGTCCCACGCCACATTGGGCACGTTGCGCACATAGCGCTGCAGGCGCGCCTCGCTGTCGACGAGGCAAATCATAGCCTTGGAGTCCTCGCGTCGCTTGATGGCATACACCTTCGCCACTGCCTCAGGATTGGTGGCATCGCAGCCGATGCCCCATACAGTGTCGGTGGGATAGAGAATCACACCGCCACGGCGCATCACTTCCACTGCCGCATTAATGTCTTTGTCAAAATTTCCCATGCTGATATGAATGTAATCTAATACAACATGCAAAAGTAGTCAAAAAAACGAAAATATTGAAGATTGAAGATAAAAATTCAACTCAGAGATTCTGAGGCACAGCGTTTTTGGGTTCCGATTAATCATTTTCAACACAATCTCTGTATCTCAGTGTGGGAAAAAAACGCCGTGGCTACGCCGAAGGTACTCACGTTCGGGAAAGAAAATTAAAAAACTGTCGTTTTTTTTTGCTTTCCACTCACTTATTCGTACCTTTGCACCCCATAAGATGTTAATTTATTATTTATCATGTCGAATCACCAGACAATTGTAGGACACAAAATCAAAAGTATCCGTGAGTCCAAGAACATCTCCATCGAAGAGATTGCCGAGCGCAGCGGACTCTCCATCGAACAAATCACATCCATTGAGAACGACCAAAACCTGCCGTCACTCGGACCGCTCATCAAAATAGCGCGCGCCCTGGGAGTGAGGTTGGGTACCTTCCTCGACGACAACGACGAACTGGGTCCTGCCGTGTGCCGCGCCGAAGAGCGTGAGCAGAAGAGCAGCATCAGTTTCTCCAACGACGCCACCGACGCCCGCAAGCACATGGAGTACCATCCGCTGGCACAGCAGAAGGCAGGGCGCCACATGGAACCATTCATCATCGACATCAACCCGACTGATAAGCAGGAGTACCACCTGTCAGACCATGAGGGCGAAGAGTTCATCTACGTGATGAGCGGTGAGGTGGAAATAGAATACGGCAAGCAGAAGTACACCCTGAAGGAGGGCGACAGCATCTTCTATGACTCCATCGTGAAACACCACGTCCATGGCGCTCCGGGGAAGTCGGCCAAGATTCTCGCCGTGGTGTATATACCGTTTTAGGTGAGAGGCGTCTCATAAATAATCATTTTGAACCATAAACTGATATGATGCAATTATCAGAACGCACCCTTGGCGGATGGCTCGAGTATTGGGCCGAGACAACGCCCGACAAGGAGTATATCGTCTATTCCGACCGTGACCTCCGATTCACATGGAGCAAGTTCAATGAGCGCGTGGACAACCTCGCGAAAGGACTGCTCGCCATCGGCGTGAAGAAGGGGTCGAACGTGGGCATATGGGCCACCAACGTGCCCGACTGGCTCACATTCCTCTATGCCACGGCAAAAATCGGTGCCGTGCTGGTGACCGTCAACACCAACTACAAGCAGGCGGAACTGGAGTATCTGTGCAAGGACTCCGACATGCAAACCCTCTGCATCACTGATGGCACCTGGGACTGCAACTATGTCGATATGACCTACACCATGCTG
>JAGCXX010000054.1 GCA_017961115.1 Prevotella sp. | reverse complement strand
GCAAGACAAACCAACCAAAGCGCCAATTCAGCCCGGCTAACAAAAAGGCAATGATGAACAACCAACCGCTTATGGTTACGACAGTCTTTTGTTCGGCTTCCTTTTCCTTGGCATTCAGGCGCTTCCGCAGCAGTTCCGGATTCTTGGCCATCATGACAATTCCTGCAATGAACATCGGGACGAAAAGGATGCCCATCATCAGCCATCCCTGCCAGAAATTGAAAGAGCCTGCTGGAAGGAATACCAAAAGACCGATGATGACGACGCCAAGCAAGAATTTGGTGAGCGATTGAATCAGCAAATCTCTATCCATTGTCCATCAATAGTGATTCAACCCTTTTTCTTGACCAGTTCAATGGCCTCCTTGCCGGTCAGGTGCTCAATCTTCATCCGAAGCATCACCATGCGGTGGAGTCCTTTCTCCATTTCCATTTGCAATGCATCATCCTGATTGGGATTGTAACGATTGCCCAACATCCTTGCTGCTGCAGTCTTCTCATCTTCATCTCCTATGATGCTGATATGCCCGAAAGCGATGACGCTGCGGAAAAAAGTGGTGTAAAGCTCGCCATGCACTTCGTCTTGGTCAATCACGCAAAATGAAGCCTTGCCGTGTCTTCGGATAGCATCTACCTTATGGCCCTCGACAGCACTGTGGAAGTAAAGGCATCCTTCATGATAGACGAAACTGATGGGTACGGCATATGGATAATCGTCATCCCCCAGCAGTGCGAGGGTGCCAGAGGTAGCCCGTTCAAGAATTCTGATGCTCTCCTCCTGAGAAAGTTGCTGCCTATGTCGGCGCATGGGTCTGAAATTGCTCATGATGGTGTTGCTTTGGCTCATAACAAAATCTTGCTGCCTGTTGGGGGCAGCAAGAATATCTTGGCGACTCCTTCTAAGGCAATGCAAAGATACGCTTTTTTTCAGAAAAGCAGAATGCCAAGTGTGATAATTCGGAAAATTTCCGATTGATGACTGCGTTTAGAAGCAGACCTTTCTTTCTGGTGCGGAGAAAGAGCAGAAACGGGCAATGGCGTTGGTGATGTAGAGTACGGCCATGTTGTCATCATCGGCTTTGTACATCGACTTCAGGCCTTCGTTGCGGTTAAGAAACTCCTCCTTCACGGCCAATGTCTCATCATTCACCAATGTACCGCTCAGACGCATCCACTCGCTGCCCGACGGTTTCAATGCGCAAATTTCAAATTTGCCGTTCTTGGCCATCTGTTTGTAGACGTCCTTCACTTTGCCCGTCATAATGTAGAGACGGCCATCGATAATCTCAGACACTCCAAAGGCACGGACGTGAGGCTGGTCGCCGTCAACCGTGGCAATGAAGAATGCTCCGCACTCCTTCAGATACTTTTGTACTTCTTCCATGTTTGCTTGTTTTGTTTGTGGGTCAATACTGTCAGCCACCTCTGTCTGGGTTGCCGATTCTTGTTCGTTCTCTGTAGCCTGTGAGGGCTTGTTCTGTGTGCAGGCAACCATAGTGAACAGTACTGCGATTGCCAATAAATACTTCTTCATCATTTTTATTTTTATTATTGTATTCATTTTTGCAAGTTGAAAGTAGTTGGGGAAGTTAGTAGTTGAACCATGTGATTCTTTTGTCTGCATCTATTCTTATCTGCCAAATCAATCGTTCTCGCAGGTTTCTTGCACTTTTTTTTGCTTCTTATCCTTCATCCAACTCTTCAGCCGGTTGTATCCCTCGACTCCAAGAATAGTTAGTCCTCCGTATTGGCAAGTCTTTGCCATCCCGAAAAGCACAGCCCATAATATGCCCTTGGCAGCAGTGCTGATGGGAAGCAGCATTTGAGCAAATGAAAGGATGTAAAAGGGTATGCAACACAACAGGACGATGACGCCTGTCTTGAATGAAAGGGATTGCAGCCACTGTCGTATTTTCTTGCCCATGCTTCTTGTATGGTCGTCACAATGATTTACTGAATATACTTTGCTTTTGAGGCATCGCGGGGTTTTGCATCTGGTTGCTCATCAGGATACCCGATGGCGAGGATGTAGTTCAGTTTGTAACCCTCAGGAATGTCAAGACGGTCAAGGAAAAACTTGGCGTCAGCATTCGAATTCAACCAACGCACAGGACCGGCGAGACAACAGGTGCCAAGTCCCATGGCCTGGGCTGCCAGCATCATGTTTTCACCAAGCATACCGGCATCTAATTCGCCTCCTCCATTTGCAGGGGTGCAGACACAGATAAGGTTGGGGGCGTTGCGGAACATGTTCTTAAAATCTTTGTCGCGGCTTACTTGTTCTGCATTGGCCTTCTTGTATACTTCTGTCAAGTCGGCAATGAGTTTCTGGTTTTCCACCACGCGGACAATCCATTGCTGGCGGTTTCCACCGCTTGGTGCATTGATGCCAGCGCGGACAATTACCTCCAATTTCTCATGTTCCACGGGGGTGTCAAGATACTTGCGGATGGAGCGACGGGCCATGATGTTGCTCAGAACGGGGTTCACCTCTATCTGAATGTCTGCTTCAATGTCGCTGATTTTATCTCTCGGCTCGTAACGACGCAGCACTTTGCCATCGCGCGAAACGAGGAATTTGGTGAAGTTCCACTTGATGTCATTGCCTCCCTTCAGCCACTTGTAGAGCGGATGAGTGTTTTCTCCGTTGACCTCAATCTTGTCGAATTGGGGGAACTGAATGTTGAAGTTGGCCGTGCAGAATTGGTGAATCTCTTGGATTGTCCCAGGAGCCTGTTGGCCAAACTGGTTGCAGGGGAAGTCCAGAATCTCCAGTCCCTCGCTGCGGTATTTTTCATACAGAGCCTCCAGGTCTTTGTACTGAGGCGTAAATCCACACCGGGTAGCCGTATTGACAATGAGCAACAGTTTTCCCTTATAGTCAGAGAGTGACACATCTTGGCCAGCATCATTCTTCACCTTGATGTCGTAGATACTTTGCGCCGATACACTCAGCACACTTGCGATTGCCAAAAGGCAAATGGTCATCAGTTTCTTCATATTTGTATTTTTTATCTCAAGCCATCAAATGAATCATATGGCTTAACTACGTTAACTGCTTTTAACTTAGTTGGATTACTATTTCCTATATTTCTCCACCATAGCCCGAAGGGTTGCACCATGATGGCCTTCTTGCTTGGCAAAGACTTCCATTTCATCAGCAGCCTCATTTAAACCGGCAGCACGGAAAGCCTGGGCAAACTGACCTACCTGTTCCTCTCCTTTTTCCTCTCCGGCAGCAAAGGCTTCTGCCAACTTCCAGATGTCGGCATTGTACTTGCCGTTGAGTGTGGCATAGAATCCTGCGTGAACAGCTTCCTGGTTGGCCATCTCAATAAACTTCTCAGACACCTCTTCCGGATAGCCTTGTTCCTTGGCCATCCGTGCAAGGGCATAGTACATCATTACTCCTGCGGCTTCAGCCTTGGCGGCTCCTTCGCATAGTTTCTCAAAATCTGTTCCTTTGGTAAGTCCGTAAATCATATCTATTACTTTTTTAATGTGTCAATTATTGTGTCCAATTCCTGTGCAAGCCGTTGGTAGTCATCTAACTTCAGTGGACAGGCTGATAGGCGTTTTCCCATGCCTGGCGGAACAAGCTCGTAAGCTTTATCCTCCATATTCTTCCCTTTCTCTGTCAGGCTGACTATCTGCTGGCGCTTGTCTGTTTCTCCTTTTTTGCGGTTGACAATGCCGAGCTTCTCCATTCGCTGTAGCAAGGGAGTGACGGTATTTGTCTCCAGCAGCAGACGATGTGCGATGTCGTTTACTGGCTGGTTGTCCTTCTCCCATAGCACCATCAACACCAGATATTGCGGGTAGGTGATGCCCAGTTCTGAAAGCATTGGTGTATAAGCCTGTACCACCAATCTTGTGGCAGTATAGAGTCGGAAGCAAATCTGATTGTCGAGTTGTAGTTCTGTGTGCATGATTCCTGAATATCCAATTATGCCAACATGGCTTCAATATCCTTCTCAAAATTCTTGGGAGCTGTGGTGGGTGCATACCGCTTGATAGTCTCGCCGTCCCTTGAAATCAGAAACTTGGTGAAGTTCCATTTGATGTCGCTGTCCTTTTCCACGCTTTTGCTGATGGTCTTGAAAAGGGCTTTTGCGGCTTTTGCCTTCAGTCCCTTATAATCTTCGGTTGGAGCCTGAGCCTTTAAGTATTCGAAGATGGGATGTGCGGCGGTGCCATTCACATCAATCTTCCTCATTATCTGGAAAGTCACACCATAGTTCAATTGGCAGAACTCCTCAATCTGTCCGTCGGTGCCGGGGTCTTGCTCCTTAAACTGGTTGCATGGGAAACCAATCACAACCAGTCCCTTGTCCTTGTATTTCTTATACAACTCCTCCAGTCCTGCAAACTGTGGGGTAAAACCACATTTGCTTGCTGTGTTTACAATCAGCAACACCTTGCCTTCAAACTCATTGAAATCTATCTCTTTACCCTTGCTCGTGAGAGCCTTGAAGTCATAAATCTTTGTCATACTTTATTTGCTTTTTGATTATTTCTGTCGTTTGCGATACAAAAGTACGACAATAATTTTATATCGCAAGCGATTTATCTAATTCTTTAAGTAAGTTTAACAATAAATCGCACACGATATAAATCGTGGTTATTTACAATCAATCAATTTTGAGGTTCCATCCCATTATTCGTCTCGTTGCCTCATTTGTATTCAAACCAATCTATATCTACATAGCCATTTGTCGTTTCATGGCGGCATTGTGTGAAAAGTCCAAGCATGACTCCGGTAAATCCGCCGATGGTCTCAGTGCTAAGAAAACGATACTCCATTTTGGCTAATAGGGTGAAATTGACTCCGTCTGATGATGCCATCATATAGTAGAAGTCCTTGTCTGAGGCAATGCGCAGATAGGCATAGTTGCCGGTCAGGGGGATTTCTTTTTCACTGTGACTGGTCTGCCCCAGTCTCACATTTGACTTGATGACAAATCCTTTGTCCTTTCTCTCGGCTACCACATCATAGTGGTTCAAAGGTGCGGCATAGGCCGTGATGCCGACTTGCATCCCTTCGGTGAGGTGGGAGAGGTCGAACAATGCTGTTGCGGTATAATTTAGTTCTGTCTGTCTTCGGGCGATAAAAGTGGGTGATGACGTCTCACTGAGGTCTGTGGTACTTGGATAAAGCCTGAGCCAACCTTTGCGGTCAACCAATGAATATTTGCTATAGTCTGGGTTGCACAAACTCATCCAACCCATGGGCAACCCTAAAGAATGATGGCTGTCTTCAGGGGCATTGCGCTTGACATAATTGAATTCTTCTTTTTCAGGTTCCTGGGTCATCCGAACCAGGGGAAGAGTCTTGCATTTCATGTCAGTCTGCAACGTGCCATCTTTGTTCACCACGGGCCAGCCACCTTTCTCCCACTGCACTGGTGCTAGCATTGTTTCACGCCCCATCACATGTTGCAGATATCCACTGGTCCTGTATCCAAGACAAATCATCCACCAGGAAGAGTCGGGTGCCTGCACCAAATCAGCATGCCCAAGCCCTTGGATGTTGCTGTTCTGCATCTTCATGTTGAAATGCGAGAGAATGGGATTGGCTGCGTTTGACTCGTAGGGACCAAAAAGACTCTTGCTGCGCAGGATGTTCACATGATGCCCATGCTCTGTACCTCCTTCCGCCAACAGCAGATAGTAATAGCCGTCTTTCTTGTAGATATGCGGTCCTTCTGGATAACGGCCGCCAAGCCCTGTTCCCAGGTGATGGATTTCACCCAACTGTCGCCCTGTCTCCACATCTATTTCACAAATCTTGATGTCGCCTTCTTTCCATAGGAAATAGCACTTGTCATCATCAAAAAAGAGCGTTGGGTCACAGCTGCCGATGGCAAAGTCTATCACAATGGGGTCCGACCACTCGACGGCAGGATTGTCTGTCCACACGTAGAAATGTCGGCGTGAGGGGAAAACGGTTGTCACCATATAAAACCTTCCGTTGTTATAGCGGATGGTCGGTGCATAGATACCGTTATTTCCGTCTATCCCTTTCAAATCCACCTGTGATGGTCTGGTAAGGCAATTGCCTATTTGTTCCCAGTTCACCAAGTCTTTGCTGTGAAAAACCGGCACACCGGGGAAATATTGGAAAGTGCTGTTGACGAGATAAAAATCATTGCCAGCCCTACATACACTTGGGTCTGCATGAAATCCAGGAAGTACAGGATTTCGATATCCTTGTGCCCTTCCTATTGTCATATGCATAGCCATTGACATGGAAAGTACAAGAATCCAAAGATTTGATTTGAAAAGCGACATCATTCTATTGTATTTTCTCCCGATTTATCCTATCTTCTCGATGATCAATTCAGAGGAGCCTTCCTCAAGTGAATTGTATTCATCATAATGGCAATGGCTCCCTATATTTTCATCAGCCATGGCATTCAATTGTGCAGCTAAAGAAAGCAGTCCTTCCTTGTTGGCTGAAATCAACACAGTTTTATTATCATCAACACTCACTTTGATGGTAAAACCGTCTACCCACTTGATGTCCATAAAACTGATTTGTTGATTATGTTTGCTTTAAAGACCTGCCTCCAATAACTGGTCGCAGATGCTCTTCATTCCGTTTATTGATGGATGACCGTTCTGTTTCTCTATATCGTGAAGTTCCACGAGCTTCACATTGTAGTGCTTGCAGATTTCGCGCATAGATTCGTTGACTGGCTCTTTCAACTCTGAGTTCAGGATGAAGCAGATTTCAGCCTTGGAATAGCGTTTCTGGAGCATGTCGATCAGACAGGCGAGTGCAGGACGAAATTGCTTGCAATCGTCTTTGGTCCAATCCGAGTACTGATACTCGCCAATGGGTGAGTTGGCCCATGCATCATTGGTGCCACCGAAAACAAAGATGATGTCTGGATTGCCAAGGCTGTCCACTCGTGATATAAAGTTGCTGCGCGAAGTATCCATCCGGCCGTATCCCGTGCCACAAATAGTTGTGCCACCCCATGAGTCGTTTTTCTCCAACACATAGTCTTTGGCTTTGATATAGAGGCTCCACCACGTTTGGTCTATCTCAGTGACATCATTTCTGTCATTGGGGTAGAAAGATGAATAATTGGAAGGAATGATTCCAACAAAAGTGGAGTAGGAATCACCGAGGACCGACACTTTCTTTTTCTGCGCTGATGAACAGGCAAACGTTGCGACCATCAGCATAAGAATAAACAATTTTTTCATCATATTGTTGTCTTTAATCTATTTACGTTTAATCGTTTCTTACTTAACGCCCGTCCTCCTCACATTTCAGTGGGCAAATTAACAACATTTTCATGAAACCTCCAAAGAAACAAAGCATAATTAGCGACTGATGATGAAAGTGTCATCAACAGTAAAGTTGCTCTTGTTCCAATCTTTGTTTATTAATCGCTTTTCAACTTGCGAAAGTCTTGTTGTTTATAGTGAGATGATGATTACCGTTTGGGCTTGATGTTTAGGTTGACTCCCAGTACATCTTCAGTATCCACGATGGTCCAGCTGCTGCCAGGATAAATGCCGATGGTGCGCTCTGTGTCAAAGCCCATGGCTTTCAGTTCCTTGATTACCTCATCGCGGTCATCACCCACCTCAAAGCCCAAGTGGTGGACACCTTGGCCATGCTTGTTGATGAATTCACGGAACGTGCTGGGCGTCTCATCGACCTGATGCAGCTCCAACACCCAACTACCCATGTCTATCACGCACATCTGCAAGTCGCATGGAATATCCTTCCCCCGGTAGGTGTACGGATATTCCCCGTTGCTTTTCAGGTGGTTTGTCCAAATCTCTGGTTCGGGAACACCGAGCAGGGCAGCCCATGCTTTTGCAGCTTTGTGAATATCGTCCACAATGATATTCACTTGTATGAACTGGTCTTTCTTCAGCGGAGTAGCCAAAGGTTGATAGACAGTGGTTGTGTCAACTTCCTTCTTGTCGGGCCTGTTGGCTATGTAGCCTTTCATTCTCTCTATTCCGTATCTGGCTACTACCAAATCTTCTTCAGAAACAGCTCCGCTGAAAGCAAACGCCATTTTGCAGCCTTCATACTCACCGTAGGCACCGCCTACAAAACCAAGTTCACCCATCATTTTTTCATGGTCGGGATTTCCACTGTCGGCCTCAGTCGCAATCACCTCTCCACATTTTGACCATGCGATGGCGACCAGGTTGTGTCCTTCTTTCTGTTTGTACGGAGTTCCCACGACCTTCATTTCTCCTATCCAATCGTCGGTCTCACCATTGTTGAGGATTGAGGCTGTTGCCACACCTTCAATACCCATCTCTATGGCCTTGGCCTTCATGTCGTCCAGAGCCATTACCAGTTTTTCTCGTAATTGTTCGTTGGTCATATTCTTATTCTCTTTGGTTGAAACAGCTTCCTGCTTGTCCTGCTGATGTTCATTGCAGGAGAAACAAACCCCACAAATAAGGAGTATAAGTAAATAGTACATTTTCATTTGGGAAATTCGGTTCATAATCAATACGTGTTTCTTTTATAACTTAACTCAAGTTTCGCATCCGCTCAACTTCCAATTCGTGGATGTTGGGCTTCTTTCATTTCAGTTCTATATAATGTAGGACGATGTCCTCATAGTGACCGTCTTTCATAAGAAAGCCACGGGGGATTACGCCAAGTTGATGGAAGCCGAGGCGTTTGTATAGGTGCAGGGCATGAATGTTGGTTGCTACAACGGCATTGAACTGAAGGATGCGGAACCCCATCTCAGCTCCGACCTTCAAAGAGTCTTTCACCAGTTGCTCACCTATATGCAGTCCGCGTTTTCCTTCTCTCACTGCATAACTCGTATTGCAGATATGGCCGCAACGCCCCACATTGTTGGGATGGAGGATGTATAGGCCTAAGATATTGTCGGTCTCCTCATCAACGGCAACGCCTGTATATGTCTGGCTGCAGAAAAACTCGTCAGCCTCACTATCTGTCAGTTCTTCCACCTGAGGAAAGGCGATGCCCTCCCTGACAACGGAGTTCCAAATCTCCATTGCCTCTAAAGCGTCATCACAGTTGTATCTTCTTATTCTTACCATCACAAAATAATTGACTTTGATTCTCCCTACAAAAATAATTATAATTTTTATCCTTACAACGAATTGATAAGGATTTTTCTTATTTTTTCGTATCTTTGCATGCCTACTGTTGACAAGATGAAAAGAGAAACAATACAAATAGGAAAACGGGATTGTGTAATGTATAAGGCAGACCAACCAGAGATGCTTCTGGTTCAGCCAGTCGACAGCCATGACTTGGAACTCTTGGATGATGAGGTGGCTGTCATTGAGTCGCAGACCGTCAAGCACTTTGTCATGGTTGCCTTCGAGGTAAAGGAATGGCAGAGTGAACTGACACCTTGGGCTGCCCCTGCTGTCTTTGGAAAGATTCCTTTGGGCGATGGAGCGGAGAACACCCTGTCGTATCTAAATAACGTACTGATGGGAGAATTGCAAAATAGTCAGATTTACAATGCCGACACAATGAAATGCTTGATAGGAGGATATTCTTTGGCGGGTTTGTTTGCCCTTTGGGTATGTTATCAATCGATGATGTTCCATGGTGCAGCAGCAGTTTCTCCATCCGTTTGGTATCCTGACTGGTTGAGTTATGCTGAGAGTCACCAGCCAATGGCTCCCTCAGTGTATCTCAGTCTTGGCGATAAAGAGGAGAGAGCAAAGAATCCTGTGATGTCAAGGGTGGGGGAGTGCATCCGCAGACAAAACGAACTGTTGGTCAAGCAGGGTGTCAACACCATCTTGGAATGGAATCAGGGAAATCACTTCCAGCATTCTGATGAAAGAACAGCCAAGGGCTTTGCATGGCTGATGAACCAAATACAATAAACGATGCAGATATTACTCGCTTGCGCAAAAATCATGCACGATACAGCTGAGGTTAAGACTCCGCTTGTCTCTGAACCAAAGTTTCTGAAAGAAGCCGAGCATTTTGCCCTGCTGATGAGTCAGAGGTCTGTGGAGGAACTGATGGACATGTTTCATTGCAGCCGGCAGTTGGCCATCGACAACAAATTAAGATACGGGCGGTTTTTCGCTGAAAATGAGAGTTTCCCTGCGATATTGGCGTATTTCGGACAAGCGTATAAGTGTCTTCAGGCACAAACATTTGATGACAACGACTTCCTTTTCGCCCAACAACATCTTTGGATTACGTCTTTCCTATACGGGCTATTACGCCCTTTGGACATGATTCATCCATATCGTATGGAGGGAAAGGTGGAACTCGACGGTATGACCATGTTCAATCACTGGAAACCGCTGCTGACAGACTTGTTGATAGATTCAGTTAAGGCTGACGATGGCATCCTGGTCCACCTGGCCACGGAGGAGATGCAGCATCTGTTTGATTGGAGAAAAGTCTGCAAGGAGGTAACGCTTGTCCAACCTCAGTTTTTGGTGGTGAAGAATGGCAAACTCAAGTCGGTGACGGTTTATGCTAAAAGCTGCCGAGGTGCCATGACTCGTTTCATCATCAAAAACCGTCTCCACTCCCCAATGGCTCTTCAAAGTTTCGAGTACGAGGGGTTTGTGTTCAAACCAGAGTATGGTGATGCCAACAATCCCTATTTTATCATCGACTGATAGTATTAATTAAAAGGCAGGGAATTGTTGGCCACCATAATGTAATTGTAGAATGTGGAGAAGTGAATTATCTTAGAATAATCTTGGTTGAAAACTGAAAAATGATTATTTTTGCAAATGTGAGACATCAACCTCAACCAGAAGGTGACACCGACAATTCTCTGCTTTTTTGCAAAATTACACTTTGGTAAAGGAGTTCAATAAATTAAATTCTGTGAAATGAGAATGAAAAAGTTCCTATTGTTGGCATTCTTGGTAGTTGGAACTATTGCCAGTGCCCAAAAAGAGTATGTGATTACTGTCGAGAGCAAGAAGCCCTCAGGAATCATCGATGAGATGCTCTACGGACAACTTTTCGAGCACATCTACTTCAGTGCCAACAACGGCGTGTGGCAGGAACTCATACAGGAACGTTCATTCGAACCAGAGCAGTTCCCTGGCATCCATCCTCGTGACGGTTATTTCGACGGATGGTTCATGGACGATGACTTGGTGTTGCATTCACCTACTCGATACGAGCAACCGCTGAAGATAGACAGCATAGAGACTTGCGACTTTGACCTGACAATGGATGTCAACTGGCGTTCATACAAGTTGGCACGGCGCGCTTGGAGCGGCGGACTGATGGACATCCGCTTTGCTTTCCGAAACAAGACCGACGGGTCTCCTTATTTCGTCCGCATACATGACCCATATTATGAGAGCCGCACTTTCACCCCAGCACAGACACAATCGCAGATAGACGCTGCGAATGAGGCTGCAGCACGCGCTGCGCTTCAGCAACAAGGCTCCACAGCCGATTTCTCAATCTGCACCATGGAGGTACGTGAGTCTGCTGGTTTTGGTGGACGTCCCGGACGACGTATGAACGTTCTTGCACCACTGGCATCAGCACCAGCCACAAAAGAGCAGGTGAATGAGGAGCAAAAGTGGCACAAATTGCGCGTGGAGAGCCGGGGCAGCAAGGCTACTGTGTATTGGGACGGCAAGGAAGTGGTATCCTACGACGGCTTGGAGAAGGCGGACCGCAACTTCCTGACTTTCTGGGTCAATTATACCGAGGCTACATATCGGAATATCAAATTGACAGCAACCGATGGAAAGGTGTTGTTTGAGGGCACTCCCGGAGACGTCAAGATTCCAGCTGTGGCACAACAGTGGACACCCTTCGGTGAAGGCGGCAAGTACCGTCTGATTAAGGACGATGCCGTGAATATGCGCTATTCGCAGGAAATCACGGCAGGAAAGACTGAAGCAGGCATCTTCCAAGGACCGCAGAACCTCATCGGTGGTGAGAAATATGTAGGTTCGATTTATGCCAAAGGCAAGGGTGAGCTGATAGTCGGACTGCGCAGTACGAAAGGCAATATTATCGCCCGCCAGTCATTGGGTAAGGTGAGCAAGGAGTGGAAGAAATATGAATTCACGTTGGACCCCCAGAGCATCGAAGGTGATCTCAGACTCTCCGTGGATAGCAGCCAGATACCAAAGGTCATAACGAATGTTAGTTGTGACTGCGATTTTGTCATCATGGTGAAGAACGGAACGGTTCAGGTCGATATGGCGACCATGTCCACTCAGACCGGTCTTGATCTGGGCGGATTCCGTCCCGATATCCTGAAGGCCGTCAAAGAACTGCATCCCACCTGTCTGCGCTGGCCAGGTGGTGGTTATGTGGCGCAATACGACTGGAGGTGGGGCATCGGACCGCAGGAGAACCGTGAGCGCTGGGCACACTGGATGTGGATGGACTATGACCAGAACTGCTTCGGAACAGATGAGTTCATCAAGTTTTGCCGTGAGGTCAATTCTGAACCAGTCATTGTGGTGAGTGTCAGGTTTGAACGTCCTGCCGACGAATACGATAGTATCCTACAGAATGCGGTCAACTGGTTGCGCTACTGCAATGCTCCTGCTACTGATGAATGGGGGGC
This sequence comes from Prevotella sp., assembly GCA_017961115.1. Lineage (GTDB taxonomy): Bacteria > Bacteroidota > Bacteroidia > Bacteroidales > Bacteroidaceae > Prevotella. Next base: position 12,118 of record JAGCXX010000054.1, on the reverse strand, counting down.
GAAGCGTGCAGCAAACGGTCATCCGGAACCATACAATGTGAAATATTGGGAGATTGACAATGAGATGTGGGAGATGGGTATAGACCGCTATGAGAAATGCGTTCGTGACTTCAGTACTGCGATGCGCAAGATTGACCCATCCATCAAAATCATCGCTTGCGGCGGATTCCGTGAGGACGAGCAGTTCATCAAGCGCAGTGGCAATTATTTCGACTATCTGAGTCTGCACCACTATGAGCAACAGGGCGGTTACGCTACCGGACCGACACGTTTGGGGCAGCAATATGACAGGTATGCCAAGATGATTGGCGAAGGACCTAATCCGAACATCAAACTGTTCATCTCGGAGTGGAACCTGAACAGCATTGATTGGCGCACGGGTCTGTTTGCAGGAGGATTCCTCAATATGTGTGAATCACATGATGTGGTGGCCATGGGAGCGGCGGCGCTGTTCATACGCCGTACCGACGCTCCAGACTGGAACAATGCTTTCATCAACTTTGACTACAAAGATTTGTTCAAGGCTCCAAACTGTCAGGTCACCGAACTATGGTACGACCATTTCTCAAAGTACCGTCTGACATACAGTGGGGATACTGGCGATGTCAGCGTGAGCACCACATTGTCGGAGAATGGTGCCGACGTGATTGTGAAGGTGGTGAATCCCACAGATGAGCCTGCCACCCTGCGTATCAAAGGAGACTGGGCAGGTGTGTCGGGTGCAGAGTTTGAATATTACGCCCCGGGCTCGCTTACAGTGGCCAACAGCATGGAGAACAAAAATGCCGTAGCACTCAAGAAAGCAACACCAAAAACTGATGGTAACGATGTCTTGCTCTCCGTTCCCGCTCTCTCCGCTGGTGTGCTGACTATATCAAGGAACCATCCCTGATGCAAGACAAAAAACCATACTGATGAGTGAAGGCCGCTATTCTGACGGCAAATGGGTGTTGAACTGGTAAAAATGAGGGAAAATGGAAAAATATGCCTTGTTTTTTGATATCGACGGGACGTTGGTGAGTTTCAAGACCCACCTGATACCTCCCTCTGCGATAAAGGCGTTGACCCAGGCTAAGGCCAATGGACACAAGATATTCATCGCCACAGGCAGACCCCCGCTGATTATCACCAACCTTGGGGCAATTGAGCATCTGATTGACGGCTATGTAATCATCAATGGTGCGATGTGTTTCATCGGCGATACCATCGTAAGATGCAAGGAAATCGCCCCTGAGGATGCACAATTGGTGGTGAAAGACGCTCAGGAAAAGAACTATGGTATTATCGTCGTGGGGGAAACAGATGTGGCTGTGCTGGACCCTCAGGGTGAGGTGGACAGAATCTTCCGGCAAGAACTGGCGGTGGAGAATCTTAATCAGGCAAAGCCTCTGGATGTCGTTCTCGGACAGCGCATCATGCAACTCACACCCTTCTTCACAGAGGACTACGAACACGAAATGATGAGACGTATCCCCGGTTGCACGTCGGGACGCTGGCATCCAGCCTTCACTGACATCACGGCGAAAGAGGCGGACAAAGGAAAAGGAATCCTGGCAATGGCTGCATACATAGGACTCGACCCTCAGCATACAATGGCTTTCGGTGATGGCGGCAACGACACCTCAATGATGCGGTCGGCTGGCATCGGCGTGGCAATGGGCAATGCTCTTGATTCGCTGAAACAAGAGGCTGACTTTACGACCACCTCGGTGGATGAGGATGGAATCTTGAATGCACTGCGCCACTTTCATCTGATAGACAACACCGAATGATGGTTGGTCACAATGGGCTTTAACCGAATCGACTTATATTTCAAGAAAAAACTCTAATTTACCAAAACAAATCACTTAAAAACATGAAAAAACTGAATTGCTTTCTCGTCTTACTCTTATGGCCCATCTGCCTGATGGCACAAATGGGTACAAGGTTCCCGTCAGAGCGTAAAGTCATCAAAGACCCTCTGACAGGTGTGGAACTTGTCTTTCTCACCAGCAAGAGCGGGACGGGCGACTCCAAAATCTATCAGACCCACAATCAATGGACGGCCGACGGCAAGTGGGTCGTCTTCCGGTCCGACCGTGCCAATGGTGAGGCACTCGCCGTCAACGAGGAAACTGGCGACATGGTGCAAATCACAGAGGGTGGTTTTACTGGCATGCTCTGCGTTGCACTCAAGTCGATGAACCTCTATCATATGCGTGTGATTAAGGACAAACACGACAAGCGCATGGGAATGGAGGTGGTGGAGGTGAACCTGGAACGCCTCCTCGCCGATTCCGAGGCTGGAAAGGTGAAAGGTAAGAAAAACTATGAGCGCATTTGCGGCATCATTCCCGCAGAGATGTGCTCGGAGGGCGACATGGCTCTCGACGGTAGTGAGGAATTTGTCTATTTCAGACTCGACAAGGAATATGCCCGGCAATTCCCCATCGCCGAACCCATAGCAGACGACTTCGGTCCACGCCACATGGGGGCCGGGCCGGGAGGAATCGGTAAAATGGACTTGAAGACAGGGAAGGCAGAACCTGTGGTGAGTGTACACTTCAAGGTGGGGCACATTCAGGGCAACCCCTGGCATCCAGGCGAGGTCATCTTCTGCTGGGAGACAGGTGGGAAGGCACCGCAACGCACATGGATGGTCAATGCCGACGGTTCCAACCTGCGCCCCATCTATCGTGAGACGGAACACGACTGGGTGACCCACGAGGCTGTCATCAGCGAGGATGAGATGGTGATGGCACTGATAGGTCATCGTCCAATCAACCTAAAAGGTGGCGAGGCAGAAGGCCTTGAGTCGTTCGCCTTCTCTGACGAATGGGGACCCTCGGGCACCAAGGAATACCCCACGGGTATTGCCGTGGTCAACTTGCGTACCCGTGAACTGACCATGGAAGGACAGGTGAAAGGTGACAACTTCTGGCATGTGGCAGGGTCGCAGGATGGTCACTGGGTGGCAGGCGATGACTTCAAGCGCGAACTGTGGATTATCGACCGGCACACCGGGGAGCGTATCCTTCTCACCGCTGGTCACAAGACTACTGCCCGTGACCATGTGCATCCGACATTCAAGCCCGACGGCACAGAAATCGAGATTCAGTCGGCCATGCTCAGTGATGACGGGCGCTCGATGAACATCTGCATCGTCCGACTGCCCCAACACCTCATCAACCGATACCCCAAAACCAAGAGATAAAAATGAAAAAGATGAATAGAAAGGAATTGATGGTGCCAATTTGCTTGGCTTTAGTGCTCAGCATATCATTTGGCAAGATGACGGCACAGACAGTGAACGACAGCAATACGCCGCTTCACCTGATGAAGCCCGCCTACCGGGTAGGCTATGGCATACCCACCACTGAAGAGGTGAAAAAGACCATGGACCGTGTGCTGCAATATATTGCCAGCGAGACACCCGCCGTGCTTGTGGACAAAAACACGGGGCAAGAGGTGACAAAGATGAAGGAAATCAATGAGCAGACTCAGCTGAAACAGGGCGGATTCCGGTTGACAAGTTATGAGTGGGGCGTCACCTACTCTGCAGTGCTGGCTGCCTATCAGGCGACGGGCGACATAGCCTATCGTGACTATGTATACCAGCGTCATCGGTTGCTTGCCGATATCGCACCCGTTTTCAAGCGGCTGCATGATGGGGGAAAGACAATCGACGGAAACGTTAGACGTGTGGTCGACCCTCATGCGCTGGATGATGCTGGGGCAGTGTGCTGTTCTATGGTCAAGGCCATGCTGGCTGACTCCAAGTTGCAACTGCGGCCGCTCATCGACAACTACATCAATTATATCATGAACAAGGAATACCGGCTTTCCGATGGCACCTTTGCACGTCTGCGCCCTCAGAAAAATACGGTGTGGCTCGACGACATGTTTATGGGTATTCCTGCTGTGGCATACATGGGGCGGCTTACAGGTGAGTCCAAATACTATGACGAGGCTGTGAGGCAAATCAAGCAGTTTGCTGAGCGCATGTGGGTGCCTGAGAAGAAACTCTTCCGCCATGGTTGGGTGGAGGACATGACGCCTCATCCTTCATTCCATTGGGGGCGTGCCAACGGATGGGCTATCCTGACACTATGCGAGGTGCTCGATGTGCTGCCTGATAACTATACGGGCCGCCAACAGGTACTCGAGTTGTTGAGGGCACATGCCGAAGGACTCGCCGCCTTGCAGCATCAGGATGGTTTCTGGCATCAGTTGCTCGACCGCAGCGACACATACCTTGAGACATCTGCCACCGCCATTTATGCCTATTGTCTGGCGCATGCTGTCAACCAAGGCTGGATCAGTGCCAAAGCATTTGGTCCTGTGGCGCTGCAGGCATGGCATGCCGTGGCATCATGTATTAATGGCCGCGGTCAGGTGGAGGGTGTATGTGTGGGAACGGGAATGGGTTTCGATGCCGCCTTCTATGCCTTCCGGCCTGTTCACGTGATGGCGGCCCATGGCTATGGGCCTGCCATATGGGCTGGCGCAGAAATCATCCGTCTGCTTCAGCTTCAGCATCCCAAACTCAACGATAGTGCCGTGCAGTTCTATGACCAGGAAGTGCCCACCGACCAACCCATCTTCAATTATGATGGCAAAATCAGGTACTGACATATCCTCATGCCAATGAAAAGAGTGTGCTTGTTGACAGTTCTTACCTGGCTCTTGTCTTGTACAATCGGACTCACAGCCAAAGAGTACAATGTGAGAGACTTTGGTGCCGTTGGTGACGGACAACATATCGACTCGCCTGCTATCAATGCGGCATTGCTGAAGGCAGCGCAGGATGGAGGGCATGCTGTCGTGGTCGTCGGTGAAGGTACCTATCTTTGCTACTCCCTCCATCTTCAGTCGGGCGTGACATTGCGGTTGGAACATGGAGCCACGCTAAAGGCGGCCCAACCCACTGCCACTGAGGGATATGATGAAGCAGAAGAGAACAATTCTCACTATCAGGATTTTGGCCACAGTCATTGGCACAACTCATTGCTCTGGGGTGAGAATCTGCATGACGTGGTGTTGGAGGGTGACGGACTCATCGATGGCAGCGATGTGCTCACCCGTGGCGGACAGCGCAAGAGTGACTCGGGACAAACCACGGCCAACAAGGCTTTGGCATTGCGCGACTGCAAGAATGTCACCATCCGCGGACTCCGTTTCCTGAGTTGCGGCCACTTCGCCATGCTGCTCACGGGAGTAGACCACTTGTTGATAGAGAACACGGTCATCGACACCAATCGTGACGGCATCGATATCGATTGCTGCCAGCATGTCGTTGTGCGTGGCTGTTGGGTCAACACGGTCAATGACGATGCCATCGTACTGAAATGCTCTTATGCGCTGGGATGGCCAAAACCTACCGAACACGTGAGGATAGAAGACTGCAAAGTGAGCGGATACGACGTTGGGTCAGTGCTGAAAGGTTCGCCGACCACTACGACAGTGAAAGCACCGGACGGTGATGGACCAACAGGGCGCATCAAACTCGGTACGGAGAGCAACGGTGGTTTCCGTCATATCAGAATTCAGAATTGCACCTTCACCCATTGCAGGGGTTTGGCATTGGAGACCGTTGATGGTGCGGAGATGCAGGATGTCAGCGTCAGTCACATCACGATGAGAGACATTTGCAATTCACCCATCTATATCCGTCTGGGCGATAGGATGAGGGCTCCCGAGGGATTCCATCCTTCCGCTGTCAGCGGTATCCGCATCAGCGATATTGATGCCGATAGTGTCGACAGCCGATATGCCATTCTTATCGCTGGCATAGAGGGGCATCCTGTGAGCAATGTGACCTTGAGCGACATCAATATACGGTTTCTTGGTGGACTGACCTTGGAAGATGTGGCGCAGCAGCGCAACAGCAATCCTTTCTTCTTCGGTGGCAACGGCATGGCTACCATCAGCCGCCATGAGGCCAGCGGATATCCCGAACCATCAGCCCATGGCATCCAACCAGCGTGGGGACTGTCCGTCAGTCATGCGGAGAACATCAGGTTGAGAAACGTCAACCTGCAGACGATTAATGCCGATGAGCGTCCTGCACTTTTCATGCAAAATCATAGCCATGTGAAGTTCCGCAATGTGAAGGCACTCAACAATGGACAATACCAACTTCTGCCATCCCTCACATCATTATCCCATCCATCAGATAGGCGTTCTTTCTGAATCTACTGGAGGTGATGTCCTGCAAGGATGGATGTCGACAAACGAATCATATGGCTTTTCCGTCAACTACTTGATGTATTTCTTCCCGTTGATGATATAAAAGCCTTTTGACGACACGCATATGAGGCGGCGGCCCTGGAGGTCATATAAATCCTGTTTTGTGACCTTCGAGGCCTTGGGTGTCTTGATGGTTGAATAGGTATCCCAACCATCAAGGTCGTTAAGGGTGATGACACGACTGTCGTTCATGCATTTCTTCCATTCCGCTGCACTGGTCTTGTCAACAAACTTCCCGTTCCATGTCTGATACCATGGCATCCACCACGACCAGACGGCTTCCTCCTCAAACTCCTTGTCGATGTCGGGGATGGGGCCGTTTTCCGACAAGGCGATGATTTTCTTGCCTTTTGTGAGCGACTTGAGTTTGTCAAACGAAATATAATTGCTGGAATAGTCGAAGTCGTTGTTGTAGATGTCGGCAGAGACAACATCATAATAGGTGTCACCGGGATTCCAGTCTTTGTCTTTCTCACCGGCGTTCCATATCCAAATGACGTTGTGGACTCCCTTCACGTTCACCATCTCCTCGAAAACCAACCGGTAGAGTTTGACGAATGGTACGGCTCCCTCGCGTCCCCACCAGAACCACCCTCCACTGGCCTCATGGAGAGGGCGGAAGAGGCAGGCCATGCCCTTATCCTGCATGGCGAGGAAATAGTCGGCCACAGCGTCGATGTCCTTGATGATGTTGGCATACAGTGTCGATGAGGTGTTCCATGTGCCGTCGGCATTCATGGCATCCGTTATCTTCATGCTGCAGTCGGCTGTGTAAAAAGCATCCGTGCGGCGGCTGGGGTCGCGCCAGTGCCATGTGAAAGCAGGAATGCCACCGCGGCTGTAGGTGTCTTCAGCCAACTTAACGGAGGCTGTTGTATAACTCCTGTTCCAAGAACTGCTCCCATTCTGTCCGGTGGCATTCATAAAGTCAAAACCGACGAGGGCGGGATATTTGCCCGATACCTTATAGACTGCCTGCACATCAGCATGCTGAGTGACATTTCCATTGGCTGTAGACATATCGCCCGTCATGATGCCGGAGATGGTCTTTTTCCCGAAGTTCTCGTAAAGAAACGTATACAGTGTCCTCGCTGCATCGGAGGCTTGGGTGTCAACAGGGTTTTCTGAAATGTCGAACTCCACAGTGCTGCCCCCTTTATCCACACGGATGTAATCGATGCGGAACCACGTCCAACTTGGTGTAATCACGATGGAGTTTGAACCTTGGTTCATGATGAAAGTTCCTACTTCGGCTTCTTCTATAACATTATCGCCCGTCTGGAAAGAAAAATGGCTGCCATTGACGGCCACATTGACCACCTTGGAGCCGTAAAGCGCGTCATAACCAATATGGATGGTATATTTCCCTCGCTCTGAGGCATGGTATGTGAAGTTGATTCTGGCGTTTTCATCCGTCATCTCAAGTGCCTTTCCACCGGAGTATTTTTTGTCGTTGATGAGTCTGCAGTTGGAATAGTTCGCGTTCTCGGCTTCCATTTTGATGCCGTCCTGAGCAAAGGATGACATCAGACTGCAGAGCGACACAACAAGAATAATGGCAATTTTCTTCATGTTTAAGTAGTTTGAGCGGACAAAGATACGATAAAAAAACTTACTTTGCTCCGGCGAATCCGACATTTTTATGTATTTTTGCATCGACGAGACAAATTGCCAAAGATGGAAACCATTCCCAATGCCATATCGCCTTTCGTGCATCCTGTCTATGTGATGCTCAAACCTGCTGGGGCGCGGTGCAACCTCTCGTGCCGCTATTGTTATTACTTGGACAAGTCTCGTCTTTACAGCGACACACAGCACCATGTCATGAGCGACAGCCTTTTGGAGGAGTTCACACGGCAGTATATCGCTATGCAGCCGCAGCGCGAGGTGCTTTTCACCTGGCACGGCGGAGAGACGCTGCTGCGCCCCCTCTCGTTCTATCAGAATGCCATAGCATTACAACGGCGGTTTGCGGGACGGCATGTCGTCGACAACTGCATACAGACCAATGGGACACTGCTTACCGAGGAATGGTGCCGCTTCTTTCATGACAATGGATGGTTGGTGGGGCTTTCTATTGATGGACCGCAACCGCTTCATGATGCCTACCGAAAAGACAGGCGGGGTGGGGGGACGCACCATCAGGTGATGCGGGCCATCGAGATGCTCGACCGCCACGGGGTGATGTGGAATGCCATGGCGGTGGTCAACAGACTCAATGCTGACCATCCACGGGAGTTCTATCATTTCTTTAGGGACATTGGTTGCCGATACATACAGTTCACACCCATCGTGGAGACCGTCAACCGACCTTCTGGAGCCGAACCGCCAGTCATGACTTCTGAGTCGGTCACGCCGCGACAGTGGGGTAATTTCCTTTGTGCTGTCTTTGATGAATGGCGGAAGCATGATGTGGGTGAGTATTATGTCCAGTTGTTTGAGTCGGTTCTCGCCAACTATATGGGCATCGAACCCGGTGTGTGCTCCATGGCATCGAGGTGTGGTCATGCCTTGGTGATGGAGTTCAATGGCGATGTCTATTCGTGCGACCATTTTGTCTTTCCAGAATATCGCCTCGGCAATATCCTAGAGCAGCCTTTGGCCGAACTTGTCTATAGCGCGCAGCAGAATGTCTTCCGACGCCTAAAGACCTCTCTTCCAAAACCATGCAGTGAATGCCCGTATGAGTTCATCTGCCACGGAGAGTGCCCCAAAAACCGCCTCATCTTTACAGTCCCTGATGCTCCTCGCCTCAATTACCTTTGTGAGGGCTACCGACAGTTTTTCGCCCATACGGAGCCTTTTATGCGCGATATGTCTGGCCAATTATCTGCAAAATAAATTGTGCGTCCTAATGCTATTTTTCAGTCCGGCCAGTATTCTGATGGTGTCCTTCCTGCCTTCATCTCACGGTCAAACTCCTCCACCATCTCAGGATATTGGTCAGCCAGGTTGTGGCTCTCCGTCACATCTTCTCGCAGATTGTACAACTCCAATGGTGCGTCACGCTTCACCGTCACACATTTCCAGTCGCCCCGTCTTGCTGCCCGCTGCTTGCCCGTGAATTCCCAGTAGAGCATACGGTTGTCGGTGTCCACCTGCTGTCCGTAGAACAAAGGCAGGATGTTGATGCCGTTGATGCCCTGTGGCAGATGGGCTGTAGCACCTGTCAGCGCTGCGAAGGTGGGCATGATGTCGGGGAAATAGATGATGTTGTCAAGTGTTTGCACTGGCACACGCCCCGGTTGGTTGACGATGAGCGGCACCCGGATACCTCCCTCATACAACTGTCCCTTGCGGCCCCTGAACCCCGCATTGCAGTTGAACAGTTTCAGGGGCGCCTGCACGGCGGCACCATTGTCTGAGGCGAAGATGACCAACGTGTTGTCGCGCAGGTGAAGACGGTCGAGTTCTTTCAGCAGTCGTCCGATGGCGGCATCCATGTGGGTGATGAGTGCTGCGTAGCGCTTCGTGTTCATATCCCATTCCTCATCGTCATACCATACGGTGTTGTCGATGATGTATGGTTCGTGTGGAGCGTCGAAGGCAAGGTAGAGGAAGAACGGATTGTTTTTGTTGCGCTTGATGAACTTGATGGCGTCATCGGTCGACAGGTCGGTGTTGTGCTTCACATGCCGGTCGTGCGCATTCGCCTTGATGTGGATGAGCTTGTCGTTGTCGAAGCGGTAGTAAGGATAGTAGTAGGGTGAGTTGGAGTGTACGGTCGAGATGGTCCAGCCATAGAACTCGTCAAATCCGCGGTGGTTGGGCGAAGCGCCGGGGTCATAACCATCGAGATGCCATTTGTTCACCAGGCAGGTGCGATAGCCTGCGGCTCCCACCACGGTGGCAAGGGTGGTGTCCTCAGGCAAGAGGTTGGCACGGCGGATATAGGTGGTGTCTCCATTGGCATTGATTTTTATCCCCTGGATGCCACCCACCGGGCATTGGTTGTCGCGGATGCGTGTGTTGCCCGTGTTCTTGCCCGTCATCAGCGAACAGCGAGAGGGAGAACTGATACCACTTCCTGCATAGCACTGCGTGAAGCGGGTGCCAGTCGCTGCCAACCTATCGATGTTGGGTGTCTTCACATACTCACTGCCGTAGCACGACAAGTCGCCGTAGCCCATGTCATCAGCCAGGATGAAGATGATGTTCGGCCTTTCTGGCGTCGCCTTCGTCTTGGGATTTCCAGCCTCCGCCGTATGAGGGATGATGATTCCTGCCGCCATCAGACTTCCGAATCGGAATACCTGCTTGCTGCTATATCTTTTATTATTTCTCATTTATTGTAAATCTTTTTTTATTCATCTATGTTAGTAAGAGCAATGGCAAATAAGGATTTCATACTTTTGTGTAGACCTAAGTAACTATTTACAAGAAGTTTTGTATTACTTATAGAAACATAGAATCAATCTGAGAATGGCGATAAATAAGCACAGTATAGCGCTTTCTTTTGATTTTTACAGATTGTTAATTTCTTCCAATGTCAATTCTGGTGCTGATTGTTGGATTGTTTCTATAGGCACACCCATTTTCTTGAGATTCCTGGCCATTTCCAGCTGGACAGCTTTCTTAGCATTCAAAGGATTAACCATAACAGGTTCTGTCTTTTTCTTACTTCTGCTGGCTTTCTTCGCCGGTTCAGTTTTGACAGCTTCTTTTTTCTTTGTCTTGGACCTTGTCGTTGGAGATGGCTTCGGATCGTCTTTTCTTATCTCGCTGCTGATTTTAATAGAGTGTTTAAAAAGATCTTCCCAGTCTGTCATATTCATCGATGGCAACAAGGAGATGTTCTCATTTAAAGCTATTAGTAGCTTTCTCCTGTCTTCAATGGCTTCTATTCTAAGTTTGTCGTCATCATCCTTATCTGCTTTCCTTTCCTTGCAAGCTAACAAACGAAGATCCATATCCTTCTTGAATGATTGGTCATCAGATTGATTTTTGGCCCACTCATAGAATCTCATCGCATCCACGAAGATTCCTCTTGACTCGAATAGCTTTCCAAGTTCTAAAAAGACGAGTTTTGATATGCTCTTTCTTGAGAACTTACTGTAATGAGTGCTACAGAAATCTTTCACTTTCAATTCTTTTACAGAACGGTTGAGAAAGTCCATAAAATCTTCACTTCTCATTTTTTTGATGGCCTCAACGGCATCGAGAAAAAGAATTGCTTCTCGGTCAACAAATTTTGTTAAGGGCTTCTTCCATTGCCGCAAATCAGAATAACGTACCTCAATCAATGCCTCAATTACTGCTATGTTGAGTGAGACACCATATTGCTCAGCCTCCTCTATCACATTCTTGCTTGTTTCAATGTTGTATGCAGAGCGCAACATAAATGGTAGGAAATATATATATTCTGTCTTGTAGTTGGATGAACTGCGAATAACAGTACAAATGACTCTCTTCTGTCCTTCTGACAGTTTGAGTTTGGGTTGTTTCCTATATTCTGCCATCAACAACTCCTTCCACTTCTCGTCTTGAGTCCCCTCATAATATTCTATGGTATTTGGATATTTCAAGGTTTTCAGCTTGGCCTCATAATACTCTTTCGGGCGAGCATTGCGGTCCATTTTCTCCCAAATGGATATGGCCTCGGCGATGGCGCCAATTTTATAGCACAACCGCGCCAAATGTTGTTCATTGACGATGATGTCGTAATCCCTGAGTTCTGAGCAGGAGTTGATGATGACAGGCATGTCGCTGTTGGGTATGTTTCCCATTCCCATCAGTTTGGTGAGCATCATGTTGAGCACAAATTGCCATGCCTTTGACTTCGACAGTTCTGTTGAATCCTTTTTTATTGCATCGCTTGTGTCGGCAAGAGCGATTTTGAAATCTCTGACAGACGGATTGACACATCTTGCGCATAATGATATCTTAATGT
>JAGCXX010000053.1 GCA_017961115.1 Prevotella sp. | reverse complement strand
GGTGTCTAAGTCTTGCAGCAGGCGCAGGCAGATTTCTTTTTTATAGCGTGCGGTGACCTCAGAGGAACATTGTTCGAGGGCGAGGTGTGGGGGATAGAGGATGTCATCGTGTGCAGCCCATGAAGGAAGTTTGATGCGTGCCCTTTGCCATCCGTCAATCTGTTGGATGGCAAAGGGCACGTCGATGTCAGCATATTTACTGGCTTGCAGCGCCAGTTGCCGCACATCATCCAAACGGTGTTCCCGTATGAAGACTTCTAATCCATTCGAGACAGATAAACCTTCATCCTTCATCTTTCAACCTTCATCCAAAGTCATCAACTCACTTGATGACTTTATAAAGTTTTTTCGCCTCCTGTCGTGTGCAGAGGTTGAAGTGCCACCATTCGGTGCGCAGCGGACGGAATCCGCCAGCAGCCATCACCTCGCGCAGCAGTTCGCGGTTGGCCTTGGCCTCTGCGGTCATCCGGTGCTTTGCTACTAATTGTGCTTCGTGGTCGATATGCGAGAGGTCGCCCATGAAGTCCACCTTTGCGCCCATGGGGATGGTGTCGCCGCCTATGCGGCAGATGGAGATGTCGACCGCCATGCCGTAGTTGTGCATGCCGCCGCCACGTGCCGGATTGCTGACATAGAAGTATTTGGGTGTGTTCTTCACCACGTCCCACATCTTCTGCTGGATGCTCATGGGGCGGGTGGCGTCGAAGATGATGAGGCTCAGTTCGGGACGCAGTTCTTTGAGTCGTTTCTGTGCCTTGACGAGCGCCTGGGCAGCTTTCGGATGCAGGTATCCCTCTCGAAGGTCATCGTAGAGTATGCGGCCGGTGAAGTTGTCGGGACGGGAGTACATCAGGCTTACCTCGATGGTGGGGTCGAGTTGCTGCACATTGACCATACCCTGGCGCTCCATCGAAAGTGCTGTGGCGCTGAGTGTCACCGTGTCTTTCTCCACAGCCGTTGTTTGGGTCTTCTCCGTGGTGTCTCTCTCCGCCGCTTTGTCAAGAGTGGTGTCGGCAGCAAGCACTGTCGCCTGCTCCCCCCGTGGGTGAGAGCAGGCGATCAGCATAGTAGCGATAAGTAGGATACTTCTCATCAGAATTGTACTTTAGGAGCATTTTGTGCTCCCTCATCAGCAGCGAATTTTTCCATGGTCTGGAATCCAAAGATACCAGCCAAGAGGTTGTTCGGGAATGAACGTATCTGCCTATTGTATTCAGTCACAGCAGAGTTGAACTTGTTACGTGCCTCATTGATGCGGTTTTCGGTGCCCTCCAACTGTTTCTGCAGGTCCATGAAGGTCTCATTGGCCTTCAGGTCGGGGTAACTCTCCGAGATGGCAATCAATCGGCCGAGAGCCTGACCCAGTTCTCCCTGTGCCTTCTGATATTCAGCGAGTTGCTCGGGTGTGCAGTTGGTTGGGTCGATGGTTATTTGTGAAACCTTTGAGCGAGCCTCAACCACTTCTGTGAGGGTTTTCTCCTCGTGTGTGGCGTAGCCCTTCACGGTCTCCACGAGGTTGGGGATGAGGTCAGCCCTGCGCTGGTATGCAGACTGCACGTTGGCCAATGCGTTGGTGGCTTGCTCCTGGATGGCCACCATGCCGTTGTAGGCTTTAATCGCCCAGAGTGCGATGACGGCCAAAACAATGATTAAGATGGTTGTTTTTTTCATTTTCTGATGGTTTTTATGGGTTGATAATTATGTTTTTTCTTACCAGAAGGATATGTCTTTTACCAGCTGCCGCCGGCACCTCCGCCACCAAAGCTGCCGCCTCCGAAATGACCTCCTCCGAAGCCGCCACCGCCGCTGCTCCAGCCGCCACCTCCGAAGCTGCCGTCGGAATAACCACCTCCTCCACCACCACCGATGAAGATGTTGGTGCCGTTGTGGCGCCACAGCCAGATGATGATGATGATGAGAATGATGAGGGTAAGGAGGTCACCGCCGCCCTCGTCATCGTCGATGACCATCGATGTGGCTGGTGGCAGTTCGCCAGTCTTCAACTGAGTATATACAGCCTTACTCGTCTGAAATACGGCGAGGTCGGGGTTGCCTGCCCTCATATTGGGTTTGATGAAGTTGGTGGCGATGCGGTTGCACGTGATGTCGGGCAGAAACTCCTCCAGTCCCATTCCCGGCGCGATGAAGTATTGCCTGTCTTCCACGGCGATGACGATGACCAGTCCGGTGCGGGTGTCCTTGTAGCCCACGCCGTATTTGTTGCCTATGTCCTGCGCCACTCGGAAAGCGTCGCCGTTACTCACATGGTTGACGATGACGAACACAGACTGCACGTCGAGTTCGCTGTTGAGTTTGCGGAGATAGTAGTTGGCACTGTCGCGGTACTCCTGCGTGAGGATATTGTCGGGGTCGCAGACAAACTGTGTGGAGTCGGTCAGGAAAACCATCGGGATATTGTCGGCGTTCCAAATGGGGTATCCGTCTTCTGCCTTTTCAATAGGGGCGGCAGACAATGAGATGGTGCCCATCATCAAAATGAGCATCATCAACAGTGCGACCCACGGTCGTCTCATGCCTCGGCTTTCAGTCATTTTTCTCATGATTGCCTGTTTGACGTGCAAATATAGTGCAAATTGAGCGCAATGCAAAGGAAGAAACGAAGTTTTTTACTTTCATTGCCGAGATGCAGCCTATATTCGCGGAGCAAATATAGTGAAAGGTGAGAGAAAAGCAAAATAAAAAACAATTTTTTTGATTTTGCTTTTCCGAACCGCATCCCATATTCGTGTAACAAATTAGTGCAAAATTCCGATTAAGCGAACAAAAAGTCTGCTTAGAATTGTCATATATCCTCCCTTACTTTGCGATTGGCAACAAACACTCCTAAAAGGATGAGGGCGCTTCCGGTATATGCCATCAGCGTCATGGGCTCCTGAAGAAACAAAGCACTGGCTATGATTGTTGTGATAGGATTCAGATAGACATAATTGCTGGTGGATATGGCACCGATTTTCTTTACAGAAACACTCCACCATAGGAAACACAGAAAAGAGGCGACAACGGAAAGAAACAAAAGATTCATCCAAATAATGGGCTGACGGAGTTGTTCCAAAGGGAAACTCCATGGCTTCAGGAAAAACAAAGGAACAACGGTCAGAATACCATAGAAAAACACTTTGCGGGTGATGAAAGTTGCCTCATAGCGGGTGGACACCCTCTTGATGACCAAACTGTAGATAGCCCAACTGAAAGCAGCCACAAGGGCGAGCATATCGCCAAGGGGACTCATTTGGAGCACGAAATGCCCGTTGTATACCACCATTCCTACCCCTACCAAGGCCGTCACCGAACCCAAAACCAACGGGACAGTCGCTTTCACGCTCTTCACAAACAGAATGGCAAGGAGCATGGTGATGAGTGGGGCGGTGCATACGATGAACGCCACATTGTTGACATAGGTAAGGCCAATAGCGGTGTTCTCCGCAACGAAATATATGGTTCCTCCCACCAGTCCCAAGATAAAGAACAATCCTTCGTCGGTCCATGACTGCGACCTGATGGTCTTGGGGGAGATGGTCCAGATACACAGATAGGCAACGATGAACCGGAGGAGGAATATCTCCATTGGTTGCAACCCGTGCTGCAACAATACCTTGGTGTTGACAAATGTCACCCCCCAGATGGCAATGGTGAGGACTGCCAACAAGTGATAGCCCAAATTTCTCATATTCTCTC
The DNA here is from genome assembly GCA_017961115.1 of Prevotella sp. Taxonomy (GTDB): domain Bacteria; phylum Bacteroidota; class Bacteroidia; order Bacteroidales; family Bacteroidaceae; genus Prevotella. The sequence goes on along the minus strand of JAGCXX010000053.1, from coordinate 6,036 downwards.
CAATGGTTCTTGGTATCAAACTCCTGTTTCTTCATTGCAAAGGTAGTGCAAGGTGAGAGAAATGCAAAACAAAAAAGTGATTTTTTATTTTGCATTGCATTCGGCTTTCACTATCTTTGCAGAAACATTGTATGACAAATATTGATATTATGGAAAAAACTTTAGTATTGCTGAAGCCCAGTTGCGTTCAGCGCCAGTTGATTGGAGAGATTGTGAACCGTTTTGAGCGCCGTGGACTGCGTGTGGCAGGCATGAAGATGATGCAGCTCTCTGATGAGATTCTGCGTGAGCACTATGCCCACCTTGTAGACCGTCCCTTCTTCCCCTCATTGGCTGCCTCCATGCAGGCCTCACCAGTGATAGCCCTTGCCCTTGAGGGCGTGGACGCCGTGCAGGTGGTACGCACCATGACGGGTTCCACCAACGGTCGTGAGGCAGCTCCCGGCACCATCCGAGGCGACTACTCAATGAGCAATCAGCAGAACATCGTCCACGCCAGCGACTCCACCTCGAACGCTGAGATAGAACTGAAGCGTTTCTTCCGCGACGAGGAAATATTCGACTACCCCAGCTGCACCTTCGGCTTTATCTATGGTGATGGAGAGGCGAAGTAAAGACAGCAATCTATATTATGGGTGATATCTGGAGGGAGCATCACTGCTGCCTCCAGACTCACCCGGGTCGTTGTTATAACCTTTATGAATGAAACGAACCATCAAGATGGAACGTTTTTCTACTTGAATATGTTCTGCTTGATGAGTTGCTGGATGTCGGCAGGTGTGTCCTTCGTCTTACAGCAATCGATAATGTAGCGAACCAGTTTTTGTGGCATGGCAGTCTGTTTCTTCCAGATGTCATGTCGGGTGTTCCATTTTCCCTTGAAGGTGTTCTTGTCCACCATCACCATACTGCCTGGTTCGGAGGGTCTGCCCATCTCGCTGTAGACACCGTTTTTGAAGGAATACCTGCCATATTCGTGAGGCATCACCACGCATTTTCCATCCTTGGTCATGGCAATCTCCGCACAGGCATATTCACCGTCAGCACCATAGTACTTGAACTGCGCATAGCCGGAGGCCTTGCCGCAGACCGTTTTCTTTTCTCCTTTCCCATTGCATGGACTCCATGAGCCATACGCCGACCAGTTCCTTGTCAGCGACTTTCGCATTCTGAGCCATCAAGGTGGTTGCCGACATCATCATGACAACCACTGCCATCAACATTTTCTTTGTCATAATCTTTTCGTTTTATCAGGTTAGTAATTTCTGGGTTATGATTTCGTGGGCAAAGGTATGGACATTCCAACATCGGAACAAGTTTTGGGGTTTGCATTTCCTTTGCATTTATTCTGCAAAATGACTGCAAACCAACGGCATCCTGTTTGCATATAGTTTGCATGTCTCTCATGCCCCGATGGAATGTATGAAATCGTCCCACTCCTTGGCGCCGCCTTTTTTCCCGAACACCTTTTTGTAAAGTCGGCTGCGCACGGTGCTGATTGTGCTCACGTCACGGGAAAGTACAGATGCGATGCTTGTTGGTGCCATCCTGAGTTTGACGAGCATGCATACCTGGTATTCCAAGTCAGACATCATACAAAGGTTGCGCAACTGGCTGCTGAAGCCGGGATACACACTCTTGACTTGTTTCTCTACAGCATCCCATTCCTCATCTTTCAGGCGCTGGCCATTGGAAATGCGGCGTTGCAGAGCCAGGTAATCCTCAGAGGCAAAAAATTCACTTTCCATGGTCTTGATGGCTTTCCTCACGGGTTGTGGACGATTCTCATGCTCCTCCTGAATCTGACGGAGTTGCAGTTGGAGATGCCGCCTGGCTTTTCGGTTGGACAATGTGATTTGTAGGAAAACCAATATCAGGAGGGCTATGGCAAAGTATAGCCAATGGATGAAACTCGCCTGTTCTTTTTCTCTTGACGACAGTACATAATGGTGCGGTCCATCCATGTGTGCTTTGCCCAAGTCATTGTTGGCAAGGTCGTGTATCTCGTCACCCCATTCGTGTGTGATGTCATCGGCCCGATGCCAAGTGTGAAGAATGCCATTCTGTTGGATGACGATGGTGGTGTTGTCTTTTACCGTCAACGGACATGGGTCTTCTTCTTCCAGATAGAGCCTTTCGCCACCACCCTTGTCTATCAGCGTGACACCACAACTTCCTTCACGTTGAATGACTATGGCGTTTTCCGTCCGTGTCAGCCGGAACTGTGTCATGACACTGTCGCCCTCATAGAAGCGGAGTATGGTCTGCCCGTTGGTTGGAAACGTGTCCGTCCTACCAACGGGATATTCCACCAGCGACACCGTCCAGGCTCCGTCGAGGGTGAAAGGTTTCTTGTTGTTTTCCGCCATGTTGCAGCTTGACAGCAAGATGCAAACAGTCCAAATCCAGAAAAATTGTCTCATATTCATTATACAGAGATATCAGAGATATAACGGCAATGGACTTGCAAAATTATGGTAAACCCCATGAAACATGATGAAAAATGGTTTGCATTTTGTTTGCATCTGAAAACGACGCAAAGGAGTAGGGAAAAAAACTTGTAAAATGCAATCCTCCGGTCTGAATTTCAAAAATCAATCATGTTCCTCTGTAATCGTGATGTAGTCGGAAATGCCAGAGGGGACAAGTTCGTCAGTAGGTTTGGCCAACGGGTGGGTTTGTTGGATGAGGCGTTCTGACGCTGGCAGTAGGGCATCGCCCACCAAACGGTTCCAAAGGCAATTGGCCATCCGCAGTTCTATGTTGTTGGTGCCACGCCGAAGCAGATGGCTCACATCGACAATCCAGGGTGAGCACCACACGATGCCGGCTGACTGGCCGTTGATGATAACCTCGGCGGCAGCATTGAGCAGCGGAAGGCTCAGACGATAACTGTGTCGGCGGTTGTAGCGGGCCATTTTGAAGGATGCCTTGCAGATGGCTGTTCCCGAATAATACTTGATATGTGGATTGTCGCTGGTTGTCCAGTCGCCTAGTGTCTGCAAGCGGATGGTTTCAGATGGTCCGCCCTTCTTGGCATCGAAAGATACAGTCCATTCGGACGGTGTTACAGGAATCACTTGGGTGGTGACTGTTTGATGGTCATGCTGCTGATTCTGGCTGCCGAAAACAACGAAGAATGACTCACGAGGCGCCATATTGAGTTGCACTGTGCTGCGGCTGTCGGCGCAGGTTGCCATCAGATGGTGTCTCTCGCCGCTGACAGGGTCCCATAACTCTGCCCCTTCTGCTGCTGTGGCAAAGGTGAAGTAACCGTTGATGGGTTGGTCGCTATGGTTGTTGAGAAAATAGAAGTCTTCGTTGGCGGTACGGCGGTGTGCGAAATAGAGCTGTTCGCCGTGAGGAGTCTCCACGTCGGGTTGGATGCCTGCTTGGTGAAGTGCTTCTGCCAGAGTCCGGCGGTCGGTTTGCGGGTCGTAGATAACGGCTCCCTGTTGGCGCAATCGTTCAATCTTTTGTAGGGCTTTGTCTGTCAATTGTCCCTCTGATGGCAGAATCATCATGCGATAGCTGATGCCGTCGGGTAGGGAGATGAGGCCATCCTTGGCAGTCATTCGGTGCAGCAGGGCATCGGTCGTAAAGGCATCGAAGTCATAACCTTGTGGCAGGTCTGGCAACCGATGGCTGAGGATGCGCATGGGGACGTCGTCACCCAGATAAATGCAGATATCGCTGATAGGCTTGCCTTGGCGCATCATCCATGAGCAACGGGCCTGATAGTCCCAGAAGGGCCGGCTCATGGGCCACAGCGTGTTCTTGCGGTTGAGCACGTACTGCCGTCCATTGGCTGTGTTCAGTCTGTTGTCGAGCCAGGGCTGGTAGGCCACGGCGCACACTACAAGTTCGTTGATACCGAAACAGTAGGCATAGTCAGCCAGGTTCTTGATGTCGGCGAGAGAGTGTTTATAGGTCGCATCGGTAAATGCCTCGCCGGAAGCAATCAGTTTGCCATAGAGGTGAGCCGAAGAAGAGCAGTCCTTGATGTCATAGTTGCCTTCGGTCTGATAACCCCAGAACTCAGCCTGTGGCTTGTCAATCAGTTTTTTTACCTCGATGGCATCACCTGCCATGCAGAGCGCACCGCCGACGGCCTGGGCGGTGAGGGTCAGGCATGCGCTTGATGCTCCGTCGCCAACCTGCTGCTCTGAATGACAAAGACGGTTCATCTCGCCATAGTATCGTTCGGTTATTAGGTCGCTGATGGTGCGGCGCAGGTCGTATAGGAACCGATTGGACTCCTCGACCGAACCCACGACAAAACCAGTCATCACGGGAAGATACTTTAGCATGTCATAGCCACGGAGCCAACGGAACTCATCCTCGAAACCTACGGTCCAGTTCTGCGGACCGGCCTCGTGACTGTCCATGCAGATGCCTTGGAGCACACCGCCATGGGCGCGGATGCTGTCGATGACGGGTTTCACATAACTCTGCCATTGCAGGCGGGCTCCCTCGACAGACAGTTTGTCACATTCCAGTCCAAGGGCTTCCTTGCGGCCATGTTTGGTATGACCACCGTTGGACACGGAGAGGAAGCGCAGCACAAGCCACTTGCCCTTGGGGGCTTTCTGCCATGAGACCGTTCCATCGGTTGCGAGCATGGACGTGAGGTTGATGGCTTGTGAGAAGTTGGCCAATTCTTCAGACGTATATCGTGGTGTCTGGTCGGCATCGATGAACTCTGATATCAGACTGGCTTTTTGTTGCCAGGCATCGACAGAGGCGCGGGCAGAGAGGGTGATGTGGTTGAACGTGATGGTAGTGTCTGCCGGGATGATGCGGAACTTGCGTGCCGTCACTTTGGGGAAGGCGACCGTCTGGAGTTTGATGCCGCCGAGGTTGCGGTAGCGGGGGCGAAGGTCGCAAACTTTATAAAATGATACCCCATCATCAGAAGCCTGCAGTTCCGCCACGGGCGGCAGTGGTGTGAAACCACATCCGAAGAATTCGTTCGGACGGGCATCTAACTTGAAATGCGAGGGCGGTACCTGCATGGACGAGGTGCGTGCCTTGCCTCGTGCCGACACCTCGTAGGTGATGCTGCGGGCTGTGAAGGGTTGTTGAAAGTCTATTGCCAGTTCCGGCATCTGAACTTGTTTTAGCAACTCCTCTTGGTAGGGCAGGGCAATGACAGCCACATCGTGATGCCATCCGCCGGGCATCTTTTCTGGCAAAGGCATTTGGAATGTCAGGTCGCTGCCTCCTTCCACTATCTTCTCTGTACAGACCAGCGACTGCATGCTCCTGTCGGGCGTAATCCACTTGCCGCCAGCGACATAGCCATTGCTGCAGTTGACCTCAAAACTGAGTCCGAGACGCCGGGCTTCCTGCGAAGAGAACAACAACTCGTCCCACCATTCAGACGAGAACACCTTGAAAGCCCCTTCACCATCGCCATGCACTTGGTCGTAATAGACGACTCCGCCTACACCCTGTTGTTTAAATGCCTCAAGGTCGGCCGTGATGCCTTCGTGGGTTCCGACCGTCTCGCCATGAAACCACCATACCTTCGTGCGCGCCGTGTCCTGCGGATGGTCGAAGCCATACGTGAGCGGAGTCTGTGCAATGCTGGGGAAGGTAGCGGCCCAGAATAAAAGGAATGCGACTTTTTGTCTCATGGCGAGTGATGTGTGGTGATGCAATGTGCATGCAAAAATATAAAGTAAATGGCATATGTGAGGGGTAAAAATGTGCAAAAATGCATTTTTGAGCAAAATACACCTGTGAAACGAATAAACGAGATTATTTTTTCGTCTGTTCATGGGGGATGACTCTCAATGATTTATTTTTTTGTTGCTTCCCTTGTGAATCTTCTGCAAAACACTTATTTTTGCATTGCTGATTATATGCTTTCCAAAATGCGGAACAATTCAACCATTTCTGAGAAAAGTCAAAACAAGAAAAATCCCTATCATATGTGGTTGCTGATGCCGCCTGTCATCCTTGTGATGGCAATTTCGGACATCATCATCTGCAATGGGGTGTTCCCTTCACTGGACTTGACTTGGAAATTGG
>JAGCXX010000052.1 GCA_017961115.1 Prevotella sp. | reverse complement strand
TCGCCCAACCAGGTGAATAGTCCGCTCTCGGCTCCTCCAAGATTCAACGCCAGGATACCGCAGAATCCTATGGCGCAGCCGAGAATCTTCCGTGTGGTCAGTTTGTCACTCTTGAAACAAGCGCAGGCCAGCAACACCACAAGGAATGTGCTCAGTGAGTTGAGAATGGCTGCCCGTGAGCCTTCACTATGTGACATGCCGACATAGAAGAAGAAATAGTGGAGTGTGGTGTTCATCAGTGCAAAAGTGAGAATAAACCACCAGTCACTCGTCACGTTGGTCTTGAAAGAACGTCCGCTGCTACGGGCTACAGACAGAATAATCAGGCCAGTAGCGGCAAAACGGAGGCCTGCGAAGAGCATTTTGCTGCCCGTCATGTCAGGTGTGATGCCAAAGGCATTGAAACCCACCTTGATGAGCGGGAATGCCCAGCCCCATGCGATTGCCGCTGTCAAGGCAAATACCACCACCCACGTGGGTCTCTGGAATATGGAAGTTCTCGTTTGCTCCATCTGCTTACTCTTTACCGTCGAACAGAATCCTGCTGTTCAAAAGTTGCTGCAAAGTTATAGAAAAATTACCATATCGTATGGTAAGATATGGGATTTTTGATGATTGGTCCACATGCCTGTAATAAAACAAATTGATTGCAAGAATTACCAAAAAGACAAAATGGAATACAAGATGCTTTGAAAATCAAGAAAAGTCATTATCTTTGCAGATAATAAAAACAAATCACTAAAACAAAAAGAAATGACTACATTTTGGAAGGACGATGAAGAACTGTTCAAAATAGCTCGTACAGAACTGTTCACAGCCTTGGTAGGCGATGTGTTGGACAAGATGGGCTATCTGCACCAGTTTCTTCCGCCAGGCATCAAGCCTTTACGGCGCGACATGATTGTGATTGGTCGGGCTATGCCCGTGTTGGAGGCTGATGTCTTTGCTGAACGCCAACAGGACACCCATCTCGACGTGATGCGCAAACCTTTTGGTATCATGTTTGAGGCTCTCGACCAATTGAAGGCTGGCGAAGTGTATATCTGTTCAGGTTCTTCGCCACGCTATGCCTTATGGGGTGGACTGATGAGCACCCGCGCCATCGCCATTGGAGCGGCAGGAGCTGTGGTCGACGGCTTCTCGCGTGACACCAACGAGATTCTGCGACTGAACTTCCCCACCTTCTCTCAGGGAACATACGCACAAGACCAGGGACCACGCGGAAAAGTAATCGATTATCGCGTGCCCATTGAGTTTGGAGGTATCAAAGTGAATCCGGGCGACATCGTGTTTGGCGACCTCGATGGCGTCATTATCGTACCTCGGGAAGCAGAAGAGGAAGCCTTTGCGGGTGCTATCGAAAAAGCCCGTGGCGAGAAACAAGTGAAGCAGGCTCTGGAACAAGGTATGAGCACTGTGGAAGCTTTCAGCAAATTTGGAATTATGTAAATCTTATTCTATGAAAATGATGAATTCATTCAGGTTGGACAACCAACGTGCCGTAGTGACAGGTGGTGGCAGCGGACTTGGTCTGGGTATCGCCAAGGTGTTTGTAGAAGCAGGTGCTGAAGTGGTTATTATCGGGCGCAACGAAGAGAAGCTGCGCGAGGCTCAGCAGCAGTTGGGCGAGCGTTGCTCGATTCGGGCATTCGATGTCACCAATCTCGACGAGATACCTCAATTGGTAAAGGAAATCGGAACGATAGATATCCTTGTCAACTGTGCAGGTGTCCATCTGAAGAAATGGGCACTAGATGTGACTGATGAGGAATTCCTCAATGTGCTCAATGTACATGTGATGAGTGTCTTTGCCATAAGCCGGGAGTTTGCCAAACTGATGGTGGAAAAAGGAAGGGGAAGTATCATCCTCATTAGTTCGATGACAGCCATCATGGGTATGCAACAGGTGGTGGCATATACCACGGCTAAGTCGGCCATCCTTGGTCTGCAGCGCAGCCTGGTCGCCGACCTCTCACACAAGGGCATACGGGTAAACACCATCGCACCAGGCTGGATTGACACCCCCATGCTCCATAAGGCCATTGACAACGACCCTCAGCGCAAAGCCAACATCATGCGCCGTATCCCCATGAAATATTTCGGACAGCCCGAAGACATCGGCTATGCCGCCCTCTATCTGTCGTCGCCTGCTGGCAGCTATGTGAATGGTGTGTTTTTACCTGTCGACGCCGGTGCGTCAGAATCTTTTTAAGGCATGAAACGCTCAAACGTCAGGTGGACCGTGGTGGCACTGATTTTCTTTGCCACCACCATCAATTATATCGACCGGCAAGTTATTGGTTTGCTGAAACCTTACATCCAGGATGACCTTGGATGGTCGGAGGCCGACTATGGCTATATCGTAACAGCATTTCAGGTGGCATACGGTATCGGAATGCTTGTGTGTGGGCGAATGCTCGACAAGTTTGGAAGCAAGATAGGATACTCCATCGCCATTGTTGTATGGAGTTTGGGAGCCCTTATGCATGCTGCCGTTCGCTCCGTGACGGGCTTTGGTGCCGCACGTGCCATCTTGGGATTGGGCGAGGCAGGCAACTTCCCTGCTGCAGTGAAGGTAATCGCCGAGTGGTTTCCCAAACGAGACCGTGCATACGCCACAGGGCTGTTTAACTCTGGCACTACGATAGGCGCCATCATTGCACCTATCATCGTGACTGCCATCACCCTGCAATGGGGCTGGCGATGGGCTTTTGTCATCACTGGTCTATTGGGGTTCTTCTGGGTTGTTGCCTGGTGGCTTATCTATGTGGCTCCTGAAAAAAATCCAAAAGTGAATGCAGCCGAACTGGAGTACATCCATTCGAAAGATGAAGGCGAGGATGAGGC
>JAGCXX010000051.1 GCA_017961115.1 Prevotella sp. | reverse complement strand
GGAAGCATTGAGACAATGGTTTCTCCCGGGTGGTTGGGAAAATGGTTGTTGGCGAATTCATCAGTATCTGAAATGGCACCATAGGTGAGCATTACCCCCTTGGGGTTGCCAGTAGTCCCCGAGGTGTAGTTGATGATGGCCAATTTATCCATGTTGTCCGTGGAATATGACACATTTTCGGGCTGCAATCCATGAGGATGTCGGAGCGCAAAAGTCTTCTCACGGTGTTTCCAGGCATTGGCGGCTTTCTCATCCCTATGCCACAGCAAAGACCAGTCCTTGACGTTGATGGCCGCCTTGAGCAGCGGCATTTGCTCGGGATTCAGCTTTCTCCAGATATCCTCGTCTGTGAATAGAAGTACACTGTCTGAATGGTGGGTGAGTGCTGTGATGCTGTTGGGGTGGAAATCAGCCAAAAGAGGTACTGCCACGCAGCCATTGACATTAATGTCCCAGAAAGCAATCGCCCATCGTGCAGAATTGCGGGCACAAATAGCAATTTTGTTGCGTTTGGCTATTCCGGCATCGTTGAGAAATAGCCGGAACTGCTCGATGTTTGCTGCCAATTCTCCGTATGTGAAGACATCGCCTTTGTAATCACAAAGGGCCTTTAGGTTCCAATGTCCGCGAATAGTCTCCTCAAGTTTTTTCAGGTAGTGCTTCATATCATTTCAATTCAATTGTTTGACAACACTTTGTTTTTCATGTCATGCGAATCAGCCGTGCCGGCGGATATCATTTCTTTATAAATGCAAAAACAATCGGCTTCATCGGCAGCCTAATTGTCTGATGCAAGAAACAACGAGAGAATTAGTCAAACTGCCTCAGTGCAGCCAGCAGTTGTGTGTTCTCGGTCTTGGTACCGATGGTGACGCGAAGACAGTTGTCGCAGAGGGTGATACGGCTGCGGTTTCTCACAATGATGCCTTTCTCAATGAGATAGTTGTAGATGCGCTGCGCATCGGTCATTCGGGCAAGGAAGAAGTTGGCGTCGGTAGGGTAGACCTTCTTGCAGATGGGGAGGAGGCGGAAAGCACTTATCAGGCGGGAACGCTCCTCAAGCAGCATGGATACCCACTTCTCCACATCATATGGTTTGCGAAGCAACTCAATGGCTTTCTCCTGAGTGAGAAGATTGACATTGTAGGGGTATTTTACCTTGTTGAAAATCCCTATTATCTCCTTATTGGCGAATGCCATACCCATACGGATGGCGGCGCATCCCCATGCCTTGCTCATCGTGTTGAGAACAATGAGGTGAGGATAACGGTTGATTTCTAGTCTGAAAGGCGACTGTTTAGAGAAGTCGGAATAAGCCTCGTCGATGACCACGATGCCATCGAATGACATCAGCACACGCTCGATTTCCTCCCTGTCAATGAGGTTGCCCGACGGATTGTTTGGTGAACAAATCCATATCACTTTCGTGTCGGAGTCGCAAGCCGCCAACATCTTGTTGGCTGACATTTGGAAATGCTCGTCAAGGCGGACGGGGCGGTACTCCACATCATTGATGTCGGCACAAACACGATACATTCCGTATGTGGGTTCGATGGCAACAACGTTGTCTTTCCCTGGACAGGTGAAACAGCGATAAACCAAGTCTATCGCCTCATCGCTGCCATTGCCTAAGAAAATTTGTTCCTCGCGGACACCCTTGAGCTTGGCAATCAAGGGTTTGACATCCCGTTGCAGTGGGTCGGGGTAGCGGTTGAGTGGCTGATTATAGGGATTCTCGTTGGCATCAAGAAACACATGAGCATCATGCCCACTGTATTCGTCGCGAGCACTGCTATAGGGTGACAACTTCCAGATGTTGGGCCTGACCAAATCCTGCAACGTTCTCATACTTCTTATCGTTTTTTGTTCACCTCCCTGACACGCAGCGTCATGGCGTTCTTGTGGCCGTGCAACAGCTCGTTCTCCGCCATCACCTCTACGGTATGACCGATGGAGCGTATGCCATCCTCTGTGAGGTGTTGGAATGTGATTTTGCGGCAATAACTGTCTAGATTAACTCCATTGTAGGCCAATGCATAACCGTGTGTGGGCAATGTATGGTTGGTGCCGCTGGCATAGTCGCCGGCACTCTCGCAAGCATATGAACCTAAGAACACGCTGCCGGCATTCACCACATGCTCCGAAAGATACTCGTAATCAGACGTGCAGATAATCAGGTGCTCAGGTGCATAAACATTGCTCAGGCTGATGGCGTCTCTGCCGTCGTGCACAAGAATCATCATACTGTTTGCCAACGACTGTTCGGCTATCTCACGGCGGGGAAGTCCGTTCAACTGACGCTCCACCTCACGGGCAACGGCCACCAACAAACGCTCTGAGGTGGTGATGAGCACTGACTGTGAGTCAGGACCATGCTCAGCCTGAGACAACAAGTCGGCCGCAACAAAATCTGGACGGCTGGTTTCATCGGCTATGACACACACCTCTGATGGACCAGCAGGCATGTCGATGGCGACATCATGAAGGGAAACCTGCTGCTTGGCTGCCATGACAAACTGGTTGCCAGGACCAAATATCTTATATACCTTGGGAACACTTTCCGTGCCGTAGGCCATAGCGCCAATGGCCTGCACGCCTCCTGCCTTGAAAATCTGACTCACTCCGGCGATGCGGGCGGCAACAAGAATGGCAGGGTGGACCTTTCCTTCGCGGTTGGGAGGGGTGCACAACACAATCTCACGACACCCCGCTATCTTGGCTGGGGTAGCCAACATCAACACCGTACTGAAAAGAGGTGCTGTGCCGCCTGGCACATAAAGTCCGACACTTTCGATGGCTACACTCTTCTGCCAACAGGTGACACCAGGTTGGGTTTCTACTTTTTCTCCAACAAATTGCTGCATTTGATGGAATTTGTGGATGTTGTAGTGCGCTTGCTCAAGTGATGCTTTAAGGTCATCACCAACCAATTGTTCTGCTTCATCCATCTCCTTGTCACTGACCCTGAGACTGCTGAGCGACACATGGTCGAATTTCTCCTCATAGCGCTTGACGGCCTCATCGCCATGTTGACGGACATCGTCCAAGACTCCGCAAACCACGGATGTCAGGTCGTTTGTATTCATTTGAGGACGCTTAACTAGCTCCTCCCATGTCTCGCGTGCAGGATACCTGATGATTCTCATTGATAGCTGTCTCTTCTTTGGATTACAGAATCATTTTCTCTATAGGGGTCACCAAAATACCCTGGGCTCCCAATTCTTTCAGGCGACCAATTATTTCCCAGAACCGACGCTGGTCGAGTACGGTATGGACACAGCACCATTCCTCGTCTGCCAACGGGATGATGGTGGGGCTTTTCAAACCAGGCAACACATCGACAATCTCCTTGAGACGTGAGCGAGGCACATTCATCCTGACATATTTCTTGTCTTCTGCCTGGCGAACTGCACTGATGCGGAACAACAATTCCTGAAGAATTGCCTTTTTCTCCTCGCTCATCTGCTTGTTGCCAATAAGGAGAGCCTCACTCTGCATGACAACCTCAACCTCGCGCAAGTTGTTGCTCACCAGAGTGGAACCGCTGCTGACAATATCGAAGATGCCGTCAGCCAGTCCGATACCCGGTGAGATTTCCACACTGCCCGTGATGACATGTATCTCAACGTTGATGCCATTCTCCTCCATGAAACGGCGGAGAATATTGGGATAAGAGGTGGCTATTTTTTTCCCGTCAAACCACTCCAGACCGGTATAGTTGACTTCCTTGGGTATGGCAAGTGAAAGACGGCATTTGCTGAATCCAAGACGTTCCACAACATCGGCATCCTCGCCACGTTCCTCAAACTCGTTCTCGCCAACCACCCCGACATCTGCCACACCTGAGGCGACACTCTGAGGAATGTCGTCGTCGCGTAGATATAGCACCTCGATAGGGAAATTGGAGGATTGAACCAGCAAGGTACGTCTGGTAGAGCTGATTTTGATGTCAGCCTCAGCAAGCAGGTGAAGGGTGTCCTCGTATAAGCGACCTTTTGATTGTACAGCTATTCTTAACATATCTATAGTTGAATAAACAGAATATCAATCCATCTCCTCGTCAGCCTCATAACCTCCCATCTCACGGATGGCGTTGCGAAGCATGGTGTGTTGGCGGTAGAGATGATTGACAGCTTCTTCTCCTTGAGTATAGTCGTGCATCGGACTCTTAAGGAAGAAGCTCAGGAATCGCTGTGTGCCATATTTGCCAGCACGTGCTGCCAAATCGATGAGCAGACACAGGTCGAGGCAAACGGGGGCTGCCAGAATGGAGTCGCGGCAGAGGAAGTTGATTTTGATTTGCATGGGATAGCCCATCCATCCAAAAATATCAATGTTGTCCCAACTCTCCTTATTGTCGTTGCGGGGAGGATAATAGTTGATGCGGACCTTGTGGTAATATCCGGTATACAGGTCAGGCTGCTCATCTTCCTTCAGGATGGTCTCAAGAGTGGAAAGCTTGGACACCTCTTTAGTGCGGAAGTTGTCAGGCTCATCGAGCACCAGTCCATCCCTGTTGCCGAGGATGTTGGTCGAGAACCAACCGTCGAGTCCGAGGCAACGTGTGCTGATAATGGGGGCGAAACCAGATTTAACCAAAGTCTGGCCTGTCTTGAAGTCTTTTCCTGCAATAGGCATTTGGGTCTTCTCAGCCATCTCCCACATGGCGGGAATGTCGACGGTGGTGTTGGGGGCTCCCATTACAAAAGGTGCGCCTTCGGCAAGTGCTGCATAGGCATAGCACATAGAAGGTGCCACATGCTCACGGTCATCAGCTTTCATCGCTGCCTCAAGTGCAGAGAGAGAGTAATGCACGTCCTTGTTGATTGGTACATAAATCTCAGTGGAGGCAGCCCACAGCACGACTATACGGTCGCAATTGCGGCTCTCACGGAACTGACGGATGTCCTCGCGAAGGGCTTCCACCATCTCCCAACGGGTCTTGCAGTCCTTCACATTGTCACCATCAAGACGCTTGGCGTAATTCTTGTCGAATGCGGCCTTCATAGGAACTATCTGCTCCAGTTCCTCACGAACGGGTTCGATGTCACCGCGCTTGAGGACCTCAGCATAAACTGCAGACTGGTAAGCGTTCTGAGGATAGACATCCCAACAACCGAATACGATGTCGTCAAGATTGGCAATGGGAACAATTTCGCTATATTTCAGGTATTTCTTGTCATCTCCTTTTCCAATCCGAATCCTGTCATACTGTGTCATCGCACCAATAGGCTTTGACAACCCTTTGCGAGCCATCAGCACGCCGGTCATAAAGGTTGTGGCAACAGCACCATTACCTACCACTAGAATTCCTAACTTGCCATTAGCTGGCTTCACATTTGACTGTTCCATTTTCTTTTGATATTTTGTTTGTTTGAAGTTTCCAAATCGTTTTACCCCAAGTTCTCCGATGTGTATGCAAAATGTAGTCTAATCCTTGATATTTGAAAAAAAATGAAAGGAACTCGAATAATAATGCAACTATTTGTCGGAAAAATAATAACGTTGCAAAATTACTCAATTGCAATGATGTAACCAAAATAATCTTAGAAAAAGTGATGGAAACTGCAAATTTTGTTGAATAGTCCTATCGTTCACCCAAAGTTACGACCTCACAATCAGCAAAACGGTTGCCGTCAATAGTCAGCCGCACAAGGGTTCGCTGCTGTTGCCAACCTTGTATGCCTGCCGCACCTGGGTTAATATGAAGCAAACCAAGGGTAGTGTCGTATTGCACCTTGAGGATGTGTGAATGGCCACTGATAAACAGTTGTGGTGGTTTGGCGAGAATCTGGCGGTGGATGCTGCGGTCGTAGTGTCCGGGATATCCACCGATATGCTTCATGAGCACATCGACTTCCTCACAACGGAAACGGAGAACTTCGGGGTAGGTTAGGCGAAGGTCGCCACCGTCACAATTGCCGCACACAGCCCGAAGTGGACGGAAGGCAGCCAGCCGCTCTGCCAATTCTGTGGAACAGATGTCGCCGGCGTGCCATATCTCATCACAGTTCTTGAAATATTCCAGATAGCGGTCATCCCAATACGAATGGGTGTCGCTGATGATGCCTACGCGCTTCATTTCCCTTGTTCTGCTTTTGCTTTCAATCCGTCTCTTATAAATTGCGCTATCATTTCTGCTGTGCCTTCAAGGCCAAGTATAGAAGAATTGACACACAAATCGTATGACTGGCTGTGCCCCCACTTTTTTCCTGTGTAATAGTTGTAGTAAGAAGAACGGCTGTCTTCCTCACGGGTGATGATTTTCCGCGCTGTCTCCTCGTCGCATTCATGACGCGTGGCAACCTGGCGGATGCGGTCAGATAAGTTGGCCGTAACAAAGATATTGAAAGTATTGGGATAATCACGCAGGATATAATCGGCACAACGGCCGACAAACACACAGTTTCCGGCATCGGCTGCTTTTTTAATTGCCTCAGACTGAAATTGGAAAAGGCTTTCCTGCGAGAACCTGTTGGGGTAGAAGTTGTTGTCGCTCACATGTTGGGCGTGCATGTGGAACAAAGACTTGAAAAAACGCCAATGCTCATCGTGCTGCTCGAAAAACTGTTCACTGAAACCGCTTTCCTTAGCAGCCAAATTCAGGAGTTCCTTATCGTAGAAAGAACAGTTGAAAATCTCTGCAAGGCGTTTGGCAATGACACGTCCGCCACTACCTAATTGGCGGCCAACGATGATGATGATTTTCTGATCAGTCATGATTTGAAAGTTGGGATTGTGATTTAAATCTGTGCATATACCTCACCATGATGATGGCGGTCACTACGAATGCAATGAAGTCTGATATGGGGAAAGATAGCCATACCCCCTCGAGACCAAGGAACGGAGGCAGGATGAGCAGTACAGGGAGGAGGAAGAGCAACTGCCTCGACAAAGAGAGAAAGATGCTTACCTTTGCTTTTCCAATGCTTTGGAAGAAATTGGTGATGACCATCTGCATACCGACAACGGGCAGTGTGAGGTTGGCTATCCTTAATCCGTGCTCTGCCAGACTGATAAGGGTGGAATCGGAGGTGAAAAGACGTGCGCAAAAATAAGGCAGGAACTCGCTGACCACCCATCCCAGGGTGGTCATGAAGGTGGCGGCTATCATGGCGTAGCGAAGCACCTTCATCAAACGGTCGTAGTGCATGGCACCATAGTTGTAGCCAGCGATGGGCTGCATGCCCTGGTTGATGCCGAATACCACCATGAAGAACAGAAATGACACCCGGTTGACAATGCCGTAAGCTCCAACAGCCAGGTCACCGCCATAGCGGCTAAGGCTCTTGTTGACAATAATGACAATCATACAAGCCGTCACATTCATGAAGAATGGAGATGCGCCTATCCCGACAATACGTTTCACGAGATTGGATTTGAGTCGGTAGATACCTTTTTCGAAATGGATAATCTCATTCTTGTTGCTGAACATACGGCACTGCCAGCAGAGTGCGGTGAACTGTGCCAGGACGGTGGCAATAGCAGCACCGCGGATTCCCATGTGCAGGACAAAGATGAACAATGGGTCAAGAATGGTGTTGAGAACGACGGTGAACACGGTAGCCGCCATAGCCATCCGTGGTTTGCTGGCCGACCTCAGCAGTGCATTCATGCCAAAATACAGATGTGTGAACACATTGCCCAAGAGAATAATCATCATATACTCACGGGCATAGGGCAGAGTGAGTTCACTGGCTCCGAAAAAGAGCAGGATAGGGTCAAGGAACGTGAGTGTGATGGCGGCAAAGACAATGCCTATCATGATGTTCAGGGTCACACAGTTGCCGAAGACATTGATGGCTGTGGAATAATCCTTTTGGCCAAGCCTGACAGAGATGAGGGTGGATGAACCTACACCGACCGCTGCACCAAATGCCGCAGAGAGGTTCATGAACGGGAATGTAATGGCAAGTCCTGATATGGCAAGAGCTCCCACTCCCTGACCAATAAAGATGCTGTCAACCATATTGTAAAGAGAAGATGCCGTCATGGCGACAATGGCAGGCAGCGCATACTGCATCAGCAGGCGTCCTACGGGTTTTGTTCCCAACTCCAATGTGGCTTTCTTGTTATCCATCCTATCCACGTTTACACTTGTTTCAATCTGCAAAATTACGATTTATTTCCACAATTTTGCTATGATGCCAACACATTTTTAACGGCCGCGGCAAGGATATCTGATTTTTTATTTAAATTTGCAGCAAATCTTACAAATACTTTACATTACCTATGATGAAAAGCAGAATATCAAGTTCATTCTTCTCTCTTGTTGCCTTCCTGTTGGTGCCATTGCTGGCGTCGGCAAAGGCTCCGTTTACTCAATTACCTTCCAAGATTGGATTTCCTGGCGGTAAGACATACTTGTACAGGTTGTCTCTGACTGACAAGCGCGGCACTCCCTACAGTCTGGACAAACCACAGGAATTCCTGTCACAAAAGGCAGTAGAAAGAAGGAAACGCCAAGGACTGCAAGTCGACTCCACCGACTTGCCGCTCCCACCTGCCTATCTCCAGCGTATCGGTGCCGTGAAGGGTGTAGAAGTGGTTTGCAAAAGCAAGTGGAACAAGACTGTCGTTGTGAGGGTTTCCGACCCATCGTATGTGACCCCGCTGCTGTCTTTGTCTTTTGTCAGCGATGCCCAATTGGTGTTCACCGCTCCAGACTCCATAAAACCATCCGAGCGCACACTCTTCCACAAGGAATTGGAGAAATGGGAAGGAACCGATGACGAGGAATATGGTAAAGCCTCGCAGAATATCAAGATGGTTAATGGCCACCGCCTTCATCAACTTGGTTACAAGGGAAATGGTGTCACCATCGCTGTTTTCGACGGTGGATTCATGAACGTAGACAGGATTCCCGCCATGGATAAAGTGAAGATATTGGGAACAAGGGATTTTGTGGCTTTCAAGTCGCCAGACATCTATCAGGAGAATGACCATGGCACGAAAGTGCTGTCGGCCATGGCACTGGATATTCCAGGCATCTTCGTAGGTACAGCACCTGATGCCAACTATTGGCTGATCAGGGCGGAAGACACAGCAACTGAGAGTCTGGCTGAGGAGGATTATTGGACCGCCGCCGCTGAATTTGCTGATTCCTTGGGGGTGGATATCATCAGCAGTTCACTCGGATACATCAGATTTGACGATACGGCAACCAACCACAAATATACCGAACTTGACGGGAAGCATGCACAGATTTCAAAAACAGCCTCCCGTTTGGCTTCCAAAGGCATTGTCCATGTCAACAGTGCAGGAAACGAGGGACTGGGCACTTGGAAGAAAATCGGTTTCCCCGCCGATGCCAGCGATATCCTTGCGGTGGGAGCCGTCAATCCTTCAAAAGTCAATGCGTCGTTCTCCTCTGTCGGACCAGCGGAAGATGGGAGGGTGAAACCCGACATCATGTCTTTGGGTAGTCCTGCCGCAGTGGTGAGTGGAAGGGGGGCAATTGTCAGCGACATGGGCACATCATTTGCTGCTCCCATCATTTCCGGCATGGTGGCATGCCTATGGCAATCTGCACCCAAGGCTACCGCATACGAGGTGATGGATGCCATCCGCAGAAGTGGTGACATCTATGAGACTCCCAACAATGTTTTTGGTTATGGCATACCGGACTTTGAGAAGGCGTACTTTATTCTGAGAAACCGATAGACGCACATGCAATATTTAAGGTATGAAGAAAGACAAGCTTTCGTTGCTTGAACTCAATCTGCTCGTGCGCGAGTTGATTGAAACGAAAATGCCCGATGAATATTGGGTGGAGGCTGAGATTGGTGACCTGCACGAGGTGGCGGGGAACTGCTATTTGGAATTGATTGAAAAAGATGAGCGGACGAATACACCAGTTGCCAAGGCTTCAGCAAGATGTTGGCGCTCAAGGTGGGCTTTGATGAAAGCGCATTTCCTACGTGAAACAGGAAAGAACATGGCAAGAGGCATGAAGGTGTTGCTCAAGGTGTGCGCACAGTTTCATGAAAACTATGGATTCGCATGGATTGTCAACGATGTTGACCCCACATTTACCATGGGTGACATGGCCTTGAAAAGGCAGCGCATCATTTCCAAGTTGAAAGAGGAAGGAGTTTTTGATGCCAACCGTGAACTATCAATGCCGCTTTTCACTCAGCGTATTGCAGTCATCTCAAGTGCCGGGGCGGCTGGTTATGGCGATTTTTGCAACCATCTTGCAGACAATGAGTTCGGCTACACATTCCGAACCTGTCTTTTCCCCGCCATCATGCAGGGGGAGGGGGTGGAGCAGAGTGTGATAGATGCACTCAACAAAGTGTTTGAGCAATTGGATGATTTTGATTGTGTGGTTATCGCAAGGGGAGGAGGAGCCACCAGCGACCTGTCGGGATTTGATGCTCTTGACTTGGCACGCAATGTGGCCAATTTCCCATTGCCGGTCATCACGGCCATAGGTCACGACCGTGATGAGAGCGTCCTCGATATGATTGCAAATGTCAGGGTGAAGACACCGACTGCAGCAGCTGCTTTTCTCATCGACAGGTTGCACCAACTGGACGAAACCATCAACAATTACAAGGAGCGATTGACAAGAGTTGCTGTCGCTGTGATACAGCATGAGCAATTAAGGGTCAGCCATCTTTCCTTGCGCATCCCAGCTCTATTTGCAGTGGTGAAAACAAGGCAAGGTGCAAAGCTCGATGCTCTCGCCAGCAGGGCAAGGGTCGCTGCACTGTCCAGAACAGAGCGGGCAAGTGTTGTGCTGGAACGCATAGCCATGCGCATCCCAACCGCAGTAAGGCAGAAGATGGCGAATGAGCGGCATCGTCTGGATATCATCTCGCATAGGGTGGCGGCGGTTGACCCGCAAAGAATATTAGACATGGGATTCAGCATCACCATGCATGAGGGGAAAGTGGTCAGAAGTACCGACGAATTGGTATCGGGAGATACTATAGAAACACGATTGAAGAACGGTAAGATAGAATCTGTTGTGAAATGAAAAATAATCCCTTAGATATTTGGCTCGTATGGGATAATTTTATATTTTTGCATAAATAATTCAAACTAGATTACTGTTAAACACAAATTGTTGACCTAAATTTTTTAATGATGAAAATACTTGCCATCAATCCCGGTATGATTTCCACGAAAGTGGGTGTTTTTATTGATGAGGACATCAAAATGCATGCTTGCATCAATCACCCCTTTGAGGAATTATGTCAATATCCCTTTATTATGGATGAGTTTGACTATAGAAAAGAAAAACTGATAGAAGAGCTGCAAAGACAGGGATATGGATTGGATTTTGATGTCGTAGTAGGACGAGGCGGTTTGGTGAAGCCTATTGAGAGTGGGGTTTATGAGCTGAATGAAAAGGTGATAGAAGACACCCTGCATCCACGACTGCATCACGCATGCAACCTGGGGTCACTCATCGCACTCAGCATAGCAAAGGAGATACCAGGTTGCAGGGCGTTCACAGTAGACCCAGGTGTGGTGGATGAACTGGAGGATGTGGCACGTATCACCGGCTTGCCCGAAATGCCGCACCAAACCATCTGGCACGCTCTCAACCAGCGCGAGATAGCCAAGCGCTATTGCAAAGAACATGGCGTGAAATATGAGGAACAAGACCTTATCGTGTGCCATCTGGGAAGCGGAATATCATTTGCAATGCACCACCATGGACGAGCAATAGCATGCAGCGATGCCCTAAGCGGAGACGGACCGTTCAGTCCGTCAAGAGCAGGAACTCTGCCGTCAGTACAACTTATTCAGCTCTGCTACAGCGGGAAATACACGGAAAAGGAAATGCTGAGGAAGGTCAACGGACACAGTGGACTTACCGCCCATTTGGGTACCAACGATGTGAGGGTGGTGGAACAGCGCATCAAGGACGGCGACGAGCATGCCAAACTCATCCTTGATGCTATGATTTACCAGGTTGCAAGATATTTGGCTTCGCTTGCACCTGCTACCTATGGGCATGTGGATGCCGTTATCCTCACTGGAGCCATGTCGCAAAGCAAGTATGTGAGTGAGGAACTGATTCGCAGACTGGAATACCTTGCACCTGTTTTTGTCTATCCTGGTGAAGACGAGCTTACAGCATTGGCGCACAATGTATACAGGGCTCTGACCGGACAGCAGGAGATAAAAGTTTACGAGTAAGGTTACCTTGAGGAGCGGAAACTCTCAAGATTCTCATAACGTCTCTTCATCATGCGACGATAAATGTCGCGTATCCATAGGCGATTGGAAGCCACTACGGCAATGCCTATCGCTATCAGTATGATTGACCCCAAAGTTTCACCCATCAGTGTTGGGAAAAGGATGATGAGTATGAGCGGAAGGGTAAATGCAGCAATTTCAACACCCACCATCAAAAAACTGTTTTCTATAGCACCCTTGCCAATGAATTTCTCGTTGAGGGGGAGGGTTTGCTTGTTGAACACTGCCATGTAGAGGAAGGCAGCATTTACCGGACCTCCAACAAGCAGCATGATGGCGATGAGCATCAGCAAAGTACATTTTCCCATGAAAACTGTGGGCAGCATCAGCAACATCGGAAGCAGCAATAGCGCAGTATAGAAGAAATATTTGGCTTTCAGCAAAGAAATAATGTTCTCTTTGTGTACCATCAGACAATCAATGTAATTGCCTTCATAACACATAACCCTTACCAGAATCATTACTCCATAAAGGGCGAAATTGTAGACAGCCAGGAATTTCATCATTCCACCTTGATATATATCTGTAAAAGAGATTAACAGGCTGAACATGATGATGATGATGTTGGCGGAAATGAACCCCTTACGGATGTTTTTGTTGCGCATGATGCTTTTGATCTCAAGTTTAATGTACTCACCAATTTCACCGAAACGATCGAGTTGCCTGAACTCACTCACATGCTTGATTTCCGTCGTCTCCACATGAGCAAGCTCACCATACACACAGAAATACTGCACACGGCGGTTGATGGCAACCAATATGGCCAACACCAATAAGATGCCACCAAATACGAGCAATGACCAATGTGTTGCACCCTCGCCAATAGCACCATACAGTTCAAAGAACTGCTTAAAACCAGCATTGCTTCCAAGGAAGATGGGAGAATAGATGATGGCATAACCCACCAAGGGGAGAATCCACCACCAATATTTGCGGTTGATAAGGGTGCGTGAGAGCATGTACCATTGACTGTTGACGATAAGCAACAGATAAACGGCGAGCAAGAAAGCGATGGTAGCCCAGAAACCTTCCACAAAGATAATGGACATGATGCAGTAGGGGATGAAGAGTGCCATCCAAATCAGATTGCCATAGCTGGTGATGGAATTGAAGATGAATGCGTCAATACACGTATATTTCCCCAATGGAAGCAGTATGTAAGGCTTGATTTGCTGAGATGGCGTCTGCTGCAGGGCAAAACGTGAGAAGAAGTCTATCGTAAGGATGAAGGGCATAATGCCGAACATCAACTCGGCTGCCGTCTCCCGTGTGCTGCTGTTGGCAATCAAAGCCAACATGACCGATAGGAAAATGAGATAAAAAATACCCAAGATGGCCAAAACGTAGCCAACTATTTTCGCTATGCGTTTCTGGTTGTATGCAAGAACCCGCTCATTCGACAGATTGGAATGCTTACGGAGGGTCTTGATGATTTCCCATCGGGTCATGTGTCTGGCTTTTTCCATAATCTTATCTCAAATCAATGATTTCTGCATCAGGATATTGTTTGGGGTCAAATGTAAAGGTGGCATCACTGAGATTTTCCTTCTTGAAGTTGCTGATGTTGACGGTTGTCCAACTACCGTTCTGCATCATACGAACCACTGAGGGCAAATAGGTCTTGCTGTTGATGGTAATGAACATCTCCTTGATCGGCCGCTTGTTGTCGGTCGCTTTTAGATGGACCTCATACGCACCCTTCAAGGTTTTGGACGAAAGCGCATAACCGGTTTTGTAAAGGGTGATGAACTTATAGGGATTCATCTGCATCTGCTGTCCCTCCGTGGGTGAGCTGATATTCACTTCTTCCGTATTGTTCATATAAGTCCACTGTGTGTTGCCATTGAACCACATTGACGCCTCGGGGGTAGTAGCCTTGAACTTATTGCCTTTTATGAAAATGCGCCCGGACATGGTGCCAGTTTTGCTGCCGGAAACTTTGAAACTGGCACTTGCGCCGCTTTTATTGCTGATGATGGCAGCTGTCTTATCCAATATGCTCTTGGCCTTGGTGGCCGTCTGAGCTCCTGCAGTCATCGCCATTATTGTGGCAATGGCCAGGGTGAAAATTTTCTTAATCATGATTTTTAGTTTTTATTGTTATCCGAAAAATACTTGATATCAGTTTTCAGTTCATGCTGCACCACTTGACTTTAGATTCGCCATAAGGTTCATCAGGCTGTTCTCATCAGCAACGAGCACCTCACGGGGTTTGCTTCCCTGTGCCTGTCCAACAACACCTGCCTTCTCCAACTGGTCCATCAGGCGGCCTGCTCGATTATAACCAATGGAGAAACGGCGCTGAATCATACTTGTGGAGCCTTGTTGTGTAAGGATGATAGCACGGGCTGCCTCCTCAAAGAGTGGGTCAAGCTTGGACGATTCCATCGTTATGCCGCCTTCACCGGATACAGGTTCTTCGCCGACAGGCTCAGGCAACTCCAAGGGAGCAACAGGTCCTGGTTGGTTGACGATGAAATTGTTGATTCTCTCTACCTCTGGTGTATCTATGAAAGCACATTGGACACGGACGGGTTCACTGCCGCTGAGGAACAGCATGTCGCCACGGCCTACCAACTGGTTGGCACCAGGACGGTCGAGGATGGTGCGCGAGTCAATCATCGCACTGACCTTGAATGCCATGCGTCCTGGGAAGTTGGCTTTGATATTTCCTGTGATGATGCTTGTTGTGGGGCGCTGAGTGGCAATCACCATGTGGATACCCACGGCGCGCGCCAACTGAGCTATACGGGCAATGGGGAGTTCTATCTCCTTGCCTGCAGTCATAATCAAATCACCAAACTCATCGATGACCACGACGATATAAGGCATGTACTCATGACCTTCTGCCAGGTCCAACTCCCTGTTCACATATTTCTGGTTGTATTCCTTGATGTTGCGTGCCTTCACCATCTTGAGCATATCATAACGATGGTCCATCAACGCACAAAGGCTCTTCAATGTTCTCACCACCTTGGTCACATCGGTGATGATGGGTTCCTCATCGTCGTCAACCGTGGCCATGAAATGGTTGGCAATGGGGGCGTATACGCTGAACTCCACCTTCTTGGGGTCGATGAGCACCAGTTTCATCTCTTTCGGATGCTTCTTGTAGAGCAGCGATGTGATGATGGCATTCAGGCCGACTGATTTTCCCTGACCTGTGGCACCAGCAACAAGAAGGTGGGGAATTTTTGCCAAGTCTACCATGAAGACCTCGTTGGTGATGGTCTTTCCCAGTACAATAGGCAATTCCATGGTTGACTCCTTGAATTTCTTGGAGTCAAGGATACTGCGCATCGACACGATGTTGGGCTTCTTGTTTGGCATTTCTATGCCAATGGTGCCCTTTCCTGGTATAGGGGCGATGATACGAACGGCTATGGCCCTAAGACTCAGGGCAATGTCGTCGCCCAAATTGCGGATTTTGGAAATTCGAATACCCTCGGCGGGGGTGATTTCGTAGAGTGTGATGGTGGGCCCCACTGTAGCCTTGACGTCGCGTATCTGTACGCCAAAACTATTGAGCACTTTCTCAATTTGTTTCTTGTTGTCGTTGAGCTCTTCCATGTCAATGACAGGCTTTCCGTCATTGTCATATTGCTTCAGCAAGTCCAAAGTAGGATATTGGTATCTTGTGAAAGGTTCCTTGGGATTGATGGGTGTGAGGACTCCGTCTTCGTTGACAGTTCTGCTGTGGGCACGCTCCTCGTTTTTGCCAACCTCCACTTCCAAAGCTGCGCCGTCCTTTTTAGGCGGATTTTTGCGGATAATCCCAAATTCATGGGGCTTTTCCTTCTCTTCCCTCTCTTTCTCCTCATCCGCGGAAAGGTCGATGGTAGTTGAGGCGTTTTCCTCATCCTGTTCTTCATATTTGCCCGAGAGGACTTGCATAACCCCCGGTGCCTTGGTGGTTTTGCCTGTTGTCTCTTCATTGGAATTGTTGGTGACGGTCAGAGGCACATTGTGGATGAATTTCAGGGGGTTGAGGATATGTTGAACCAAATAGATGGTTTCGGCACTCATGTAAGTGAGGAATGCCAATGCCACTACGGCAAGGATAGCTATCAGGCCAGGCGTGCCGAGCATGTTTTCCAAGAACTGTGCACAAAACAGTCCATGGTCACCCCCTGGGTTGTATATCGTATCTCCGAACACTGGAGGAAGGAATTTCGCGAATGCCACAGAGCACCATATCATGACCAATGTGAAAATGAAGAAACTCTTCAACAAGTTGATGTTCTTGTAGGCTTTGGTGAGTTTGAGGCTTATCAAAATGATAAATGCGGGAATGAAAAAGGCAGCAATGCCAAAACATCTGGCTATGAGATAATTGGAGATGATGGCTCCAATAGAGCCGCAGATGTTTTGGAAATTACGTCCACTGTTTTCCACTTCACCTTGTTGCAAGGATGTTACCAGGCTTTGGTCGGCTTCGCCTGTAGTAAAATATGACGTGAAGGCCAGCAGCAGGTAAAGTCCCACTGCAAAAAGGATGAAGCCCATAGTGAACACAAACCGCTCACTGAGGTGAAAATGAAAATTCATCCCCAAAGACTCCATTAGGGAAGTGTTGCTCTTTTTTGATGATTTCTTTTGTGACATTTCCAATCTTTTTAATCGCCATTTATCTATATAGACTGCGAAAACCCGTATTTTCTCTCACTTCACGGGAATATAATGTATGCATCGCTGCAATTCTATTGCAAAAGTAAAGGAAAAAAATTAGAAATGCCCATTTTTTCGCAACTTTTTTCTAATTTTGCATATTCTAACTAAAAAAGGCGCATTATGGGGGCAAAACAATAGTAGTTTCCCCATGTCTCAATTCGTTTTTTATTGCTTTCATAAGCAAACAATGACAAAGATACTATATAACAAATTCGACAAAAAAAAGATATCCAAATTGCCAATGGTGGAATTTGGAGGGAAAATCATTGTCGTTTCAAGTCCGGGTGAAACAAAAAGGGCTGTAGATGTTCTTTTAGAATCTCCAATACTTGGGATTGACACCGAGACGCGGCCTTCTTTCAAGCGGGGACATCAGAATATCGTGTCTTTGCTCCAGGTGGCAACAGAGGATTTGTGCTTTCTCTTCAGACTCAACTTCACGGGGATGACCCCCGACATCATCCGGTTTCTTGAGGATACCACAGTGCCGAAAATTGGTCTGTCGCTGCACGACGACATTCTCTCGCTCCACAAAAGGGCTCAATTCACTCCTGGTAATTTGATTGACTTGCAGCATCACATGCGTGAGTTAGGCATTGAGGACATGAGTCTGCGGAAACTATACGCCAATTTGTTTCAACAAAAAATCAGCAAGTCTCAGCAACTGTCAAATTGGGAGGCAGACATTCTCACCGACCGCCAAAAAAGTTATGCTGCCACAGATGCATGGGCATGTATCATGCTCTATAATGAATATCGTAGGCTGTTGGAGACAGGCGACTATCAGTTGCAAATTGTTGAGGAACCACTCCCCGATGCTGCATATGATAGTAAGAAATGAATATCAAATGTCATTAATCACTCTTGACCAACCCAATCATGTATAGGAAGATTTATCTTAAAAGGGGTAAAGAAGAAAGCTTGCTCAGATTTCACCCCTGGATTTTTTCTGGAGCCATAGACAGACAGGATGAAGGAATAGAAGATGGTGAGAAAGTCAACGTCTTCACTTCTGCCGGTAATTTCATCGCCATGGGCCATTATCAGAAAGGGACCATTGCTGTAAGGGTGCTGTCTTTCCATGACAAACAAGTTGAGGAAGGTTTCTGGCACGAGAAGATTCGTTCGGCATTGGAGATGCGCAAGGCAATAGGCATTGCAGACAATCCGCTGAACAACACCTACCGTCTGGTGCATGGAGAGGGAGACGGAATGCCGGGACTTATTGTCGACTGTTATGGCCATACAGCTGTCATGCAGGCGCATAGTGTGGGCATGCACAAAGACAGACGTCATGTGGCGAGTGCTTTGATTGATGTTATGGATGGGGCAATCAACAATGTGTTCTACAAGAGTGAGACTACTTTGCCATTCATCAAAGGCGAGGGCCAGGAGAATGGTTTCCTATATGGTGGAGATGAAAGTGATGTGGCTATGGAAAATGGCCTTCGGTTTCATGTAGATTGGTTGCACGGACAAAAAACAGGCTTTTTCGTAGACCAGAGAGAGAATCGTGTGCTGTTGGAAAAATATTCACAAAACAAACACGTTCTCAATATGTGTTGCTACACGGGTGGCTTCTCTTTTTATGCCCTCAGAGGTGGTGCTGCTCTCGTTCACTCAGTCGACAGCAGCGAGAAAGCTATACAATTGACCAATGACAATGTGGCACTCAATTTCCCACACGACCCACGTCATAAGGCATTTTGTGAGGATGCTTTCAAATTTCTTGACAAAGCAGAACGTATTTATGATATGATTATCCTCGACCCTCCTGCTTTTGCAAAACACAGAGGGGCTATACATAATGCGCTGAAAGGATATACCCGTCTCAATGGCAAGGCATTTGAAATTATCAAGAAGGGTGGGGTGATGTTCACGTTCAGTTGCAGTCAGGTGGTGACTAAGGACATGTTCCGCAATGCTGTGTTCACAGCAGCGGCTCAGGCCCGACGAAAAGTGCGTATCCTGCACCAACTCCACCAACCAGCTGACCATCCGATAAACATTTACCATCCAGAAGGAGAGTATCTGAAAGGATTGGTTTTGTACGTGGAATAGGCATCAGAAATGATTTTTCAGTTATGCCAAAGGATGTTTTTCTAAAGAAAATTGTTTCTTATTCTGACGCCAATCATCTGTTGGACCCTCAGAAGAAATATCTTGTGGCACTGTCGGGAGGAGCTGACAGCGTGGCATTGCTTGTGGCACTACTCGAACTCGGTTATCAACTGGAGGGTGTCCATTGCAATTTCCATCTTAGGGGAGATGAGTCTGACCGAGATGAGGTTTTCTGCAAGACATTATGCGAACGGCTTAGCGTCATGCTGCACATAGCCCACTTCGCAACAATAGAATATGCAAAAGACCATAAGATTAGTATAGAGATGGCCGCTCGTGACCTAAGATATGATTATTTTGAGAAACTTCGTTTGGATGTAGGTGCTGATGATATTGCTGTTGCGCATCATAGGGATGACTCGGTGGAGACCGTGCTGCTCAATCTGATTCGTGGCACAGGCATACGTGGCCTGACCGGTATCGCTCCTCGTCGAGGGCATATAATCAGACCATTGCTTGGAGTAGGGAGGAGTGATATAGAAGATTTTCTCCTCTCTCGCAATCAGACATATATCACAGACAGTTCCAACCTGCATGATGATGCCATGAGAAACAAGGTTCGGCTCAATGTCATTCCGTCCATGCGTGAAATCAACCCTTCTGTGGCTGAATCTATATTTCTGACTTCCACCAGACTGAATGAGGCATTGGACATTTTTGAGCAAACCATGAATGAGACAGTGGCAAATGCCTCCGTGCCATCCGATATTTCGGAAAGAATGGTCTATTCTGTTGACAAAATCAAAGACGAATACACCTTATTTTATATATTAAGGCCTTTCGGTTTTTTGTCGACTATGATTCAGGATATATACAATCGGTTACAATCCCTGGACTCCGGTGCCGTTTTCATTTCTGCAACTCATGAATTGCTGATTGACCGCGGGAAACTGTTGATACAGCCTATTCAAAATCGCAGTATCCGATGCAGGTTCCCCTTGGAAGGCAAGTATATAGTCAACGATAAATGGGCCATTCGTATCAGTTTGGTAGATAACAATGAGCATTTTAATCTCAGCAGAGAGAGTAGCTGTGCCTGTCTGGATGCTTCCATGCTGTCTTTTCCTCTTTACCTGAGAAATACCAATTCAGGTGACAGATTTCATCCGTTGGGAATGAGTGGGAGCAAACTCGTCAGTGATTTTCTCACTGACCAAAAAATAAACTTGTTCGACAAACGCCAGCAGTGGATATTGACAGACAGCGAGGGGAAAATCCTGTGGGTTGTCGGACGTCGCATCGACCATCACTGCCGGGTGACTAAGGCAACCCAAGAAGTTGTCGTTATTGAACTGCTTCCTGTTGTCAGTCAACCATCTTCATAATATTATAGCTCTGTCGTGTTCTGTGAAGGTGAATCATAATCCATCTATTATGTATGATGCTGTAAAACTCATCATAAGAAGATTAGGGTTGCTATGGATTGCGGTTTTCATTACCGCTTCTATATATGGCCAATCCTTCAGAATTTCGTATTCCACATCAGCTGATGGCTATGCTGAGGAAGAATCTTTGACTGCGATTGTCGAGTATGAAATTACAGAACCTGAAAACCATAGGGTATCTATCATCGGTTGTTCCGGTTATTTCTCCAACCTCAAGTTACCGGGAAAAGTGGAATACGACAACATGGACTATTGGGTTACAGAGATAGGAATGGAGGCTTTCAAGAATGTTGGAGGGGAACAATATGGCTTTGATTGGAAAAGAAGCAGCTTGACCTTGCCAGACAATATCACAATCATCGGTGATTTCGCTTTTGAGAATGCGGAATTTGACATATATCTTGGTAATGGCGTTAAGGAAATTGGAGAGGGCGCTTTCAAGGGGTGCAAGGCATTGAAAATCGGTCAGCTGCCTGAGTGTTTGGAGGCAATTGGAAAGGAAGCCTTTCGGCATAGCGGGTTGGGGGGTGTCGTGAAGATACCTAAGTCGGTTGTTGAATTAGGTGATGGTGTTTTTGCGGAATGTGAGGACTTGGAGGGTTTTTCGATAGACTCAGACAATCAGGCTTTCTCTGTGGACGAAGGTGTTCTCTATGACAAGAATGGTCTTCATTTGATTCAATATCCGGCAGGAAAAACTGATGACAGTTATTCTGTTCCTTCCCATGTCATTGATGTCGGAGAGGCTGGGTTTGCTGGAAACAGGTATCTTAAATCTGTTTTCTTTTCCAATAACCATACTTCGTTGTCGTCAGGAGTTTTTTACAACTGCACAGCCCTTGAGTCGGTAGTTCTGCCCGATGGCTTGGACATCATCGCTGATGGATTGTTTTACAACTGTAGCAGTTTGAAGGAGGTGTGCATTCCCAAAGGTGTGATGGTAATGGAGAATCATTGTTTTTGGGGGTGCGACAACTTGCAAAAAATCATATCGTTTCCACAAGTGCCCCCCATGATGGAAGATGAGGTGTTCTCAAGTGATGATATGATGATATGCACACATTACTCTTGTTTGGACTTATATCGTCTGGCAGACCAATGGTCGGCGTTTTCCACTTTTCTTCCTATCAGTGAATTAAGTGTGGATGAGATGAGTGTTTATCCTTTGGGGAGCAGACAATTAGATATTATATTGGAAACGAGCCAGTTGGGCATCCTTTCATTCGACAAGATTGACTTTACCTTGAATTTGCCTGTCGGTTTTGCTTTGGCCAAAAACAGTGAGTCGGATGTCGTTTGGGGCATTCCCGATGATAATCCTAATGAGGGATTAAATGTGGATATTTCAGTGAAGGGTGAGAGTAGTTATCATTTTGTCATCGCGGGAGATGATGGTAATGGCATCGTTTCCGGCCATTATCCTTTGCTTTCCCTTTCGTTGTGTTCCACCTTCCTTGAGCAAGATGTTTCTTTATGTGCAACCATTGAGAATGTGCAGTTACAGTCCTCAGATGATAAGATGACGTTACTGCCTCCATCCGAGTTCATCATTATGTTTGAGGATATTCTAAAAGGGGATGTCAACTATGACGGCAAGCAGAATGTTGTTGATGTCATGTCTATTGTGAGTCATATCCTTGATAATAATGTAGATATTCCTCTTGATGTGGCCGATGTCAATCAAGACAGTGCAATAGACGTCGTTGACGTGATGAAACTCGTGCAAATAATTCTGACGAACGAGTAAGGAGAACAGGCTCGAACTAATTGCTAGTCTTTTGTGCAGGTTTCTGGGTGTTGTTCTGTGCAGGTTTCTGGGCGTTGTTCTGCGCAGGTTTCTGAGTATTGTTCTGTGCAGGTTTCTGAGTATTGTTTTGCGCTGGTTTTTGGGCAGGTTTGGATTCCGGTTTTGAAGCTGGTTTTGCTTCTGATTTTTGGGTAGATTTTGTTTCCGGTTTTGAAGCTTGTTTTGTTTCAGATGCAGCTTTCGGTGCCGGTTTTGTCTCTGGTTTCGGCGCCGGTTTCTTTTCTGTTTTTGCTACATTGCTCTGAGCACTTGGTTTGGCACCTTGACTGTTTGCTGAGTTGGTTTTGGATTCAGAAGCAGTAGGAGAGGGGGCAGGAGAGGCCTGTGGGGTGTATTTTGTCATGCTCATTGAAGAAATCTTCTTGTCACCCGTCACATTGGAGGTGATTTTATAGTTTTCTGATGAGGCACGCCCGTCTTTCTTGACAATGGTCTGTTTTGCGGTGAACTCCATGACGTATTCCTGTGAACCACCCTGTTCACGCTTGGTGATTTTGTAATCATGGTTAAGCTTCCATATCACATTGCTCACGTCATCACCATGCTGCTTTTTCATCCATCCGGTGACATCACCACTGGTGGCGTTCTCTGTTCCCATGAATTGGGAAATCTGCGGATTGAGTGTGGCAGTCAGGCGATTGGCATCATTGCCGTTCACACTGAGGAAGAACTCACGGAACAGCGATTTGGCCATTGCTTCATCTTCTGCCGTAGCGGCAGCAATCTTAACCGTCACCTTGTCTTTGGCTTCCTTGATGAAATGGCCATCGGCATGGGCTGCGATGTATTTGTCGTATGCGGCTTTGGTGTTTGTTTTCAGGGCATCTTCCCAATCAAGCGAGTCGATGATTGACAAAATCTGCAGTTTTTGTGGACTGTCAGGATAGTCTTTCAGATATTGTTCCAATTTAGCCTTCTCTCTGGTCACAAGACTGAGCGAAAGGTCTTCCTTCTGCTTGGTGATTCGCATTATCTCATCATTGACAGCCTTTCTGTGGGTTTCCGAGGCATCATTGAAGTTGCGAAGGAAGCTTTTGAGTTCGTTGACGTCATTGCTTCTCATGGCTGTCTCGTAAGCCTGGGTTTCCCGAGAGAGTTTGCTTTCATTGTAAAAATAAAAGCATACGGCAATAATCAGGGCAGTGATGGCTAATGAAACAATGACGTTTATATAACCATGTTTCCCATCATGACCGCTATCCTCGTCATCTGCTTCATGAATAGGTTTCTCAAGATTTTCACCATCTGTGTCTATATAGCCTCCAGCCTCGTCATCATCATCAGGATGTCCACCTGTATCCTCAACAGATTCAGGCTCTTCCACATTATTCATTGACTCATTGGCTTCTTTGGGGGTATCTTCAATGACTGTTGTTTCCTCCTCGTCAGAGGTGCTGTTGGTGGCAGGTATTTCCTCTTCAGGAATTATCTCTGAATTAGGGCTGTCTTCTTGAGGTGTCTCTTCATTTGCAATGTCGGTAGTGGGCTCATCGTCCTTGACTTCATCTTCAACAACTCCATTATGGTATGCCCTGTAACAATTGGGGCATAATCCGTCATTTTTGAAATACACCTCACCACAATAAGTGCATTTCGTTATCTTGCCGGCAATCTCCACCCCACAACTTGGGCAGACCGTTGCCTTGTCGCTCGTTTGGTGTCCGCATTCCGGACATTTAATAATTGCCATTTTGCTCCTTTTATTGATTGTAAGCCCTTGTTAGTCTGTAATTATGCTTTCTTACCATCGTTTGAAACGAAGTTCGCGCAAACTATGCTGCCCCATGATTCGGCTTTTGTCCACATAACCGCGGACTCCGTTGATTCTTCCCTTTCCAGTGTATTGCCAGATGATGTAGTCACGGTCGTCAGCAAGTTGAGGTTCTGGTTCAGAATACTGTGCTATCATCAGTTGATAGTCGTCAACCTTTCCTAAGAGATATTTATTGTAGAAGTTCCTTCCGGTATACAAAAGCGGTTTTTGATGATAGGCCTCCTCAATGAGCAACAGGAATTTCATCAACGAGTCACAAAACTGCCCTGTGCCCATAGACTTGGGTTTGGTCTCTATATCTATCATCGGAATAAGGTCCTGGTCACCCGGCCGGCATTGACTCATGAAATTATGAAGTTGCAGTTGCTGAGGGACATTGGCATGGTAGAAGTGGTATGACCCCACCTTTAGTCCATAGCGGTGAGCCAGTTCGATATTGCGCTTGTAAGTCTGGTCCTGTGTCTCCTTTCCCTCTGTGGCTTTGAAGTATACATAGGCCATATGGTTGTTCTCACCCAATGTTTCCCACCATACATCACCTTGGTAGTGGCTCATGTCAAGACCGTGTATATGGTTGCACGTGTCCTCGCACTCCACACCATAGGTTTGAGCACAAAGCGTCGTAGCCATCAGCAGGCTATATAAAGAAAGCAAGAATGTTTTCATTTCCATCAATTCAATGTGGCAAAGATACATAAAAAAAATCTTTTTAAGAAATCCTAACCCACTAATTATTCATTATGGCAAAAAATTAATTTTTTTTTGCTTTATGTTATTATTTTGTTGTACCTTTGGTGATAGGATATGAGAATTATTCATTCTTTTTATTAAACAGATTTCTTTTTTTATCAACTAACATCATTTTTATGGATTCCGTAGTTATTTTAAGTATTATTATTGGCGTCATCATCCTTGCCATGTTTATCGGCATGTCGTATGTGAAAGCACCGCCATCTTATGCGTTTATCATCTCTGGTTTAAGCCGCGAACCTCGCGTGCTCATTGGTTCTGGAGGATTCAGAATTCCTTTCTTGGAGCGTCTCGACAAGGTATATCTGGGACAAATCACCGTTGACATCAAGACAGAGGAGAGTGTTCCAACCAACGATTTCATCAATGTAGATGTTGATGCCGTCGCGAAAATCAGAGTCACTCCAACGTCCGAGGGGACACGTCTGGCCGCAAAGAACTTCCTCAATATGTCGCCGACAGAAATTGCCGATCAGTTGCAAGACTCTCTACAAGGTAATATGCGTGAGATTATCGGCACACTTGACCTGAGGTCGCTCAACACCGACCGTGATGGTTTCTCCGACCAGGTGATGATGAAGGCTTCGCCCGACATGAGCAAGTTGGGCATTGAGATTATCAGTTGTAACATTCAGAACGTCACGGATAAAGAGGGGTTGATTCACGACCTGGGTGCAGACAACACTGCCAAGATTAAGAAAGATGCCTCCATCAACCGTGCCAATGCCGAACGTGATGTGAAAATAGAGGTGGCTCATGCCGACCGCGAGGCTAATGCTGCAAGGGTGGATGCCGACACGGCCATCGCCATCAAGAACAACGAACTGGCCCTCAAACGGGCTGCCCTTAAGCTGCAGGCCGACACTGCACAGGCCGACGCCGACGCTGCTTACTCCATCCAGCAACAGGAACAGCAAAAGACCATCAACATCAAGACTGTTGAGGCTGAGATTGAGAAAACCCGGCGTGAGCAGATTCTCTCCCGCGAGCAGATTGAGATTCGAATCAACACACTTGCCGCAGAGATTGAGAAAAAGGCAGATGCAGACAAATACCAGATACAGAAACAGGCAGAAGCCGACCTTGAGCAACGCAAGCGTGTCGCTGAGGCACAGCGCTACGAGGCAGAGCAAAGGGCTTTGGCTCAGAATGCAGCCTCCGATGCCTCACGCTATCAATTGGAACAAGAGGCACAGGGTATCAAAGCTAAAGGTGAGGCAGAGGCATATGCTATCCTGAAACGGGGTGAGGCAGAGGCTCAGGCTATGGACCGCAAGGCTGAGGCATACAAGAAATACAACAATGCCGCCGTCGTACAGATGATTATTGAGGTTCTTCCTCAGATTGTCGAGAATGTGGCTAAACCCATCAGTGCCATCAAGGATGTCAACATCTACAGCAGTGATGGTGGAGGAATCTCTTCCATGTCGGGCAATGTCCCTGTCGCCATCAAACAGGCGTTTGACGTTGTCCAGTCGGCAACGGGTGTCAGCATGGCTGACATACTCCGCGCAGGAACCATTGAAGCAAAGACTACACGCAACATCAACCTGAACGAGAATGCTCAGGACGTGGTGGATGGAATCACCAAGGAATAGACATCTACCTTGTTCTTTTTATATAGAGAGGGTCAGGGTCCTTTGGGGCTCTGTCTCTCTTTTTCTACGTATAAATTGTACTATTACTTTTTATTTCGTTTGCTTCAAATAACCAAACAACCACCGTAGTCCCATCCAACTCGTGTTATAACTCTTTGCTCACATAATTCTGTGTGGTCACGATGAATAGTTTTTTCATTTAAGCCCTATTACTCGGAAAGGTAGAAAACTGATCAAGTATTGAGAATCACCCCACCATAATAGTCTTCTGATTATGCTAATTATTTTTAAATGTCGTTAAATCAAGGATTTGCAGCGATTTCATTTACTCTTAGTCCGCCATTTTCCCGCCCTATATGAAAAGTAAAGCAGAATCAAGCGGAATAAAAGATTACAACATTTATTCCGTTTTACTCGGTGGAAAAAGTGGTAAAATGTCATTTACTGGGTTTTATCATCTTTCACACCTGATGGGATTTATG
>JAGCXX010000050.1 GCA_017961115.1 Prevotella sp. | reverse complement strand
GCAATATCGGTTTTTAAAATCCACATGTGGAAAAACTCCACACCCCCAAAATCGAGGGTGTGGAGATTGTCAGTGCATCATGGTTGCCCATGCTGTGTATGATGTGTAAGCGCTTACCTGCGTCCACCGAAGGTTCCGTGAGCGGCTGATGTGCCACCGTTGCCATGGCTGGCCACGTTGCCCGACGGACGGGTGCCGAAAGTGCGGCTTGGAGTATTGGCCGACCCACTGCGATGACTGTTGCCGAAGCCGCCACCCATCGAGGGGTTGCCATTACCCGTCATTGGACGGTTTCCGTGGTTCATTGAAGGATTGTGGTTGCCGTTGCCATTGTGGTTCCCACCGTGGTTCCAGTTTCCGTTGCTGTTGTGATTATTGTTATGATTTCCGTTATTGTTATGGTTGTTATTATGGTTGCCATGGCCCTTGGGAGGGTTGGGCTTGTCGAAGTGGTGTCCGGCATAGAAGCTGCCACCTCTATGGCTATGGCCACCCTTGAAGGTCACGAACACTGCAGGACGATGGTAGAACATCCTTCCGACACCATAGCGTGTGTAGATGGAGAAGGTCCAGCCACCAGTGCCCCAGACGACGGGACGGTAGAACCACTCACTGGCCATGAAGCGGTCGTACTGCCAGGTGCTGAGCACATAGCGCAGGTCGCGGTTGCGAACTTCCCACCAAAAACCGAACACGTCGGTGCGGGTATCTACGTTGAGCAGGTAATCGAGGTTGATCTCATACACTGCCTCATATTGTGTTGCTGTCAGTCCGAGCTCGTAGGCCATCTTGTCTGCCAAGAAGAGCGCCTCGTTGCGTGCGGTGTTGTACGGCATTGCTGCGGCGGAGATGGCTATCGTCATCATCATCACCAAGGTCATCATCTTCTTCATAGTTGTATCGTTTTTGATGGTTGAACTTTTGTTTCCTTTTCTCGATGGCAAAGATAAGGTGATATTCACATCAATGAAAGGGATTATGCCTAAAGTGAAAGGGTGGTTTTCCTATAGTTGATTAGGAAAACCACCCTTAGTGTAGGAAAAACGGTTATTCAGATAAATTGGGATTTATCCGATTGATGGCTTCGCCTCGGCATAGTTCAAGCAATTTGACCTGCGGTCGAACTTCTCCTTGCAAGGCATAATATGAGAAAACTCATTTTATACTCCTGCTTCGTTCGGCGTTTGGCTCTACTAATTTACATTATGGCGACGAATACGTTATTCTCTCCCTCACCTATATCAAAGACGTTCACACTCAGCCAGCCAGGTGACTGAGGATGCGTCGCTTGGCATACGCCAATCGCCACGAGGCGAAAGGCTGACAGATCCCACCTTGGGACCGTCAGGCAAACAGGAACGCTTGAACTGCTGGTTGAAGAAACGGCGCAGGAACGTAGTGAGCCATTTCTTCAAGGTGGCATGGTCGTAGGTTCCAACCCTGGGGTCGCTGCCGTCGAAGGCCCGGCGGGCAAGGAGCAATAACTTAGCAGGACGGAAACCGAAACGGAAAAAGTAATAGAGGAAAAAATCATGCAGTTCGTATGGCCCCACCAGGTCTTCCGTCTTCTGCTTGATGTTCCCTTTCTCATCGGTGGGTACCAGTTCAGGACTGATGGGCGTGTCTACGATGTCCAGCAATGTGGTTCCCGACTTCTCGTCAACACCAGTCTTGGCTACATACCTGACCAGGTAACTCACCAATGTCTTCGGTATGCTGGCGTTCACCCCGTACATCGACATGTGGTCGCCATTGTATGTGGCCCATCCAAGAGCCAGTTCCGAGAGGTCGCCGGTACCGACAACGAGTCCTCCCAGCTTGTTGCTCAGGTCCATGAGGATCTGCGTCCGCTCCCTGGCCTGACAATTCTCGTAAGTCACGTCATGGTTATCGGGGTCCTGCCCGATATCCTCGAAGTGCTGCATCACCGCCTTGGCTATACTGATCTCTATCATGGTAATACCAAGGCTCTCCATCAGACTCAGCGCATTGCGGTAGGTGCGTCCCGATGTTCCGAAGCCAGGCATCGTCACCCCGATGATGCCCTTCCTGTCGTAACCCAATTTGTCGAAGGTCTTGACACATACGAGGAGTGCCAGGGTGGAGTCGAGACCGCCGCTGACACCCAGCACCACCTTTTGGCTATGGATATGCGTCAGTCGTTTGGCAAGTCCGGCCACCTGGATATTGAAGATTTCCTCACAACTCTCTTCCATATCCTTCTCCTCTGGGATGAAGGGCAACGGATTGATACGCCGGTAAGGTAACGGCTGCAACTCATAGATGTCGTCTTTATGGCATTCTGGTGCTTTGCAGTCGATGAACACCTCGTCGGATGCCCTCCGCTCGTCACTCCCCGGGCGTTGCGCATTGACGAACGTTGTGTTGGAGCGTCGCTCGGAGCGCAGTTTCTCCACGTCAATCTGGCTGATAACCATCTGCGGCTCGAACGAGAACCGCTTTGCCTCCTCCAGCAGATGACCGTTCTCATAGATAAGGGCGTTGCCGCCGAAGACCATGTCCTGCGTACTCTCGCCGAACCCGCATCCGCTATAGACATATCCTGAAATCGTGCGTGCGCTCTGCTGAGCAAGCAACGCTTTGAGATAGGCATGCTTCCCTATCAATTCGTCAGAGGCGGAGAGGTTGAAGATGACATCGGCACCAGCCAACGCGAGATGGTTGCTCGGCGGTGTGGGAGCCCACACGTCCTCGCAGATTTCGATGCCGAAACGTACATTGTCGATGGTACGGAAAATCAGCGGAGCAGGCGTGACGGTCATCTTCTTGCCGGCAAACCGGATTTCCGTGGGATGCAAGTCCTGAGAGGAGGCAAACCACCGTTTTTCGTAAAACTCACCGTAGTTGGGCAGGTAGGTCTTGGGGACGATGCCCAAGATGTCTCCCCTCTGAATCACCATGGCACAGTTGAGCAGCAGGTTGCCCACGTTGACTGGCAGTCCGACAATGGTGATGATGTCGAGTTTTCGGGTGAAGTCGAGAAACTTAGCAATGGCATCCTCCGCCTGTTCCAAAAGATGATTCTGCTGAAACAGGTCTTGGCAGGTGTATGCCGTGACCGACATCTCGGGGAAGACGATGATTTCCACGCCTTTACCTTCTGCTTGCACTGTCAGAGTCTCTATCTGGTGGATGTTGTATTCACAATCAGCCACCCTGACATCTGGGATGGCAGCCGCCACTGTCATGAATCCATTTTTCATAATCGTTCCTTATATGGTGTGAATTTTGAAAAGGAGGGCATTCTGCAACACAACGGGACGGTTGTGGGCGAAAAACACCATGCCCTCATCCATGGCCTTGACATCGTTGAGGACCTGACCGTTGTAAGGATGGATGATGTGGGCGAGCGATTGGCCAGGATGCACACGGTTTCCGGCATTCACCAGACGCAGCAAGATGCCCGCATGCCGTGCCTTGACGTGCTGCAGTGCCGACTCGTCAAGGACAATGGATTCATAGGCGGCACCCACCAGACTTGTGGTGACGATGCCCGTCCGACTCATCATGCGCAGGATGGCGTCAACGGTCTCTGTGCCAGCGGTCAAGTCAACCTGACTGGTCTTTCCCGCATAAATAGAGAAGGCTTTGGTGTTCCACAGCTGCCAGTTGTAATTGAACAGCGTGGTGTCAAAGGGACGAGGCTGGTAAGTCGTCACATACCGCATCCCAAACAGGCGGGCTGTTTCCACATCCTCGTAGCCCGTCTTAATGATACGCACGTGAGGGATGAAATCGCCCGGCACATAGTAACTGGCCAACTGGATGCCGTACTCGAAGCCATTCAGGACTGCGAACACGGCAGCGGCGATGCGCTGCGTGGTCTCACCCTCGTCGTAGCCGGGAAACATGCGGTTGATGTCGGTGTTGTCCATTGCCCAGAAGCGGCGGCTGACATTCATCGAGAAGGGGTTGCACGAGGGGATGACCAATATGCTGTTTCCCTTGGCTATGCCGCCATTCTGCTCGATGGCGGCCAGGCGGTTGACCACTTGGGCGCAGATGTACTGCTGTTGCACTTCGTCGCCCCGCATGGCACCGACGATAGCCAATGTCTTCGCCCCCTCACCGAAGCGATAGCCCGTGATGCGGAAGTTGTCGCGGCAAGGCGACGACATTTCAAATATGGTTTCTACTCTCATGATTTCTCCGAATCAAAAATACGCGCCATCAGCGAGCCTTCATAGACTATCGGATAGGCACGAATGGTGAAAAGATAACCGTTGACAGGCGAGCAGACCGTGCTGAGCACCCTTCCGCGCAACGGGTCCACGATTTGCCCGATTGTCTGCCCCTTGACAACATTGACACCGCACTTCATCTCTGTGAGGAACACACCCGACGTCTCTGCGTTGAGGAATGTCACGCGGTCGCCTTTGCAGACGATGGGCTGGGGCATGTCGGCGACTACGGTGCCTCTCCACATGCCCATCCGATGCATCAGGTGCAGTATGCCTTCCACCAGCCGCCGGCACATCTTGTGGTTAATGCGCTGACCCACGCCCATCTCCACTACCAGACAAGGCGTTCCCGTGCTGTTGAGCGAGTGGGCAAGCGTGGCCTCAAGCACGGTGGCGGCGGCGTGAACCCAAACGAAGTCCAAGCCCAGACGCTCTGCAAAAGGCACCAGCCACTCGGCGTCCTGCACGTTGATGCGCACCTGAGGCGTCTCACGGAGATAGAGGTTGCTGGAGTGTATGTCGATGACCATATCGGCTCCCTTGATGTCTTCGATAATGGCATGTGCTGTCTGCTCTGCCATGGTGCCGTGTGGGTCGCCGGGGAAGATGCGGTTCATGTCGAGGTCGAAATTGGGGATGCCGCGCTGGATGGTGTCAATGCCCAGGGGGTTGAGTGCCGGATAGATTTCCAGCGTTCCGCTGAGCAGCCCTGGATTTCCTCCTACGATGCGTGCCAACTCATAGCATACCATCTGGCCCTCCAGTTCGTCGCCGTGGGTGCCCGTGACCACGCAGAAGCGCAGCCCCTCCCTGCCGTGCTGTATCACATTCTTGCGGATGCGGAACTGTTCATCCACTGGCAGTTCTGTCGATACGATAGTCTTAATCAT
Source organism: Prevotella sp. (assembly GCA_017961115.1). Lineage (GTDB taxonomy): Bacteria > Bacteroidota > Bacteroidia > Bacteroidales > Bacteroidaceae > Prevotella. The sequence continues at coordinate 4,273 of JAGCXX010000050.1, read as the reverse complement.
AATTCTTGCAATGTTACGCTTGTTAGGGTCTGCTGCACCGCATGTCCGTGGAACATACCACGGCAAACGGGGCAGTCGGCGGAGTCGCGCCCATGTGCTATCTTGATATAGCCCTGATGTAACAGGGTGCGGTCGTGTGTCGGGTCGTAGCCTTGCCAACAGTAACCGTCGAACACCTCAACCCAGGCATGGGTCTGACCCGTTCCTTCAAGGAACCCGTTCACATAGCGAGCAGGCAGCCCGTTGACACGACAGAAGGCAATCATTAAGTGGGCATAGTCCTGGCACACGCCACAGAGCCTTTTGAAAACCTCACTGGCAGGCGTTTCCACCGTCGTGGTCTCTGGCATGTACCTCATCATCTCATAGACCCTGTGGCATAGTAGCCGGGTCTTCTCTTCCGTTGTCGCTCCGGTCTCCGTCGCAGCCGCCTCCCTCATCGCATCATCGAGTTGCGTCATCCGTGATGGTTGTCGGTAGAGGAACATGTTCTCTCCTTGCTGTTTCTGGAAATATGTGCTGGCGGCCACGATGCCGGTGCTGACGTAGGCGAACACCGTATGCGGCTCGCTGCTGCCGCCGAATAGAATCCTGTTGCCAAAGGCGTCGGTGCCGGCAGTCAACCAGTAGTCGGGTGATGCAACCACGTGTTCCTGTTCGATGGTTTGGAAGGCGTTGGCGGCGGGCTGGCAACGCAGCATCACTGAATGAGCGGATACGGGTTCGCTGAAAGTTACGATGGTCTGGTAGTTGTACAAATAGCGTTTCATTTTGCCTATACCCTTATCATCTGGTTGACAAAAGCCAGCAACTTGTTCTTATACTCCACATTGCCGAGGTTGAATTGCTCTCGGGTGACCAGGGTGTCCAACTGCTCCTGGATGTGCTCGTCGGGCAGCCCGGGCAACAACCCAGAGTAGTGCTTCACCGAATCGTATGCCTGGGCGACGCGCTCGTAACTGTATTCGAAGCGCAGCAGCATGTCCAGATTCTCCACGTTGCGTCCGGTCATCATGATGTAGAGGGCCTTGTGATTCAGCAGCCGCTGTTCTGCCGCTCCCCAGAAAGCCAACGACCAGTCGATGACAGGCTGAAGGAGCATCACGTTTGTTTCCTGCTTGTCGCGGCATCTCTTCATCAGTGCGACGCTCATCTCCAGATAACTCAGCGTCTCCGACATGATTTCCTCGCGCAGCAATATGGCGTTGTCCATCGCTCTGGTCTGAGCGGACATGACGGAGGAAGGATTGGTCTCGTCGTACATCATGCCCAGTGTGAAATCCTCGTTGGTGTGATAGACACCCATGATGTCAAGTTTCTGCCAGATGGGCCAATAGTCCTCCAACTCGCCGTCAATCATCATGTCATAGCACTTGCGCAACAGGTGGAGCGTGATGTAGACGCGCTCCTCATAACGTCCCAGCCAGAACAGGCTGTTGGCCTTGTTGGCCGATATGATTGTGTTCTTTCCCATTTTTCTTTTTGTCTTGTTATTCCTCCATAATCCATGTGTCCTTGAAACCGCCTCCTTGCGAGGAATTGACCACGAAGGAGTCGGGATTGCGTGAGAAACGGGTCAGTCCGCTGGGCCAAACCCTTGTCTCATTCCCGCTGATCACAAAGGCACGCAGGTCGGCCTTGCGTTCCACGAAACAGTTCGGCGCTGGTCCGGCACCTTCTTCCTCCAGTACCTCCAGATCCTTGAAGTCGATGACTTCCTGGGCTATCCAGCGGCGCGGTTGGTCAATGATGAGCGTTTTCAGTTCACCAAGCATTTTCTCTGACAAATCTTTTCCGAACACCACGCCATAACCGCCAGCCTCGCTGACATCCTTGATGACCAACTGCCGCATGTTCGCCAGCACGAAGTCGTAGTCGTCCTTGAAATAAGGCAGGTAGGTGGGCGCATTCTGCAAGATGGGTTTTTCTGACAGATAGTATTCCACCATCTTCGGCACAAAGTAGTAGATGCCCTTGTCATCGGCTACACCGTTGCCGATGGCATTCACTATCGACACGTTGCCCGCCTTGTATGCCTGCATCACGTTGGGGATGCCAAGCAGCGACGAAGCCTCGAACACCATGGGGTCGATGTATTCATCGCTGACCCGCCGATATATGCAGCCCACACGCGTGCGCTCCTTGTAGATACCCGAATAGTACACCTTGTCGTCCTCCACGAACAAGTCTCCGGGATAAGCAAGCGTGACTCCCGTCTTTTCGGCAAAATAAGAGTGCTCGAAATAGGCGGAATTGTAGCGCCCCGGGGTAAGGATGACCGATATGCCCCTCCCGTCGTTCATCTCGTCCATCATCTCGCGCAGCAGGTCGGCATAGCCCCGGTTCTCGACAATGGCGTGAGAAGCAAAGGTTGAGGGCGCGACCCGCCTTGTGATATGGCGGGCTATCATCGGATAACTGGCACCGCTCGGTATGCGCAGGTTGTCCTCCAAAACATACCACTGTCCGTCCTTGCCTTCCACAAGATCGATGCCTGCGATGTGGGCATAGACACCGCCTGTCGGACTGATGCGTTCACACTCGGGCAAATAGCCTTTTGACGAATAGATGAACTCCTCTGGCACGATGCCGTCCTTGATGATTCTCTTCTCGTGATAGACATCCCATAGGAATTTGTTGAGTGCCTGAACCCTCTGACGCAATCCCTTCTCCAAGTAGTCCCAACCATCCTTTTCGATGATGCGGGGTACGGGGTCGAAGGGAAACAACTGCTCATTGAACACTCCGTTCTTGTACACGCCGAAGCGCACACCATACCGCTCCATCCATTTGTTCACACTGTCGCGGCTGTCCGTCAGTTCCGTTATCTTGATATTCATAAGAGTGTGTATATTACAAATTACCGAGATACATGCTTCATTCTGCACATAATGATGCAAAGTTACGACAATAAAGCAAATACACCACACAATTCTTTCATTTTGATTATTAAATCTGAATTTAAGTAACAATATGTAATAATATATTTATTTTTCTTGTCATTATGTCATAATATTATAGTTTTATGTATCAGATTGCAACAATTTGTCACATCTTAAAAAAACCGCTTTATAAAATGTATCGTTTTTGTTGATACCTATCTTCGGTATGGATTCCTCGGCTATTTATCGTCACATTCTTTCAAAATAAAATTCTCCACACCCCAAAAGCGAGGATGTGGAGATTGTCAGTGCATCATGGTCGCCCATGCTGTATATGTGGAGGGTAAGCGCTTACCTGCGGGCACCGCCTCCGAAGGAGCCGCGAGGTGCATTGTTGCTGTTGCTTCTGTTGTTTGCCACGTTGCCTGATTGTGGGTTGCCGAACGTACGAGCAGGAGTGGTTGCCGACACGCTGCGGTGGCTGTTGTTGCCGAAGCCAGTGCCCACCGAGTTGTGGTTGCCATTGGGCTTCACGTTGCCATTGCCCATCGGAGGACGGTTCCCATTGTGGTTCCAGTTGTTGTTGCCGTTGTGGCTCAGGTTCCCGTTGTTGTGGTTGTTGATAAGGCTGTTGTTGTGATTTCCGAAATTATGGTTGTTGTGATTTCCTTTGCCACAATCCTTGGGAGGGTTGGGACGGTCGAAGTGGTGTCCGGCATAGAAGCTGTCACCCCTGTGGCTGTGGCCACCCTTGAAGGTCAGGAAGACTGCGGGACGGTCGAAGAACATAAGCCGTCGTTGCAACTGCTCCTTATAGTTTGGACTTATTTCCGCTTACACCAAGTGTTTGCAAGTATTACTGTAATGAGACATATACCTATAATACCAAAGGCCATGTTGATACCAGTATTTCTATCTTCAATTTTTCCCATCAATACAGGAACAATGATGACAAGAGCCGTGAGAAGCATTGATAAGGCCATGACAAAGCGCAGACGTTTAATGTTCACCGTCTTTCGCTCTTCTTCGCTGGCAGTATTATATCCAGCAATCAGCCAATCGCCTTTACCCATAATAAGCATAATGGCTGCAACAATTAATGCTAAACTGATGATAACAACTACAATCATACAAATTCCGATTTATCTGCACAAATACCATGCAAAGATAACACATTTTTTCGATGAATCCGTTCGGAGGAACACACTTTTGTTTTTGGCAAATCATCTTGCTTGTCTTATTGGATTCCACATTTCGCTAACTGGCGTCTCACCTCCTGTGAAAGGTTGACGATCGGCATGCCGCGCAAATCACAGTTACTATGTTTGCATCGGCTAACACCCCGCCCCTTGGTGATGACCTTTAAAACAGGCGTGAAAATGTCACCTCTT
>JAGCXX010000049.1 GCA_017961115.1 Prevotella sp. | reverse complement strand
GCAGCGAGATTGCGTGGCACAGCCACGCATAAGCAAAAACATAATGAAAATATTTGCTTAACCGGATTAATCTTTTACCTTCGTTGTAAGAAGGAGAAGATTAACCTGACGGGGATAAATACAAGACGGATCGCCGGCCGTTGGAGGCCAGTTCGTGTAGCTGTACCCCCGTCAAAGCTGCAAAGACCTAATAAAATGGTTAGCCTCCGAGGCTATGTAGAGTTGCTGTGTCTCGCAACTTCCGGTTAATCTCTCCTTTGTTATTAATAAACGAAGGATTATGGATAAAATTGCAATCGGGATTGATTTCTCAAAAGAAACATTTGACATGACCGTGTTGGACATGAAAAAGACAAATGGCAAAGTAGACGCGGATGCCCTGGCAAAAGCACCGCATGAGCAGTTCAAGAACCAGCGCGGCGGCTACCGCAAAAGCCTGTCCTGGGTCAGGAAGGTTACAGGGCGCAAACTGGATAAGGACAACGCCATATTCTGTGGCGAGGCCACGGGGAAGTACTCTGTCCGCATGAGCGAATACTTACGTGAGCGAGGGCTTTTCATCTGGATTGACAGCGGGCTCCGCATAAGGAATTCCATGGGCATCGTCCGTGGCAAGAGCGACAAGGCAGACTCTGGCAGGATTGCAGAATACGCTTTCCGCCATTGGGACAAGGCTGTGCTCTATGAGTCTCTGGACAAGGACATTTCCGCGCTGCGTGAGCTGTTCCTGTACCGCGACCACCTTGTCGGCATGCGCAAGGCCACGGAGCAGCGCAACAGCCTCATCAAGGAGTTTTCCGACGTGCTTGGCGAGAGCAGTTTCATCAGGCGCAGTGGGGAAAGAATCGTAAAAGACCTTCAGGAGGAGATCAAGCGCTGCGAAGAGAAAATGCGGGAAATCATCGAGGGCAGCGGGGAACTCAAGGCGACCTATGACTGCATCACCTCCATCAAGGGCGTATCACTCATCAACGGTGTCGCATTCATCGTCTATACGAACAACTTCAAATGGTTCGGGAACAATCCCAGGAAGATTGCCACCTACTGGGGCGTGGCTGTGTTCGGAAAGGAGTCAGGAACAAGCGTGAAAGGCAAGACCAAGACAAACAAATGCGCCTCCAGGAAACTTAAGGAGCTGATCACCGAGGCTGCTGCCTGTGCCATCAGGTGGAATCCCAGGATAAAAGCGTATTATCAAAAGATGAGGAAAAATGGCAAGCATCATGGGGTGGCGATGAACAACGTCAAGAACAAACTAATACACATCATAACAGCATTGGCGGCCAATAAAACCATGTACAGCGAGACATATGAAGAAGATAGAAAACTCAAGAATGTAGGATAGGAGATGGTTCCAACCGGAAGAAAATACCTTACAACGTTAATGTTGTGTTAAAAGGATGATTTTCCTTGGTTGTTAACATAAAATGCACGAAAGATACTAAAACCACGGATATCACGGATGGACACACATAAAAGTCATTTGTCTAAACTCCTAATCTCCTAGACTCCTAAACTCCTTAAAAATTCAACCACGAAATGGCACAAAAGGCAAGAATTTTTTTTGTAATTCGTGAGGAATTCATGAGAATTTTTGTTGATGAGTTGTGTTCTTATGTCAAGTGAACAGCAGTATTTTTTTTAAAATTTTGAAGAATCTTTGGAAGGTATTTGTTTTTGTCCTATATTTGCATATTATAATACCATTAAAAAGTAGACGATATGAAAAAGATTATTTTGACATCCGTGATAATGATTTTAGCTATGTCTGTGTATGCGCAGACAAATGCTGGTGCCTATATCTTTGACAATACCGGCACTCCCACCAATGTACGAAATGCACCAAATGGTAAGATTGTCCAAAAACTTCCTGAGATTTCTGGTGGTTACGTTGTGACATTGCTTGAAGTGAAAAACAACTGGTGGAAGATAGACCCTATTATTGAACTTTACGGTGACGAGGATGAAGAGCAACTACAACTTAAAGGCTCGAAAACAGGCTATTGGATACATAACTCTGTGCTGCAGTTCAATATTGCTGGCGACCCAAAAAATGTTTTGCGCCAAACACCTTCTCCAAATGGCAAAATACTTAAGATAGAAACTGCCTACTTGATGGAAACCGGACTGCGTCCTCTTGAGATTCGTGGAAAATGGATAAAGGTGATTACTACAGATAAACGCTATACGGGATGGATGCCTATTGACAAAATTTGCGATAATCCGCTTACTACCTGTCCATAGAAGGTTCTGTGTATGCTGGTTTGAATAAAATGTACCACCACAATAATGAGCAGCCAAATCACTGACTGCTCATTATTTTAGATATTTGTGCCAATTGCTATATCATTGCCTAATTATAGTAGAACTACTCCCACTCTATCGTTGATGGCGGTTTGGAGGAGATGTCATAGCATACGCGGTTGACTCCCCTCACCTTGTTGATAATCTCGTTCGACACTCGTGCCATGAAATCATAAGGCAGATGCGCCCAGTCTGCGGTCATCGCATCTGTACTGGTGACAGCACGCAGGGCTACGGGATGCTCATAGGTCCTTTCATCGCCCATCACACCCACACTGCGGACGGTGGACAGCAAAATGGCTCCTGCCTGCCATATCTTGTCATAAAGGATTTCACCATCCTCACAGACGTATTGCAGCATCGACTCAATATAGATGTCATCTGCTTCCTGAAGAATGCGCACCTTTTCTGGGGTGATGTCACCAAGGATGCGGACAGCAAGGCCCGGACCGGGGAATGGATGGCGCTTGATAAGCCGCTCGGGCATGTTCAACTGGTAACCAACACGCCTCACCTCATCCTTGAACAACCATTTCAGCGGCTCACAGAGCTGCAGGTGCATCTCTTTGGGCAGACCGCCCACATTGTGATGACTCTTGATGACCATACCTGTGATGCTGAGACTCTCAATGCGGTCGGGATAGATGGTGCCCTGGGCAAGCCATTTGGCATCGGTGATTTTCTTGGCTTCTGCATTGAAAACTTCCACAAAGTCGCGACCGATGATTTTACGTTTCTGCTCTGGGTCGGAAACACCCTCAAGGTCGGCAAAGAACTTACTGCTGGCATCAACACCTATCACATTGAGGCCCAACCCCTTGTACGCATCCATCACCTTATTGAACTCATTTTTGCGCAACATGCCATGGTCAACAAAAATACAGGTGAGACGGTCGCCAATGGCGCGGTTGAGCAACACAGCACAGACTGAGGAGTCTACGCCACCACTAAGACCCAATATGACTCGGTCGTTGCCAAGTTGTTCCTTCAACTCCGCCACCGTGGTTTCTACGAACGATGCCGGACTCCATTCCTGACGGCTCCCGCAGATGTTCACGACGAAGTTGCGAAGCAAGTCTTTTCCCTGGGTGGTGTGGAATACCTCTGGATGAAACTGAACCGCCCATAACGGATGTTGCTCACTGGCATATGCCGCATATTTGACGTCTGCCGTGGAGGCGATGGCATGACAGTCGGAGGGAATGGCTGTGATGGTGTCGCCATGGCTCATCCATACCTGGGAGTTGGGTTCAAAACCTTGGAAAAGCGGGTCGGAGGCATCGAATGACTGAAGATTGGCACGGCCATACTCCCTCGTGTTGGTCTTCTCCACTTTTCCACCACAGGATTGAGCGATGAACTGTGCGCCATAGCAGATGCCAAGCACGGGGATGTGTCCGACAAACTGACTGAGGTCGGCACGGAATGCCTGTGGGTCGTGTACGGAGAATGGCGAACCGCTGAGAATGACACCTATCACAGTGGGGTCGCCAACAGGAAATTTGTTGTAGGGCAGGATTTCACAAAACGTGTCAAGCTCACGCACGCGCCTGCCTATCAGTTGGGTGGTCTGAGAACCAAAGTCAAGAATGATAATCTTTTGCATATGATATGGTTTTTGGTTTTGCTGTAATTATGACATTGTTTCGGATGGGGTGGACAACTGCCGGATGAATTCGGCTGCTTTTTCCAATGTATCCAGTTTGCCCACGTCCATGAGGCGGAGGTCGGTCTTCAAATAACCCTTGATTCGCGTCTTGTCGCATTGCGAGAGATAGAAGTCAATGATGCCGAACCTCTCTGGCCAACTTTCCATCATTTGCAGGAGTCTGGGGGATATGACGTGGATACCCGCAAATGCCAACTTCCGATATAATGAGGGGTCGAGTGAGGGATAGGGTGAACGCACCTCTCCCGTTCCGATATGGGTCCATCCTTTCATCATCATGCCGTCATCAAAAAGCAGATACCTGCTCGTTTGGCGCTCGCTGACCAACAGTGTGGCGTCAGCATCTGCCGCATGCGAGTAAAACTCGCCAAGGTCGACATTGCTGATGATATCCACGTTGTGTATCAGCACATGGCTGTCGGAAGAGAACAGGGATGCTGCCTTTCGCAGTCCGCCACCGGTCTCCAGCAATGCCTCTCTCTCGTCTGAGAAGCGAATGTCCATACATGGACGGGGATGGCATCCCACATAATCTATGATCTGGTCGGCAAAATGATGCACATTGATGACGACACGCTCAAAACCCGATGCTTCCAACCTGTCGAGCACATGGTCGAGAAGTGGCTTCTCCCCTACCCTGACCAATGCCTTAGGCATGGTGTCGGTAAGGGGACGGAGCCTGGTGCCCAAACCTGCGGCAAAAATCATGGCCTGTCTCATCTTGCGGGCAATATTTGGTTGATTCCTTGTTCACGATGGCATATCCTCACCTCTATGCCAAACTTTTTGTTGAGGTGCTCGGCAAGATGCTGAGCGGAGTACACACTGCGGTGCTGACCTCCGGTGCATCCGAATGAGAACATGAGGTCTGTAAAACCTCTCTGAAGATAACGCGCCACATGGGCATCTGCCAACTGGTATACGTGTCCGAGAAACGTGACAATCTCACCGTCATCCTCCAAGAAGCGGATGACAGGCTCATCGAGACCGGTCAGTTTCTTGTATGGCTCATACCTCCCGGGGTTGTGGGTGCTTCGGCAGTCAAACACATAACCGCCTCCATTGCCTGACTCATCCTCGGGTATTCCCTTGCGGTAGGAAAAACTGAAAACCCTTACCACCAATGGACCCTTGCCGTCGTATTTTGAGAAGGTGGCGGGTCCGTCATTGGAGTGGGCCTGATAGATATTGCTCTCGGTGGTCTTATAGCCATCTGTCCTTTGACGGGGCTCGTCTTTCACCTTAAACTGGGGCAATTGGGTGAGCCTGCTCAGTACATCCATCAGATAGGGATAATGGAAATTCTCCGATGCCAGCATCCGCCTGAGGTTGTCAATGGCCGGCGGGATGGAGTCGATGAAGTGCTGCTTGCGCTCAAAATAACCCCTGTAACCGTATGCGCCCAAAACCTGAAGGGTTCGGAACAGCACAAAGAGTGACAAACGCTCCACAAAGTGACGCTTGGAGGGCACCTCGGTGAATTGCTTGAGGGAATAATAGTATTCGTAAATCAACTTCCTGCGGAGTTTGTCGGGATAGCGGGCGGATGCCTGCCAGAGAAAGGAGGCAAGGTCATAGTAATACGGACCTTTTCGTCCTCCCTGAAAATCAATGAACGAGGGCTTACCTTCCTTGTCAAGTATCACATTGCGGGCTTGGAAGTCGCGGTACATGAAACTGTCTGTGGACTCCGACAACAAGTCTTTTGCCATCAGCCTGAAATTGGCTTCCAACTTCAGTTCATGGAAGTCAAGGTCTGTGGGCTTGAGAAAACAATACTTGAAGTAGTTGAGGTCGAATAGCACATTCTCCTCATTGAATTCTGGCTGAGGGTAGCAATATGACCAGTCGAGCCCGCGGGCTCCGCGGATTTGAAAGTTGGGAAGTTGCCTGATGGTTTCCACCAAAAGATTCTGTTCCTTCAGATTGTATCGGCCTCCGGCTTCCCGACCGCCCTTGAGCGCATCAAAGAGAGACTCCCTGCCCAAATCCTGTTGGAGATACCTCATCCGGTCGTCACTGACGGCAATCACCTCGGGTACAGGCAATTGGCGCTTTCTGAAATGCCCAGAGAGATAGATGAATGCGTCGTTCTCGTCGCGGCTGGTTCCCACCACGCCGATAACAGTCTCTCCATCGGAATTGCCCAAACGGTAATAGGCACGGTTGCTTCCTGCACCAGCCAAGGCTTCAATGCTGGCAGGTGCCTCACCAAAATAAGATGTGTATAATTGACGCAGTAATTGCATGCTGATGTTCAATCCCTTTGCACAGTCCCTGATGGGGCACTGTCATTGTCGTTTTCCTCGTTTTCTTCCATGGCTTGCTGCTGCTCCTCCCACTCACGGCGGCGCTTGTTGTCGTATCTGAGCAAAAAAGAATCAATGAGCAACAAAAGCATCATGATGCCCAAAGCCATGAGGAATGAACCTGTGAGGTATATCAATGCTGCTGAGAGCAACAAAAGAAAAATCAAATGAAATATGGTTTTCTTGTCCATGACGATTGTATGACGTTTCTCGTTTTGGGGGTGTAAAGGTACTAAAAAGTAGCCGTTTTTTCAAACTTATCCCCCGTTTTTTGTTTATCAACAAAAAAAATGGATGGATTTTTGAGTTTTCACCATACTTTTGTTATTTTTGCATAGCAGAAAGCAATACTTGAGCAAGAGAGTGCCATGAGACATTGCTCACAAAGGGCCAAGTACAGCCAAGTATCGCTGAAAGCTAAACTATTCTTCAAAGATTTCCATACCATGCAGAAAAGCAGATATTTGGTTGCTAACGAACATGACGCATTGTGGGGACTGACGGTAAGCACCGTTGGATATGATGCGGTTGAGGCTGGGGAGCACTACCCTACCAAGGGCCATGCTGATGGGTATTACTTTGACATGGAAAGAGGAAGGGTCTTGAATGAATATCAGATGCTTTATCTGCTCGAGGGCGAAGGGACATTCCAATCAACTCATATTGAAAGCACAACAATAAAAGCAGGAGACATTTTCCTGCTGTTCCCCGGGGAATGGCACACCTACGGACCCTTGCCAACTTCCAAATGGAAAAGTTATTGGATTGGGTTCAAAGGGCGCAACATCGACGATAGGGTGAACAATGGATTCCTCCATCCCTCGAAATCCATCTATCATGTGGGATATTCCTCTGAAATCATCGAACTCTATAAGGCGGCTATGGAGGCGGCCTTTGAGGAGGCGGCTCACTCACAACAGATGTTGGCGGGGATTGTCAACCATCTCCTTGGGGCGATGTATTCATTGGAGCGAATCATTGAACTCAACAAGAATCACAGCCATGTGGAAATGGTGGGTAAGGCTCGCATCCGCATCCGTGAGTCTTTGGAGAGCGACCTGACCATCCAACAGTTGGCTGATTCCCTGGGGGTCAGTTATTCCAACTTCCGAAAACTCTTCAAGTTGCACACAGGACTCTCCCCTGCCCTATATCAGCAGGACCTGAGACTGCAGCGTGCCAAGGAACTGCTTTCGACCACCAAAATGAGCATCAAGGAAATCGCCTATAGATTGAATTTTGACTCTCCTGATTATTTCTCCTCACGTTTTCGCATGAAGACGGGATTGAAACCCAGTGAATTCAGGAAACAAGGGGTGGCAGGAAAAAGAGATGAATAAAAGATAATTATCGAATAATTAATAAACTATTTGAAAACTATGAAAAGTATTTTGGAAAACCGTCCTGGCTTGCGTGGAGAAATCGAGAAAATCGCAGAGGTAGCCGGCTATTTGTGGCAAAACGGATGGGCAGAGCGAAATGGTGGTAACATCACCGTTAACATCACTCAATTTGTGGACGACGAGATTCGTGAAATGCCTGCCATCAGTGAAGTGAAACCTATCGGAGTCGCTCTCCCTTACCTTAAGGGTTGCTATTTCTATTGCAAGGGAACGGGAAAAAGAATGCGCGACCTCGCTCGATGGCCCATGAGCAACGGAAGCGTGATACGCATTCTCGACGACTGCGCCAGTTATGTAATTATTGCTGATGAACCAGTGATGCCCACAAGTGAACTGCCCTCACATCTTACCGTACATAACCACCTGATTGAGAAGGGCTCAACATACACCGCAACCGTACACACACATCCCATTGAGTTGGTGGCAATGAGCCACTCGAAGAAATTCCTCGAAAAAGACGTGCTGACCAACATCCTGTGGAGCATGATACCTGAGACAAAAGCATTCTGTCCGCTTGGACTGGGTATCATCCCATATACACTGCCCGGCAGTGTGGAACTGGCTGACGCTACCTTGAGGGAACTCGATGACTATGATGTCGTCTTGTGGGAAAAACATGGCGTTTTCGCACAGGGACTTGACGTGATGGATGCCTTTGACCAGATAGATGTGCTCTCGAAGAGTGCAAAAATCTATATCAACGCCCGCTGTATGGGATTTGAGCCGGATGGCATGACTCAGGAACAAATGAGGGAAATGTCTGTGGCTTTCAATCTACCGAAATAACATTTCAATCCCACGAAACAAAAACAGCAGACCATACCAAAAACAAGTAATCCGGCTCCACTCAGGAAGCCGGATTTCTTGTCATGTTAGGTTATTCTGCTTATGTAGGTTGGTTAATAATTCTCTCCATAACGCTCCTTGGCGATGCTGTCAAGTGTGCGACCACGGGTGTTGGGACAACAGATGAAGCCCACAACAAGGGAGATGAGCAACAGGGCTATCATGCAATAGGCCGCAATGGTGAATCCCTCACCGTTCTCTCCATAGATATAGGTGAATATCAAACCCCATACAGCGGACAGGCCGCGGACAATAAAGAACATCAGACCTTGGGCTCCGGCACGGAACTTGGCGGGGAACAACTCAGAACCCCAAAGGGCATAGAATATCTGTGGTGAGGAACCGCCCTGAATGCCCCAAAGGACAGCAAACAGCCAGAGTCCGGCACGGCCATTGACACCGATGGTGACGATGACGAGCCATGCGCAGATGGCGACTATCAAACCAAAGGTATAGATGGCCTTGTGGCTGGTCTTGTCAATAATCTTTGACACGATGAAGGTCACACCGACGATAATCGCCCATTGGATGCAGTTCATCCAGTTGGCTTGCTCGTTGGTTACCCCTCCCGCTGTCTCATAAATATGGGGCTGGAAGAATCCCACCACCGATGCCACCAAATTCCATGTCAGATAGATGGTTGCCAAAAAACATACGGTCTTGACGGCCACACTGTTGGAGAACAGCACACCGAAAGCATGAAGAAGGCCGGTGTCTTCTCCCTTGGCTTTGGCGGCTGCCTTGGCGGCCTTCCATTCACTGCTCTCATCAAGTTTGCGCTGCAAATTCCATGCGATGAACGCAACAATGAACAGGGACAGGAACACGATGCGTGAACTGAACACATTGACGGATTCTTGGGTGAGAGAATCTCCGCCGATGGCATGGGCTACGCCCTCAACCCATCCAAAAAGATAACCGCCGGGGGCAAACAGCATTCCCAAAAGCAGAATCATCATGGGACCAACACCCCACGACATCTGGGATATGCAGATGTTGCGGCCTCGGTTGTTGACTTCCGAACTCTCTGAGATGTAGGTCCATGATGCTGGAACACCAATGCCCACAGAGATACCCGTAACGAGAAATCCGGTCAGCAACATCGGGAAGTTGACACTGCAGATGATGAGCGCCACACCCAACATATAGACCAGGAGGTTGTAGGTATAGATGAATTTACGTCCATACTTGTCGGCGAGGAACCCACCGATGATGGCGCCAAGGGCTGCTCCCAGACAGTTGGCGCTGATGAAGTTGAGCCATCCTAAATGAACCTCGGTCAGACCAAGGTAATTCTGCCATAACGTCAGACCACTGGCTCCGGCAACAATGGCACCGGCATCCAAATAATTGGTCAGAGATACGGCTATCGTACTCCTCAGGCTTCCTTTACTTGTTGACATAATGCAGAAGTGTTACTATTAACGCTTTGAGGTAACGTCTCTCTCGTACTGTTGGATGGCGGTGATGAACTCGTCGCCAACAGGAACGTTGTTCTTGAGGTTGAAATAGTCGAACACAGCACCGAAAGGCATCGACTTGGCTTCCTCCATCAGGGCAAGACGCTCGAAATACTGACCGTTGTCCTCATATTCGCGAAGTTTGGCCAATGGCTCGAGAATTGCTTGAAGAATGCACTTCTGTGTGGCACGTGTACCGATGATGTATGCGCCGATACGGTTGATGCTGGCATCGAAGTAGTCGAGACCGACATGGGCACGGTGAAGGCCGTTGGAACGAACCAACTCCTTGAACAGGTCGAGTGTCTGGTCATTCATGATGGTCACATGGTCGGAGTCCCAACGCACCGGACGGCTGACATGAAGCATCAGTTCGGGCACATACATGAGCAGGGTGGAGACAAAGTCACTCACATTCTCTGTCTGCTCATAGTGACCCGTGTCGATGGTGTACATCTGCTTGCGGGTAGAGCAATATGCGGTGTAGAAGTCATGCGAACCGACAGTATAACTCTCCAAACCGATTCCGAAAAGTTTTGCCTCGAAGCAGTTTTTCACTCCGTCGAGTTTCTCTTCCATAATCTCATCGAGGGAGGCGGCAAGAATCTCGCGGTATTTCATCCTCTGCACAGGCACGTCCTTCGAACCGTCATGCACCCAGATGTTCATGATGCAGGGGTCTCCCTGGGCCTTGCCCATGGCATCGGCAATGAGGCGGCAACGCTTGGTATGCTCAATCCAGAAGTCGCGGATGCTCTTGTCGGGATTGGAAAGTGTGAGATTGCCGCTCTTCGGATGAGAGAAGGATGTGGAGTTGAAGTCCAGCATCATCTTGTTCTCCTTGGCCCAGTCAATCCAACTCTGGAAATGCTTGACTTCCACCTGGTCGCGGTCAACAAACTGTCCGCCGAAATCTCCGTAAATCTCATGGAGATTGAGACGATGATTACCTGCTATCAAGGTTTTCACATACTCGATGTCTTGACGAACCTCGTCGATGTTGCGTGCACGACCAGGATAGTTGCCTGTGGTCTGAATACCTCCGGAGAGAGCATCATTGCGCTCAAATCCTACAACATCGTCTGCCTGCCAGCAATGCAGGGATATCTGTTGCTTCTCCAATTCTGCTATGGCTTTGTCGGTGTCGACGCCAATGGCGGCATAACGTTCTTTGGCTACTTCATAAGCCTTCTCAATCAGTTCTGATTTCATTTGCTTTTTGTTTTAGTTATTGATGGTTAGTATTATTGTCTGGTAACTTCCAAATAGCGGCTGTAGGCAGCCTCCCATTGTTCCTTGTCCTGAGGGACAAAACGCTTCATCTCGATGCTGTTGCCAATAATCTTGCGCATCTCCCATATGTCTTTCACTATGCCGCATGCTTTCGACTGAAGCATGATGTTGCCGATGGCGGTGCCTTCCTGAGGACCGGCGAGCACCTCAACGCCTGTGGCATTTGCCGTGAATTGGTCAAGGTATTCATTAAGCGAACCACCACCGATGATGTGCAGGGTGTTGATGGGGAATGTGGAGAACTCTTTCAGCCACTTGAACACCTGCCTGTAGCGCAGGGCCAAACTGTCGAAAATGCATCGGCATATTTCGGCATACCCTTCAGGAACATGCTGATTGGTGGCGCGGCAGTAACCTTGGATGGCTTCCACCATCGAGGTGGGGTTGGCAAAACATTGGTCATCTGGATTGATAATGCTTTGGAAAGGAGTGACTTTCATGGCCTCTGCCTGAAGGACGGCATGTGACTTGGGGGCATCGGTCCACTCTTTTCGGCAGCGCTCATAAAGCCACATGCCACAAATGTTCTTCAAAAAACGGGTAGTTCCCTCTATTCCTCCCTCATTGGTGAAATTGAGATTGTAACTTTGCTCATTGATAATGGCTTCTTGGGTCTCTATTCCCATCAGACTCCACGTGCCACTGCTCAGATAGGCAAATTGCTCGTCACGGGCTGGAACGGCTGCCACGGCACTTGCGGTGTCGTGACCGGCCACAGCAACGACAGGTATGGCTTTCAAACCGGTCATCGCCTGTACTTCCTCGGTAAGGGTTCCGATGACGGTGGAGGGACTGACCATCTCACCAAAGATATCTCTTGACAGACCTACGCTTGACAGCAGATTGTCGTCGAGGTCCTTGGTCCTCGGGTCCAATATCTGTGAGGTGGACGCGATGGTGTATTCACATACCTGCTTGCCGGTCAGCATGAAACTCAAGCAGTCGGGCACAAACAGTATCTTGGTGGCATTTTTTAGCGCGGCATTTTCATTCTTCCTCATGGCATAGAGTTGGAACAGCGAGTTGAAGTTCATGAACTGAATGCCAGTGGTGTCATAAACTGTTTTCTTGTCCACACATTTCTCAAAATACTCCTCCATCATCCCAAAGGTATGGGGGTCACGGTAGGAAAGCGGATTGCGCAGGATGGCATTGTCTTCACCAATACATACAAAGTCCACACCCCATGTGTCTATACCGATGGAGGTGATGGGAATCTGCCGCTGGGCTATGATTCGAAGGCCTTTGATGATTTCATGATACAGGGCAAAGACATCCCAGTAAAAATGTCCTCCTGTCTGAATGAGATTGTTGTCAAATCGGGTGATTTCCTCTAATGAGAGCCTTTCGTCTGAAAGTGTACCAACAATTGTGCGGCCACTGGTGGCACCAAGATCAACGGCAAAAAAGAATTGTTTATTGTCCATGGTTGTATGCATTTTCCATTTGCTTGCAAATATAGCCATTTTTGGCAGTATGTCTACCCAATTATTTGATTTTACTTCTAAAAGATTTGCAACGGGTATGGCAAAAATGTGGGAAGTTAATCAAAAAAAATCGGATGTCTCACGACAACCGATTTTCAAAAAACAAACTACTTAAAAACTAATCTACTAAAACAAATCAAAAAAATATCTTCTGATAAAATTATTCCTATTTGGAATGCAAAATTATATGATAATTCACATTGCGCCAAATATTTAATTTAAAAAAAAAAGAAAAAGTGTATATTTTTACAAATTTAAGGGGGAAACATTGGCGTTTCCCCCTCAAATTGTCAACTATATGTGTCAGTTTACATCATTCCACCCATTCCTGGAGCGCCTCCCATCGGCATGGCGGGCTTATCTTCAGGCTTGTCTACAATAATGCACTCAGTGGTGAGGAACATTCCTGCAATCGACGCTGCATTCTCAAGAGCAACACGGGTCACCTTGGCTGGGTCGATGACACCACACTTGCGAAGGTCCTCGTAGACATCCGTATAGGCGTTGTAACCGAAGTCACCTTTGCCTTCACGAACTTTCTGAACGACTACAGCACCCTCACCGCCTGCATTGGCGACAATCTGACGGAGTGGCTCCTCGATGGCGCGTGCTACAATGTTGATACCGGTCTGCTCGTCTTGGTTGTCACCCTTCACATCGGCAAGGACATCGAGCGCACGGATATAAGTGATGCCACCGCCGGCGACAACACCTTCCTCAATGGCTGCACGGGTAGCGCAGAGTGCATCGTCAACACGGTCTTTCTTCTCTTTCATCTCCACCTCGCTATTGGCACCTACATAGAGGACTGCCACACCGCCTGACAACTTGGCAAGACGCTCCTGGAGCTTCTCCTTGTCGTATGAACTGGTGGTGTTCTCAATCTCCTTCTTGATGGCTGCCACGCGGTCGGCAATGGCTTCCTTGGTTCCGGCACCATCAACAATGGTAGTATTGTCCTTGGTGATAGTCACCTTATCACAGGTGCCCAGCATGTCGAGAGTGGCTTGCTCAAGTTTGAGTCCCTTCTCTTCGCTGATGACCACACCGCCAGTCAGCACGGCGATGTCCTCAAGCATGGCTTTGCGGCGGTCGCCGAAGCCCGGTGCCTTCACTGCGCAAATCTTCAGACCAGAGCGCAGGCGGTTGACCACCAATGTGGTGAGGGCCTCAGAATCCACATCCTCGGCGATAACGAGCAACGGACGTCCGCTCTCTGCTGCCGGCTGAAGGATAGGAAGAAACTCCTTGATGTTGCTGATTTTCTTGTCGTAAATGAGAATCAGAGGATTGTCGAAAACACACTCCAACTTGTCGGGGTCGGTGACAAAATAACCGCTCAGGTAACCACGGTCAAACTGCATGCCCTCCACGACCTCGATATGGGTCTCACGGCTCTTGCTCTCCTCAATGGAGATGACACCGTCTTTGGACACCTTGCGCATGGCATCTGCCAAAAGCTTACCAATTTCTGGTTTGTTGTTGGCTGATACTGTTGCTACCTGCTCAATCTTGTCATAGTTGTCGTCTACCTTTTCTGAACTGCTGGCAATAAAATCAACAACTGCCTTCACTGCCTTGTCGATACCGTTCTTCAAATCCATAGGATTGGCTCCGGCTGTGACATTCTTCAGACCTTCGGTCATGATGGCCTGGGCGAGCAGAGTGGCTGTGGTCGTACCGTCACCTGCATCATCGCCAGTCTTGGAGGCAACACTCTTCAGCAATTGTGCTCCTGCATTCTCAAAGGGGTCCTCAAGGTCAATCTCCTTGGCTACGGTGACACCATCCTTGGTGATTTGGGGAGCGCCAAACTTCTTCTCAATGACTACGTTGCGGCCTTTAGGTCCTAATGTTACCTTCACGGCGTCGGCCAATTTGTCAACACCACTCTTGAGGAGGTCGCGTGCCTCAATATTGAATTTGATATCTTTTGCCATAATTATAATAATGTTAGTTCTTTCAATTATCCGATAATGGCGAGAACATCACTCTGACGCATAATCAGATATTTCTCTCCTTCAAACTCCACTTCCGTACCGGCATATTTGCCATAAAGCACCTGGTCTCCGGCTTTGAGTATCATTTCCTCATCTTTCGTACCTTTTCCGGCTGCAATAACTTTGCCCTGAAGAGGCTTCTCTTTTGCTGTGTCGGGGATGATGATGCCACCGACTTTCTCTTCTGCGGGTGCGGGAAGCACCAACACCCTGTCTGCTAATGGTTGAATGTTCATAATTGTTGAATTTTAAAAGTATTTTTATCAATTCTGACCTCTAAATAGCGAAAACCGTGCCAAAAATGCTTTTCCATGTCTCAATTGACAGGAAAATGTCATATTTGTCACCACATGACATAGGGTTTCTCTATCGGAAAGCCTTCACTTCCTTTTGTTACCGGCATATTTGTAATAATACCAGTAGGTGTTTCCAAATGTCCTGCGAAGTTGGTTTTTTGTGACAATGCCCTGACGCTCTTTTTCCTTTTTCATGAAATCATGGAAATCGGTTTCAGTGACATTGTCCAACGAGTCCTTCATGGGCTGACCGGAATAATAGTGGTGGTAAACCAACGCTTCTGCATAATGCCTGGGCATGAGGGAATCGGGGTAAATCCGGGTTACAAGGGTGGAGAATGTGCTGAGGTCCTTGTTGAGCAACAGGTTCATCAGCCGGTAGTCGGCTTTGGTGCGGGGCGCTCCTGCCTTTTCCCTGATGATGCTGTCGGGGATGAGGATGGATTGCATGGATATGCTGTCGGCAACCAATTCTTCCAACCCTTCCGCAACAGGATAGTGAAAGAAACGCTCTCCAAGAAGACCGCTTGCCGACAGGGCGTATGCTCTCAGCATGGTCAGCGAGGGGTCGGTAGCCGATGAGCGCCTTCCTATCTTGAGTGCCTCATCATATTTGTCCTTGGTGATGAGTTGTTCCATCTTCATACGATAGTGAAACGCCTCATCGCCATTGCTGAAGATACCTACCGATACAAACATGATGCACATCGTCAGCAGATTGACCCATGTGGTGCGCGACATCAGTCCATGACTGGCTGTATCGGGTTCGAAAGGCTCTATCTGTCGGAGTACCCACAGCACACCTCCATAAAGGATGGCAAGTATGGGAATAGCTATCCACCAACCGCCTAAAGTGTAAACCTTGTCGGATGACGGACTGAAATCCGTGATAATGGTGAGTATGAGCAACGAGGGAAAATAGGTCAGGGCGTGTCCTCGCTTGTAGATGGGAACCAACCTTACGACAACCAGTTGGAGCAGGTAGAGGGTAAGGGTGATGAGAAAAGCACCTACAAGACCATGGTAGTATGTCCTGCCACCGGAAAACACGTGCTGTCCTGCTGCCAGCACTTCTGTCTGATAGAAATAGAGATATACAAAAGAGAATACCCAAAAAGCGATGGCACATGTCACTTGCGTGTATCGCTTGTCGGGTATTCTCTCATTGATATCGTTCAGATACGGCATCTTAGTTTTTCTTCAACACAACAGCAGAACGAGCTGGAATATAGAGTTTTAACCACTCCTTGTGGTCTTTCACATACAGGGGGTCGAAGTTGGTGAAATGGGTGATGGAGTCATCGGCAAAGCCATTTCCGCCAAACTCCTTGGCGTCTGTATTGAGCACGACATCATAGGATCCTGTGGGAACGAGGAAACCGTAGTCGGTGAAAGAACGTGTAGGACTGAAATTGAATACAAACACGAGGTCGCCCCTCATGAAGGCAAGGATTTGGTCACCGTCGTTGTGCCAGATTTCCTGTACGGGTGTCTTCTGGAAGTTGCGCTGACTCTTGATGACGCTGAGCATCTTCTTGTCGAAATCGCCCAACCAGTGGTAGCATAGGTCTTGATTGTCGACAAGGTTCCACTGACGGCGGGCATATTTGTAACTCCAGCCATTTCCCTCACGCGGGAAGTCTATCCACTCGGGATGGCCGAACTCATTGCCCATGAAGTTGAGGTAACCGCCGTTGATGGCAGCGGCTGTCACCAAACGTATCATTTTGTGAAGCGCAATGCCGCGGTTGGCCATCTCATTCTCGTCTCCCTTCTTGAAGTGCGAGTACATATCGGCGTCTATCAGTCGGAAGACAATGGTCTTGTCGCCGACAAGGGCTTGGTCGTGGCTCTCGCAGTAACTGATGGTCTTCTCGTCGGGACGGCGATTCTTTACTTCCCAGAAGATGGATGAGGGTTTCCAGTTCTCATCGCTCAACTCCTTGATGGTCTTAATCCAGTAGTCGGGGATGTTCATGGCCATGCGGTAGTCG
>JAGCXX010000048.1 GCA_017961115.1 Prevotella sp. | reverse complement strand
CAGCCCTCGGAAGAGACAACATACGTGTTCGGATAATGGTTGGCGATATCGTTGATGGTGGGATTGGCATGGCCGCAGATTCCGCCATACTCCCCGCGTACGACCTCACCCACAAGTAGGGGTACTTCTGTTGAGTCGAAACGCAACTCTTGTTGCAGGTCGCGGTAAATCTTTCTCAACGTCTTTCTCCATTGGTCATTATAGGCATCGGTCTCGCCCTGATGAAGCAGGATGCCCTTGATGACTCCGTCCTTGGCGGCTGTCTTGGCCATCGTCAGCAGACGCTCATAAGGGTCACGGCCGTATTGGTCAAGGATGCCGTTCATCCAGTCACGGTCTTCCTTGGCGATAAGGGCTGCATTCTGGTCCTTGTCGAAAAAGGTGATGGGGCAACCTTCAACTGCCACAGACACGATGCCGATGCGCACATTCTCGGGCACCACGTCTATCAGCGTACGTCCAAACCAGTCGGCAGGACCAAGATGAGCATCTGCACGACACAGTGGTGGCACGGCTTTACGCCATGTGCCCAACTTCCGGTCTGCTCCGTCAGTGGTTGCCATACTGAGATAACGGTCGCCCACTGCTAAGTCTTGCTCCTCGATGGGAGCCTGTCCTGCCATGTTCGACTGTCCAAAACAAAGGTATATCCAAAAATTTTGGTCTTGCGCATGCAACTGAAATGTCCCCATGACCATCAAGAATGCGATTAAAGTACGTTTCATTCGTTCAGTTATTCCTTCTTCATCTAAGTACAGCTTTCACGTTCGTCACCATATCCTTGTGCGACTCGTCTTCTTTGGTAAGTGTTGAGGTAAGGACGACGTCACCCGTCTTGTCCTTGAAGGAGAAGACGCCTGAGTATACGATGTCACTCTCACCGAAGAGGGTAGCTTCCACAAGTACTTTGTATGTTCCTTTCTTAACGGCTTTTCCTGCTTGGTCGGTAAAGTCCCATGTGAAAGTCTGCGTGCCGTCTGCATTTGGCGTGGCTCCTGTAAAGGCATCCAACTGCTGGTCGGTCTGCTCCTCAGCTTTCGAGGCTTTTACCCATACTGGCACACAGGCGGGACGCTTGACATAGCCTCGCATGGGCTGCTCGCCGGGTCGGGTGCGTCCCTTGGTGGTGTAGGAGGTGACGAAAAGCGTCTTCACAACATCTCCTTTTTCGTTTTCTATCCAAACGGCATATTGGTTGGAACCAGGACCAGCCTGTCGCTTGTAGTCAAACGACACTTCGAGGCACCTTGCTTTTTCTGCCTGGTTTCTTATGCCTAACACCATGACTGGAACGGCCAGCAGCATGATAACGAGAATGGCGGAAAACAATTTGTTTTTTCTCATAATTTCTGGAGTTTTGATAGATTTGACTTGATTATAGTTGTATCACGGATACAAATATACTGAAAAGTCAACTATTAGCCGTATTTTTTTCAAACAAATTACAATATGTCAAAGAAATCAAGACATATAAGCAACTATACTCAATGTTTATACGTCATCCTATCATATACTGACAGCAGCAGCGATAAGATAGCGAAGGAGGCTCCTACAAAACAGACTCCCGTCCATCCGTGATGACTCCAACCAATGCCTGACAGCAGGGTGCCCAAACTGCCGCCGATGAAAAGGGTGGTCATAAAGATGGTGTTCACACGATTGGTGGCTTCGGGCAGTTCTTGCAAACTGCCGCTCTGATTGCTGATTTGCTGGCACTGGGCACCAATATCAGCCAAAATGATGGCGGCAATGATACCACCATACGTATTTCCAAAGATGTATACTGCAATCCATGCTGCCAGCTGACAACTTGCACCGATGACAGACATACGCAAGATACCCACCTTGGGCACATATTTGCCCACACCACTTGCGGCCACGGCTCCCACAACACCACATAGTCCTAACATCCCCACCATGTCGCTTCCTGCTTCGAAAGGTGGTTCAGCAAGGTGGAAGGCCAAGCACGACCAGACGGACAACACGCTGCCGAAACCCAAGGCGGGACGTAAAGAATAAAGCCTAATGCGAGGATGGCTTACGAAAATGCTGCCTACACTTTGCATCAGTTGTCGATAGGTGCCTTGGAATAAAGGACGCATCTGTGGCATCATCAAGAGTGTGACAATAAGACCGAGAAGCATGAACACAGCCACGATGATGAACATGGCACGCCAGCCCAGCCACTCACCAACATACCCGCTGATGACTCTGGCAGACAAGATTCCCGTCAAAAGACCTGATGCAACATATCCCATGTTGCGTGACTTGTTCTCTGGCCGTGAGTATAACGTGGCCATTGGGATGTATAGCTGCGGCATGATGGAACTGAGTCCCAACGTCAGCGAAGCACCCCATATCAGCCAAACATTATTGGCATACGCAATCAGCAATGCTGACGCTGCCGCAACGCTCATCGCCAACATGGTGATTCGACGTACTGGCACCATGTCTGCCAATGGAACGACGAACAATAATCCCAACGCATAACCTACCTGTGTGATAACCGTGATGAGGTTGGCTTCTACCTGGGTAATGCCGACACCCTGGCTGATCAACTCCAACAGCGCCTGGTTATAGTAGAGATTGGCCACGGTGAAACCTGCCAATACTGCCATCATCAGCAATATGTGACGGGGTATTCCTCCGTTGGGCTCCAACTGTTTCATATGATAATATGTGCAAAGTCCTATCCGCGAAGCCACTTAAGAGGTAAACTTCTTGATGATAAGAACAATGACACTGGATGTTATGACTGTCACGATGAGAAGCAAAGTGATGAAAAGTTTCATGGGGATGACTTCTGCTACAAAAAGCAGTGTAATGATAAAGATGATCATCATTTCAATGACTGCCACAAGTAGCAAACCTTTTTTCCTGTTCATATGATTATAATAGTCGTTAAGTTTTCTGATTTTAGAACATCATTTTAAGCAGTGTTAAAGCTTAATTAAAAGAAGTTGGGAAACATAACCCTTTACTGTAGCACCCCGCCAACAAAAGACATTGTGGAGAATCAATGAGATTTGGTGATGATGATTCGTCCAGAATTACGTGTAGCCTGACGGCCGTCTAAAGTATAGGAGTTATGCTGGAGATTTTTTTCAGAGGCGATTTCTTTTCTGTAATGGTAATGTGTTTCCCTTGACTCTGGCAACAATATGGATGTTAAAGATTGACGCAGCAGGCTGATGTTGGTGAAGCTCATCCATTGGTTGAGACAGTTTTCGACGCTACCGGTAAATACTATCTCGACAGGTGTGGAGTCAGTAACAGTGAAAGGAACGTAACGCCACTCCCATCCGCGCCCTTGATTGCCATTGGCAAACTGTGCGGTAGGGTCGAAGCATGCTTTGCCGTCAGTAGAAATACCATATCCAACATCACCCTTGGTGGGAAAACGCATGAAAATGTCGTTCACCCTAACTTGTGCGTCAACATTTGCAGAAGCAGAACGGCAGGCCACCTTCAGCACATAATTGCCAGCGGGCAGCGATACCTGTTGCCTCCTGGACATCTGCCAATCGTAGCCAGCCCATCCGTCGCGGTGCTCGTAATAGGTTGACCACGACGAACCATCCCCATGCTGACTGCGCATCGCTGAATTGACGTT
>JAGCXX010000047.1 GCA_017961115.1 Prevotella sp. | reverse complement strand
TTGCAAAGATAGTGCAAATCAAATGCAATACAAAACAAATATCTTATTTTTTGTGGCAGGCAAACCTGCCTTTTTTATCACAGTACAAAATTACTATATTTACAATGGCCCTTGAATCATTCTTTGTGATTTCTCTCAAAGGAGTTTGCGACAGGCAACAAAATTTGCGACAAATACGGAAAGCAAGTTTTCTTTCTGTCGCAAATGTTTTGCTTTCCGCTCGCTTAATCGTATCTTTGGCTTCGCCGAAGAGACTCACGCTCGGGCAAGAAAACAAAAACTTCGTTGTTTGTTTTGCTTTCCGCTCGCTTAATCGTATCTTTGCCTTCAAAAAGCAACGATTATGGATAATAGATTATTGACTACTTTGGTTGTCATATTCATTATGGCTATAGCCACTTGCCTCTTCACATGCCATGCGGGCAACTATGGCTTGCTGGGCAAAAGACGCCCCATCAAAAAAGAAACAACCGCCATCCACTACTCCATGCACTCCAACTCAGGTATTGCTGTGCAGACAGATTATGACATCACGCCCGACTCCATCACCTGGCTATATAGGGACCTCCGTAATGGCTTCATCCTCCGCGACGTGGTGAAATACGACCCCAAAGACTACGATGCCCTTATCGATACACTGTCGCAGGTGGCCTTCAAGGTGCGCCATGTCAAAAGCTCCGCTTCAAGGGGTGGGGGTGGTTATGCCTATTCCTTTTTTGACAGCAAAGGCAAATACCTCGGCTATGGCACTGTCGACAACATCGCCTCTGGCGACAACGAGACTGCCGAGGAAGCCATCAGCCTATTCCTCTACACCCACCGCACTGCTGGCGAAAAAGCAGTGAAGGATGCCAAGGAAAAAGGAAAGCTCTATATCAACATGGAAGAGTTTCCCGAAACCTTAGTGCCGTATAGGTTGCAGTGACACAAATGCAACCATCATCTCCCCATGATTATTTCCTTTGCTGGTTTTTTCCTTTTTCATTTGTCTTTTATGATGCACTTGTTGCCATCAACAATATATAATCCACGAGACAATGTGTTGAAACTGTCAGTATCTCCCACACAAACGCCACTGAGATTATAGACCTTGTTGGCAGTAGGCTTGTGATGAAGGAGAAAACTCATACCATTGGAAGAGGATTTATAGGTTGTTTTCACGGTGGACCCCAAGACACTAATCTTGTCTTGAAGTCTTACATCAGCCGAACTGGCCGCCAAATAGATATCCACATCACCTGTTTCAACGTCGAAGGTGAAGGTTTTGTCATTATAATAAGCCAATTGCTCATGTTTCAATGGAATTGCAACTTGTTTGGTCTCACCTGCCTTGAGTTCCACACGGACAAATCCGACTAATTGTTTGATTGGTCTCTCGATTTCTGATTGACAATGGACATACAACTGTACCACCTCTGCACCGTCTCTCAAACCTGTGTTGGTAATGTTGGCTGTCACTTTTATTTCTTCTCCAGGGTTAAGCGACCTACGGTCCAACGCCAAATCGCTGTAAGCAAAAGATGTGTAGGAAAGCCCATGACCGAAGGGATACAATGGCTTTCTGTCGTGATACATGTAGGTGTACTTATTCTTCCGAATGCCGTATTGCTTTAGATTGGAAGGCAAATTGGACAATGAAGCATACCAAGTGGAAGTAAGCTTCCCACCGGGATTATAACTGCCAAAGACAACATCGCAGATGGCTTGCCCCTGTTCCTGACCATCATACCAAGCCTCAATGATGGCAGGTACGTTCCTGTCTGCCCAACTGATGTCCATCGAAGAACACGTGCTGAGGATAAGGACCACATTGGGGTTGACGGCATAGATAGACTCCAGCAATTTCTGTTGCACTACTGGAAGCGAAAGACTGTTTCTGTCGCGGCTCTCATCACTCACATTAAGGTCTGTTCCCAAAGCGAGGAGCACGACATCGGCTTCTTTCGCCATGGATACAGCCTCATCAAGCAATTTTTGGTCATTACTACCGCTGATACTGGAACCCTGTGCGCACATCACCTTACTACCCAGAGCTGTGGAGGACACATCGTCCTCATTATAAATACGAAACCAATCAAGATTGATAATATATTTATTGCTGTCGCTTGCTCCTGACAATTTGCTAAAAGATAGATATATCGTGTGCGTACCGATGATGGTTCGCGCCTCTTCAGGCAAGTCAGCAACAACGGTGACGAAGGTAGTCCAGTTGTTGGCGGTAGCTGGAAGAGTACCTTGATAGAGTAAGGTGCCGGTTTTTGCATTGTCGATTCTTACGGTCATTTGACGGTTGCCATAGCATCCGGCATAACTGAAAGAGAATTTGGTTTTGCCCTCACCAAAATCCACATTATCATATCGGAATACAGCTCCTGACTCAATGTAACCAATACCAGGATTGTCCACTCTGCCCTTCGAAGCCTCATCGTAATTCTCTGCCTGTATGGTTCCGTCGCTGGAGATGGTGAAATTCATCACGTCGGCGACTGCCTGCAGCAATGTCTTTTTATAAGTAGGCTCACCTGTGTAGCCACCCAGTTGGATAGTATTGGAGTATGGTCCGATTACCGCAATTTTCTGGATGTCAGGCGCATGAAGCGGAAGACAATTGGCCTCATTTTTCAACAAAACGATGGCTTCATGCGAGGCTTGTAATGCCAAAGCCCTGTGTTCGCTGCACTCCAACATACCCTCGCCGCAGTTGACATATGGATGATTGGAGTCGAACTCACCTAATGAGAACCTTGCCTCAAACACCCTTACAAGCGCGGTGTCGAGTTGCGCTTCTGTCATATATCCCTTTTCAATGGCTTCCCTGCAATGGTCCTGAAACGTACTGCCACAGTTGAGATCTTCGCCATTGACCATCGCAACAGCAGATGCCTCTGCACCAGTAGCAGCATATCTATGCTTTTGGAAGATGTCGTCGATGGCACCACAATCACTTGTGACAAAGCCATCAAACCCCCATTCTGTCCTCAGGATATCGATGAGCAGTTCATGATTGGCACAGCAGGGGATGCCATTGAGCGCATTGTATGCACTCATGATGCTTCTCACGTTACCCTCTTTGACTGCCATCTCAAAAGCCGGCAGGTAATACTCCCTGAGGTCACGCTCGTCCATATCGGACGAGGAATCGTGGCGCCCTCCCTCATAGTTGTTGGCTGCGAAATGCTTAGCAGTGGCCACCGTCTTATAGTACTTGGGGTCATCGCCCTGCATACCTTTGATATATTCCACTGCAATACGGCCCGTGAGATAGGGGTCCTCGCCGTAGTTTTCCTCATCGCGCCCCCATCTGGGGTCGCGGCTCATATTGATTGTAGGACACCAATAGGTAAGTCCCTTGTTTTTGTGTCTATTATACCAACGAGCCTCATTGGCGGTAGCTTCTGCACACTTTTTGATGAGCGCCAAGTCCCATGTGGAAGACATTGCCTTTGACGATGGGAACGATGTGGCTGCACCCGAACGAGCAACGCCATGCAGACCTTCATTCCAATAATTATAGCCTTTTACTCCCAAACGGGAAATGGCCATTGTGCTGTGCCCAACTTGATTGATTTTTTCCTCAAGAGTCATTCTTGAAACCAAGTCTTTGGCCCGCTCATGGAATGAGAGGGTAGAATCTTTGTAAGGTATGGTCTGTGCCGAGATAGCCAAACAGCAACAGAACACCGTGACCGATGCGAGATATTTCTTCATCATTATTATGGTATGAGTTAAGAGATTGCATAATATCGACTGCCAAAAATACAAGTAATCTTTCTTATGCATGGGCAAAAATTCCTCAAATAAGTGGAATAATTACTACGACCACCTATCCATCTGAAAAACAGCGACATGCAAAATACTTCCCTCTTGAAAAAAGAAATATATGCGCATAATTATTACCCCTTTTACAGCAAAATTTACCCGTATGCGGCCTATCTTTAATCTATCTTTGCAACCAGAACGATTTTGCGAATATATGATGATTTAACCTAAATAATTATTAAAGTATGATGAAACAATTACGTTACTTGAAATCGCTGGCCTTGGCAGTAGGTCTGTTGACCGCCGTCCATACGATGGCTGGCAATGAGTTGGGGAAACCCGTGACCGAGTTTACCGAACCGTCTAAGATGATGCTCGACCATCCCTACACCCTTCTTGGCCCTACACGCACACTGCTTCGTTACGAAGTGCTCACATTCAAAATCAGTGCTCCGGCAGACGGGCAATATGCCGTTGAGTACCTGGTGAATGCTACTGGCAACAACATTCAACTGGCCACCACAGCCAGCAAAACCATCACCGATGGTTATGAGGAACCTGACTACAGCAGCTTCGCACATATGACCACGGTGACCGACGAGGATCTTCCCGAGATTGTAGGGGAAGAAGCAGACCCTTTTGTTCCTGCCGAACCTGTCTATCTCTATTCTTCAGTCAATCTGAAGGAGGGCATGAACTATGTACATGTGTGGATGCATGTATATTGGAGAAATGATGCGCTCGCCCCACAAAAGGTACAGTTCAAGAGCATACGCATTCTGCCCGAGGGCTCTGGAATGGTGGGTGATGTTGCTGCACGAGCCAGCCAAAAAGCTTTCCGCGTGAAATATTTCAGAAGTCTGCAGGACGCCACAACAGCCACAATGGTAAGCAATTATGAGGCATTGGTAAAAGCCATCAACGAGGATTACACCAAAGCCGACGTGACGGCTGTCCTGGCCGATATAGCAGCTGCCGAAGCCAAAGAGCAAGAGGTGCGCCATGGCAAGGGCGTCATCGTGGAAAAGGACAGCACACGTATCGATCTGCTCCTTTACCACAACGAGTACAACAACAAGGAGACCATGGAACCGCTGGGCGGATATGACGAGAGTGGCGCCTATGAGATGGAAATTGGTATGGAAGACTATCCCGCTCAGTTGGAGTTCACCCGCAACAATTACTTCACCTATAAGTTCACCGCTGGCTTCACCGGCAATTTCTTCATCCAGTATCTTGCCAGTTCACAGAATTCCGCCACCATCGACATGACCGTGCTTGCTGACGACAGCACCACCGTGGTGATGCCCACCTACAAACTGAGCACAGGCAACGGCGCATGGCAAAACTACGAACTGATGGACAAACGCGATGTGGCAAAATTCGCCATGGAGGAAGGGAAAACTTATTTCCTGCACATGTATTACAACCAATACACCAACGTCCGTGACATTCTGATTCGCCATCTGCCGAAGGTATATCATACTGTCGAACAGCTCGACTCATTGATTTCTATTGCAGAGAATGTGCTCGCCTATTATGACGAAGGTTCTGACGGCTATTACGCTGTTGAGGACAAATCATTGCTTATCCACTTGGGAGAGGTTGTCGACGAAGCTTATGAAGTGGCATTTGTCAGCAATCCCGACCCCACACTGGTTGACGAAATGTTTGAGAAACTGCAGGATGCCTTGTTGGCTCTTGACAACATCAAGTCGCTCAACATTATACCCAGCAAGTCTGTAGGAGCATTCGACGTTACGGCATTCAGCGAAAGCAACAACTGCTCATACAAGATGGACGGCGATATCATGCAACTCGACAACTTCAGGTCGGGCGGCTACATGATATACAAGCTATACAACAAGAAGGACGCCAAGTATCAGGTAGACTTCGAATTCGCACATGCCAACGATGGTGCCAAGATGCAGTTCCAGTTCTATGTTATAGAAAATGATGTTGAGTTCATTTGTGCTGACGCCACGTCAGAGGAGTTTGCCGGTACAGGCGGCTGGCAAGTATTTGAGCCCAAGCAGATGGAAATAGGCGGTGTGCCTGCAGGCTATGTGTATCTTAAGATAACAGGCACAGGTCCTTCTTACGTAGGCAATCCCCGTTTGTTCACCTTCACACCGATTGAGGGTACTGAGGGCGCCGGTGCGCAAGCTCTTGCTGATGCCAAGGAGGCTTATTATGCACAATTTACCGTTGAGAGTGTCAACAGTCTCATCGAAGAGGCAAAAACACTCATTGCTCCATATGCCCTGGGAACGGAATACGACAACTTGATTGAAGACCGCACCCCCATCGAGAACATTGAGGCTGCCATCGCAGATGCTGAGGCTGCCATCGCTGCCGATGATGTAGAGGCTCGCACCGCAGCATATTTAGCACTTCAGAAAGCCATGCAGGGAATCTCCAAACTGAAGATTCTCAACACACTGCCCACCTCATTCAACTATCCCTTCGACCTGGCCAGCTATGACACGGCATCCGGCGTGGTGACCAAGATGAGTGAAGGCCTTCTTCAGCTCGACAGCTTCAAGGATGGCGGAAGCATCGTATACAAAGTATGGAACACGCAAGATGCAGAGTATGAAGTAGAATTCAACTTTGCCCATGCCAATGACGGCGCTTCTTTGGAATTTGTGACCTATGTCATGGAGGACACTGCGGAACTGGTGTGCTCAACCAACAAGACAGAGGAGTTTGAAAGCACCGGAGGATGGCAGTCATTCTTGCAGAAGAGCAACATCAAAGTGGGTGCCATCCCACAGGGCCATGCCTACATACGCATCAATGGTTTTGGTCCTTCCTATGTAGGCAATATGCGCTCATTTGCCTTCACACCCATTGCCGGCACTGAAGGAGCTGGTGCCAAAGCTCTTGCAGACGCAAAGGAAGAGTGGGCAAACGGCATCAACGAAATTGCGGTATCCAACAGAAACAGCCGAGGCATCTACAACATGAGCGGTCAGTATCTGGGCACCGACAACAGCAAACTCTCCAAGGGTATCTACATCATCAACGGAAAGAAAGTCGTAGTAAAATAAGTTTCGCATGAACTCCACAAGAAAAGGGAGAGGCTCAACGTCTCTCCCTTTTTCTTTATATTGCTTAGGTACTGGCTGAGGAACTTCTATCCCTATACTCAGAAGGAGTAAGGCCAGTTTCCTTTTTGAAGCATTTTCCGAAATAGCGAGCATCACTGAATCCCACGGCATAGGCAATCTGTGAGAAAGGCTCGTTGCTTTTCGACACCATGTCCTCAGCATGCTTGATACGGATATGGCGCAGCAACTCCACTGGACTCATGCCCACAATCGACTTGACCTTATTGTAGAATACCGAGCGGCCCAGGCAGACAGCAGCGGCCAAGTCTTCGATTTTCAATTCAGAATCAGCAAGATGCTCCTCAATATATTCTAAAAGTTGGTCCATCATGTCCTTGTCACTGTCCACGATTTTGGTTTCCTTCAGTTGGAGCATGCCGGGTGCCTCTTTTGCATGTTCATCACTCACGGCTTCGCTCATTTCCACACTTTCCAAGAAATTTTTCTGCAGTATGCGCTGATTGGCAATGATATTCTGCATCCGCTGTTTGAGGTAAGTGGCAGAGAAGGGTTTCGTTATATAGTCATTGACTCCTGCACGCAGTCCTTCCAACCGGTCCTCCATCGATGCCTTGGCCGAAAGTATGATGATGGGAATATGAGAGATGTCATGGTTGTCCTTGATGCGATGTACCATCTCCAAACCATCCATCTCAGGCATCATCACATCGGTCAGGATGAAATCGGGCTGCTCTGTCATTGCTTTCTCCAGTCCCTCACGTCCGTTGGATGCCTGGCTTACGACATAGTCGCTTTGGAGGATGCTCACCAGGAAAGCACGCAGGTCATTGTTGTCTTCCACCACAAGAAGACGTGTCTTGTCTTCGCCCTCGTCCATATCTTCTTCAGAGGAAGTGACACCAGCTGGCATCGAAGTAGCTGTCTCAGGCTCTTCAGTAGGAATCTCGCCCTTCGGTATCTCCCAGTCGCTGATATAGGTATTGTAGTCTTTGCCATAAGTGAGCATGCTGTTGACCAGTTCAAGCATGCGGTGGGTATTGCGTTGCACCATCTCCAAATGCTGTCTGGCCACATTGGTCAGATGCTCTGTATCAAGCACTTGACTCACAGGTCCTCCGATAAGCGTAAGCGGTGTGCGAAGCTGATGGCTGACATCTGTGAAAAAAAGCGTCTTCATGTTGTTGAGCTGCCGCTCCATAGAGGCCCTTGTACGTAGCCTGTAAATCCACACGGCAATGCCGATGACGACTATTGCCAACAAAAGGTACAGCAATTTGGCCCACCATGTTTCCCAGAAGGTAGGTCTTACATCAAGCAACAGTGTTTTGTCGTTGTCCACCCAAATACCATAATGATTGGTGGAACGGACCTTGAGTTTGAGTTTTCCTGATGGCAGATGGCTGTAAGTGATGCTGTGCTCCTCATCCAGTCCGACCCAATCCTTGTCGACACCCTCCAGCATATAAGCATAACGAATCATACTGTTGTCCTGGTAATCAAGTGCAGCAAACTGAATAGTCAGGTTGCGCCGATTGGAGGGAACGAGGAGGACATCATCCTGGATATGCCTGAGGGGAACATCAGCGCCATGGAAGAGCACACTTTTGAAAACGATGGGAGGCAGAATTTTCTCATGACCAATCTGCTTGGGTTGGAAACTGATGTATCCATCTGTGGTGGCAAATGCCAATTCACCTGTCAATGGATTGAAGGCGGACTGCGACTCGGTCAGTTCAGTATGCTCTCCCAAGTCGCCTGTTCCGAAACGGAACAATTGTCGGAGTTGATGCTGATACATCATCAAACTGTTCTCGCACCCTATCCATAGATTTTCCTCTGCATCCTCACTCATGGAAAGCACCGTTCCGTAATTGTTGTTGTCAAGCAGTTTGACCGGAGCAAAACGCAAATGCTTGCTTAATGGGTTTTTACCTATTATCTCCTGCACACCGCCGCCAACAGTGGCAACCAATATTCTCCCCGTATGGTCAACGTAACTATGCATCACATCACTGGTAAAGAGAGAGGATGGGTCTCCGTGAATGTGCTTGTGAGCAAAAAAAGTTATTTTCTCTGGTGAGTCAAAGTGTTCAGAGAAGGTGACGAGTCCGTTTGACGCCGATACGATGATGGCACCGTCCTTCGTCTCGGTGATTCGCCTCACTTTGTTGTAATCATCTACCGGATAGTTTTTCAGAAGATTTCCCGCATGGATAAAACGTATTGCGGAGTTACCGCCATTGCCATACGCATCCTCATCAACGAGAGCGATGCCACCTTCAAAGGTACCTACCCACAGCCGATGGTTCAAGTCCTCATGCATGGCATAGATTTGGTCGCTGCATAGGGAGAAAGGCTGTGTCTTGTCATGTTGATAATGAGACAGTCTTCCTTTGCCTTTCAGACAGTAGAGGCCATCCCCTTTCGTCCCAATCCACATACGGTGTCTGCTGTCCTCATATATACAGTAAATGTGTGTGGAGAAGATGGTGGGTGCTTGATGCAACTGCCCGTCGGAGCCCAAGAAGCCCTCCACTTTTCCTGTCTGGTCTGTCACGGCGACATGGCCGGTAATATCACCCACCCATAGTCGGTTCTGACTGTCGTAGCATACACTCCGCACCTGTTGCATGCCTTCAAGGTCATGATGCCTGAAAAACGACTGGGTGAAATTGATGACAGCCACGTCATGCTCACCAGAAAACCATAAGTCACCATGGGCATCGACAAACCACTTGTCGATGGTTGGCTCTGCATTGTTGGTTCTCACTGAGTAAGGAACAAGCTGGTGAGTCACCTCATCATAATAGCCAAAAAAGCCCTGTTCGGTGCCTATCCAACAATTGCCGTAATTGTCTTCGTGGACAAAATTACGTGTGCTCTGCCTGAGAGAGTTTAATGGCACCTGCATGGGTACTCGTTCCACCTGTCCTTTGTCTACCGTAATGAGGAGTACGTTTCCCGCAGACGTGATGGCCCAAACCCGTTTGCGATGGTCGGCTATGATATATTTCACCCCATCGCCGGCAGAAAAGGGGAAATACTTATGGAGATTGCTATCCGTATGCCAAACGTTCAGTCCTTGGTCGGTGAGCATAACCAAGCCGTGCTCCCCAAAGTGCCCTACCGAAGAGACATTCTTTGCCTCTCCTGGAAATCCCTTTATCGGAACAACTACATTGTGCTGCCTGTCATAACGGCCAATCCTACCATCTTTTGAGACCAATACCACATTCTGACCGTCCTCCCACCAAAAACTGTAGGGAGTGGCATCTTTCAACTGCTTGCCCACGATATAAGGCCCTTTGTCTGTCAGCAGCCACTCACTGCCTTTGCCATCGATTTCCACTCCATAGACATCATCCCACTTCTTTGAGGTATTAACCGGACTAAATTCCTGTATACACGCCGATGTTGGGGATTGAAGGAGCATCCGTTCATCTATTCGGAAGCAGCTCTCTCCCTTTTCACGGCTGAATAGCCATGTAAAGCCATTTTTCAACGGGACAATACGCTGGCAGATGAAATCTTTCCCCGACTGTTGGGCAACCAATGACGACAAATTAATAAAGCGACTCGTGGAACGGTTGAAAAGAAATACCTGCCTGTCATAAGTCAGACACCACAGATTTCCATTATTTGCCACATAGACTTTCAGCAATCTATTCGTGGTCAATGTTCTTTCCTTGACAAATGGGTCATTGAAGGCATTGAAAGTGTATCCATCATAGCAGCAAAGACCATTCCAAGTAGAAAACCACATCATTTGGTCGGGTGTCTGTACCATGCTGGAAATGACATTGGAGGCCAGTCCGTCATGTAGGCTGAACACCCTGACGTTACAATGGGGCTGAGCCGACACTGCCAACCATACAGACAAGAGTATGTAAAGATGAAGAAAGCGTCTCATGTGGAAGTTTGTTTTTTGATGCGGTAAAGTTACGTTATTTTTCCGACATGAACAATTCCATGTGTTTTTTTTGTTTTAAATGGTGAAATTATTGTTACTTGCATCATCTATTGGAGAATAGCGCCACGATTTATTGTAGATAAAGGGTATCTTTGTGGCAACTAATCAAACATCTCAAAAAATGCAAAGCAAACATTTCTACAGATTTTTCTCGGTCATTATCCTGATAATGGCATGTCTGGCTGTCAAGGCAGCCACTGTCGACATCCCCACTGCGACAAATTCATACATCTCATGGAGCGATGCCACGGGCAGCAATTTCAATGTGGAGAACAACGGAGCCAACGTAGGCAGCACCGGCAAAAACACACAGTTGTCATTCACTATCCACAACACTTTGTTGCAAGACTATTTGCTCACTTTCAAGACCGGCACGAAAAACGCCGCAGAAATGAAGATGACACTCACCGACGAGCAGCAGCAAGTAGTGATTGAGCGCCAAGTGACTATCGAGAATACCAATAGTTGGACTCCTTCCGTCCTCCACAATTACGTCATCGAGCAATTGAAGGAAGGCACCTATACGCTTAAGTTCGCCGTGACCAAGACAACAGGCAGCTATGCGGGCAATTGGGGCGACCTGGCATTTTATCCTCTCGATGTGGTGGAAACGATTCCAGGACAACTTGACCTAAGCAAGGGTGCCTATGGCGGCGGTGCCGTCAACGAGGGACCCAATGTTGGCTACATCAAGGATGGTGCTACTGCCAGTTACCTTTTTCTCAACAAGCAAGTGGGGGTATATTCACTCCAAATGGATGTGGCCCGCTATGGTTCGGGAGGTTTTATGGAGATTCAGGTCAAAGATGCTGAGAGCGGGGACATTGAGGGAGAAACAAAATACACCATCTCTGCCGATGCTTCCAGCAGCTACACACCAGTCAGTATTTGCATCCCTGGCGAGATAGGAAAAGGTCTCCGCCAATTGTCGTTTGCTTTCTCCAATGGTTCCGGTTACATCTGCAATTACCGCAATGTTGAGATGAAATACTTGGCTGCCCATCATGCAGCTATCAATGGAATAAGCGTTATCGGCCAGCAAGTAGATAAAGGAGATGACACCGATTGGCTGTGCAACATTCCCGCCGACAACAACGATGCCACTACCACGTTCCGCATCGACAAGGTTTATTGCTCACTTGGCGTGACGGCCAAAGACGAACAGGGCAACGACATCACTGTAAATGACAATGGGGATGGCACCTTCACTCTGCCTACCCCCCAACAGGGAAGTGTGGCATTGGTTGATATCGAGGTGATTCCCGACACTGAGATGGGGGCGGTTGCCTCCAAAACACACTATACCCTCCGCATTTTCCACATAGGCGACATATCTGTCACAAAAGTGACTGTCGACGGCGAGGAAGTCAATCTGGCAGAACAACTCAACCAACCACCTTACACCGCCACCCTCAGCGACATGATATTCACGCACATCCCCATTGTGTCTGCACAATTTATTGACGGCACCACCATAACCGGAACGCCTGAATACCTCGGCAACGAGGTGGTCTATACCTTGCAGAAACAGATGGGGGAACAGCAGCGTATCTATCAACTGACAGTACAAGGTATTCATGTGTATGAAAAGACCACCAATGACGAAACAGTAGTTTTGAAATATACTGGCGCAGGTGTGAAAAACGGTTCTTGGAGCAATGGCACCTACAGCATTTCCGGCATTGGCGACGGATGGGAGAACAGCAGTTTCAAAATGGGTGAGGGGCAATACACCATCAGCATGCCCGTCGACGAGCGTGTCAAACAAGTGGTGTTCAAGGATTTCAATGCCAACTACAATGATGGAACGCTGACCGGTCTTTCCTCTCAAGGTGCCACCGTATGGATTCCGTCAAAACACGACTACCAGGAATCTGATGCCACCATGTACGACTTGGTTATCAACCTCGACAACCACCAGCCTGGCACCCCTATCGTGTTCTCCCTCCAAGGCGGAGGACAACCTGTGGCATGGTTTGAACTGACCATTGACCACATAGCAGTCAACACTCCACCTGTACTGAAGAGCTATACCAAGACACCAACCACAAACAAGAACCATTGTGTGGTGGAGATGACATTTGACCGTGAAATGAAAGATACAAAGGCAACAATAGCAGACCAGACCATAGAGGCAGAAGGAGGTTCGTCTGTACTGAGGTTTGCCATATGGAACCTCAACTACCAATCCAAAAACACACTCACATTGGCCCCTGGTGCAGCCAGCGACCTTTATGGCAACACCAATACCGACCCCATCACTGTCGATATTGAGGTGGGCGAAAAAGCGAAGGTAGAAAAAGCTGGATTCGATTTCGTGGTGAGCAACCTGGCAGAGTGGAAGTCTGCCATAAAAAGCGTCAACAGCAGCAACACATCACCAAATGCCAAACGCAAAGTCATCTTTGTCAGAAACGGAGACTACGACTTCGGAGCTGAGGAGCAGAACCTGAAAGCCTACAATGTGAGCATCATTGGCGAAAGCCGTGACGGCGTCATTCTCCATGGCAACCGTGATGGCATCAGCAATCCTGTGCTGAACATCAACAATACTGGCGGCAACTATTTGCAGGACATCTCCGTGCGCAACGACAAGGATTTTGGCAAAAGCCGGTCTGGCGTGGGCGTTGCCATCTCAGGCGGCAAGAAGGCCATATTCAAGAATGTTGCGATGATGAGCCAGCAGGACACCCAGGTCACCGGTGAAAGCGGCTACTACATAGGATGCCAGATTTATGGCGCAGTCGACTACATCTGCGGAGGTGGCAACCATTTCTATGACCAATGCGAACTCATCATGACCAACTCCGGGCCTATCACCGCACCCGCCACCAGTCCCATGCTCAAATGGGGATATGTTTTCCAACATTGCACAGTAAACGCATATCCTGGTTTTAACGCCGAGGGCAATTATGACCTTGGAAGACCATGGCAAAATGAGCCCAGGGCTTATTTCCTCCACACAAAGATGAATGTGAAACCCTCTGCTGCCGGATGGCGCAGCATGAGTCAGTTGCCCACTCATTTCTATGAGTACAAGTCTGTCGACAAAAACGGTAATGAAATCGACCTAAGCAAGCGCACAAACTCGTCTACCAGCACCAACAAATACACACCCGTGCTGACCGATGAGGAGGCCGCGAGATTCACCGTTGAAAATGTTCTTGGCGGCATCGACAGTTGGCTGCCGACAGAAGAGGCTTTCACCACAACAGCACCTCAGGTGACTGCCAATGGCAACACATTGAGCTGGCCAGAGGTTGAGGATGCACGATGCTATGTTATTCTGTGCGATGGACAATATGTTACCAACCAGACTGCCACGTCATATACCGCTACAACTCCTGGCACATACACCATCTGCGCCACCAACCCCAACGGAGGAATAGGAGAAGGAACTGAGATACAAGTGGGAAAAGGCAACGATGATGACCAACAGATTGAGAAGACACCTGCCTTTCCCGGTGCTGAAGGCTATGGTCGCTATGTGACCGGTGGCAGAGGAGGGGCAGTCTATCATGTCACGAATCTCAATGATTCCGGCAAAGGTTCCCTGCGATGGGCATGCCAACAGTCCGGCACACGCACCATTGTGTTCGATGTCAGTGGAACAATCCATCTGAAGTCGCAGTTGAAACTTTCTAACGGCAATGTCACCATAGCAGGACAAACAGCGCCAGGCGACGGCATCTGCATAGCTGACTGGGATTTCGTCATAGCCGCTCCCAATGTCATCCTCAGATACCTGCGCTTCCGTCCGGGAGACACTTCTGAGGGTGAGCCTGATGGCCTATGCGGATATGACGGCAAAAACATCATGGTCGACCACTGCTCCATCTCGTGGAGTGTCGATGAATGCTGCTCAGTTTATGGCAATGAGCACATGACGGTACAGTGGAGCATCATCTCCCAAAGCCTGCGTAACAGCACACATGTGAAAAAAGCACACGGCTATGGTGGCAACTGGGGTGGCAAGGGTGCCACCTACCACCACAACTTGATGGCACACCATGACTCGCGCACACCACGTTTGGCCAATCGTCCCATGTATGTTCAAAAAGACACCACCGACTATCGCAACAATGTGATTTACAACTGGGCCGGCAATGGCTGCTATGGGGGTGAGGGAATGAAAGCCAACATCGTCAATTGCTATTATCAACCCGGACCAGGAACCATGCAAAGCAAAAGTGGGAGAAATGCCACCCGAATTGCCGGATTGGGCATTACCACCAATGAGAGCGACGGAAGTTATATGATTTGGGGCAAATATTTCATTGACGGAAATGTCAACTCAAAATATCCCTCTGTGACCAACGACAACTGGGGCGTAGGTGTTTACCCCCACATCGACCATTCTCTGCCTAATTATAATAAAGTCACCGAGGACACAATACGCCTAAAGGAGCCTTTGCGCTTCATGTATGTCACAACACACACTGCTGAGAATGCTTATGAGAAAGTTTTGCTGTATGCCGGTGCCTCACTGCACCGCGATATGGTTGATGAATTGATTATAAGCGATACCCGTAACAACAAGGCTACCTACACAGGAAAAGGTGAAGGCGATGTTTATGGCATTATTGACACTCCCTATGACTTGAGGCCTGCCGATGTTGCTGACGACTGGAATCCTTGGCCTACGTTAGTTGGTCAGGACGCTCCTGCCGACACCGACGGCGATGGAATCCCCGATGAATGGGAAATAGGACATGGACTTGACTCGGCTGATGCATCCGACGGCAATATACTCAATGACGAAGGCTATACCATGCTGGAGGTTTATATGAACTCACTGGTTGCTCACATCACTGAGGCTCAGAACGAGGGTGGGCTTCCAGAGGGTTATGTCGAGTATAAAACCGAAGAAGATATCAGCGGCGCCATCAACATCCCCACAGAGAAATTGAATCTCAACAAGGCTGAAATCATCATTGAGCCCAGTGGAAAGCAAGCTGCCAAAGTGCTCAACGACACTTTTGACAGTTTCAGCCATGGCGACCAAGCATCATTCCTGCTCAACTGCAAAGAGGCGGGAACATACCATTTTTCTTTCCAAGCTGCCACAAAACGCAGTGATTTCAAACTCAACTTTCTCCTCACCGACAAAAAATCAGGACGTATTGAAGCCAACAAGACCATGTCTATTAGCAATACTGGCGATTGGCAATCCTATCGCGACTATGGATTCGATACCTCCGCCATGGAAGCC
The DNA here is from genome assembly GCA_017961115.1 of Prevotella sp. Taxonomy (GTDB): domain Bacteria; phylum Bacteroidota; class Bacteroidia; order Bacteroidales; family Bacteroidaceae; genus Prevotella. Next base: position 13,890 of record JAGCXX010000047.1, on the reverse strand, counting down.
GGTCTCAAACAACTCGTCATCACCTGGCAGAGCTCTCAGGGACAATACACCGGCAATGTGAAAGATATAGCAGTTACGTTGCTGCAAGACCCCGACAATATGCCTCATATTGACACTACAACAGACTCTTCAGCCGACATCTATGACCTCTCCGGAAGAAAAGTGGGTATGAAGAATAGAGATGGTTTGCAGAAAGGTATCTACATCAAAAACGGCAAAAAGATACTGAAGCTATAGCCTTCCAAAAGATTTGCCGCATAAGTGCCGATGGTGTTCTTTCATCATCGGCCCTTTATTTATTTGTATCAAGAAATTACACTTGATGTATTTATTGAAGAATAATCGAACAAATAAATAGTATCTTCTCTGAGATTTTTATATATTTGCAAAAAATTACACAGATGAGATATCAAACCATTAGAATCCTTCTCTCCGCAATGCTGATAATGGCGGCCTCCGCCGCATGGGCACAGGAGGAGAAAGAGGAAGAAAAAGATAACCAACTGACCATTGACGCCCAACTGATGTCGCGTGGAGAAATGAGAAAGGGCGGACTCCCCGGAGCCACAGAAGGGAAAGATGACAACAAGGCGAACTTCATCTCCAACCGTGTCAAGATGACGGTGGGCTATGAGCGCGAAAACCTGGCTTTAAAGGTGACGGCACAGCATTCAGGCGTATGGGGTGCTGAAGGCGGCGGCAAATTCAACATCTACGAGGCATGGGCACACTTAAAGACAAACAACGGTCTGTTTGCCCGCTTCGGACGACAAGAACTGGTGTACGACGACGAGCGCATCCTCGGCAACAACGACTGGGCAATGGCTGCCTTGTATCACGACGCGCTGAAGGTTGGATATGAGGGGCATGGCCACAAGCTGCACGCTGTCGTTGCCTACAACCAGAATTCCAAAAATGTCAATGGCGGCACATTCTACCAAAACGGCTCGCAGATTTACAAGACGATGCAGACAGCATGGTATCACTACGACGTACCTAAGATTCCCTTGGGTGTGTCGGTGCTGTTCATGAACATCGGCATGCAGAGCGGAACGGAGGAGGAGTACCATACCGCCTACCAGCAACTGTTGGGTGGATACGTGAACTACAAGCCCCGCAATCTAACCCTGGAGGCAGCCTATTACCACCAAATGGGCAAGGCATGCCTCGACTACACTTCAACAGAAACACTTCCCATCAATGCATGGATGGCAGCAGGGAAAGTCTCCTACAATTTCAACAGGCAACTGAGCAGTTATGTAGGTTACGACTACTTGAGCGGCGATAAGGAATTCAAGGTTCCCAAACAGGGGATGATAGGCCTGACCAAACATACAAAAATGTCGGCGTTCACATCCACCTTTGGCTCTACACACAATTTCTATGGTGCCATGGACTTTTTCTACGTCAGTGCCTATTTTGGAACATTCTCACCAGGACTGCAGAACCTATATGCCGGTGTTAACTACAAACCCATCAAAGGACTCTCCTTTGATGCCGCCTACCACTATCTCGCCACAACCACCAACCTCGAGGATTTGAATAAGACATTGGGACACGAAATAGAACTAACAGCATCCTATAACTTCATGAAAGATGTCAGGCTGGGCATGGGCTTCTCATTCATGAAAGGCACCGAGACAATGGAGTCTCTCAAGCGCAGTACCGACGACCACATCCTGCAATGGGGATGGTTGATGCTGAATGTCTCCCCACGAATATTCTATAGCAAATGGTGATAAAGATTGAAGATTGAAAATTGAAAATTGAAGATTGAAGATTGAAGATTGTAGATTAAACATATGGCTTAGCTACACTAACAATAACTCCTTTAACTTCTTAATTTAAAAATATGAAGAAGATATTACTTCTGATGTTCTCGCTGCTGTCCATTGTACAGGCGAGTGCCGTGACCAAAGATTTCGGAAAGGGAAAACTGACCATCACTACGATGGCAAACAATGCCGTGAGAATACAATACACGGAAGACGGCAATACCCAGACCGACCTGCCCGACTGGCTTTACGTCAAGCATGAGACAGTGAAAAAATGTGACTTGAAAGTCAAAATAGACAAAAAGCGGCAGACGGTGACGATATGTGACAAACGAGGAAAAAAGGTCTTCCATGCCACACGCCACCAACTCATATCGGGCGAGGCCACATTGGCATTCGACTCCCCCAAGGATGAATATCTCTTCGGACTGGGTCAGTTTCAGGATGGATACAGCAATGTCAGGGGACTGACCCGCAGGCTGACACAGGTGAACACGCAAATCTCACTCCCCATGCTGCTGTCCAGCAAGGGCTATGGCGTGTTGTGGAACAACTACGGACTGGTAGACTTCAATCCCGCTGACAACAAAGTGGTGCTCTCACGGGGCACCGAACAAGGCGGAAGCGAAGTGGTGAACGTCACTTCCACCGAGGGTAGCAAACGTGAGGTGAGGCAGCGCAACTACTACGAGGCAACCATCGACATCAATGAATCGGGTAACTACTCGTTGCTGCTCGACGTGGGACAGAAGATGGCACGCCGACACAACCTCACCATAGACGGGAAAACGGTTATTGAGATGCAGAACATGTGGTTGCCACCAACAGCCTCCACTATTGTCCATCTGGAAGCTGGCAGACATACCTTGAAAGCCGAACTCTCAAGAGGCGACTCCCCCACCCTTTTCTATCAGAAAGTGAAGGATGAGACAGTTTTCCGCTCCCCTATCGCCAACGCCGTTGACTACACTGTCTTCATAGGCAGTGCCGACGATATCATCGCCACCTACCGCGAACTGACAGGACCGGCACCACTGATGCCACGATGGGCATTGGGATACATCCACTGCCGCGAGCGTTTCCATTCCTCAGAGGAAATCCTGCAGACTGCCAACCGCTTCCGCAAGGAACAGTTGCCCATCAGCGTCATCGTGCAGGACTGGCAGTATTGGGGAAAATACGGTTGGAACTCCATGCAGTTTGACGAGCAGTACTACCCCGACCCCAAAGCTCTGACCGACAGCCTCCACAAAATGGGCATCCGCCTGATGGTGAGCGTGTGGTCGAAAATTGACAAGAATTCAGAGGTGGGTAAACAGATGGTGCGTGACAAATACTATATTGACGGCACCGACTGGATAGACTTCTTCAACCCCAACGCTGCCAGTGCCTATTGGAAAAATTTCAGGGAGCGCCTTGTTCCCCTCGGCATCGACGCATGGTGGCAGGATGCCACAGAACCTGAGAACGACGACCTGGAGGGACGCAAGGTGAACAATGGGAAATGGCCAGGCGAGTGGGTGCGCAACGTATACCCCTTGCTCGTCAACAAAACCGTCTATGAGGGACTGACACAAGCTGGCAAGGAACCGATGATACTCACTCGCAGCGGATTCCCCGGCATCCAGCGCTACGGCTCCGCACTGTGGAGCGGCGACGTAGGAAACGACTGGGAAACCTTCCGCCGACAGATAGTAGCCGGTCTGGGCGTGCAGGCTGCGGGCATCCCATGGTGGACTTACGACGCAGGCGGTTTCTTCCGTCCGTCCAACCAATATACTGACGCCGATTATATCGAGCGGATGCTCCGTTGGATAGAGACGAGTGTCTATCTGCCCCTGATGCGCGTGCATGGCTACATGAGCAACACCGAACCGTGGAATTATGGTGAGGAAGCGCAGAAAATCATCGCCGAGTGCCTGAAAGAGCGTGTGAAACTGCTGCCCTACATCGAGAAATGCTCAGAGGCTGTCTCCAAAGAAGGCTATACGTTGATGCGACCCCTTGTCTTCGACTTCGCCGACGACCCCATAGCATTGCAACAGAAATATGAGTATATGTTCGGACCCTCACTGCTCATCAGTCCGGTGACGGAACCAAAGGTGACAGAATGGAAGACCTATCTGCCCAAATGCGAGGGAGGATGGCGCGACTACCGAACAGGCGTCCACTATGAGGGCGGCCAGACCGTGACGACTGCTGTCAGCAAGGCACGCATCCCCGTCTTTGTTCGTGAGTCAATGGCCAACAGGCTCAACCCATAATCAAATCAGCAAACTGCAACCCATATTCAACACAAAGCCATACGACGATGAAGAAAACTATTTTGCTGTTGGCGGTGCTGCTCACCACCCTTGGGGCAAACGCCCAAAGATACAATGACTCTTGGATGCTCAACCATTTCTCCGTTGGGGCAGGACTCGGCATCATCAATGGTGCCTCTATCGAGATGGCGCTCCCCGTCACACCCTATCTCGCTGTAAGGGGAGGATACAACTTCATGAACAACCTGAAAGGGTCTAACAAGTACAATATGGTGGAGCATGGGAGTGCCAATCATTACATACCCAACATCCCCTCGAAGGTGGAACTGGAGAGCAAACTCAAGTTGTCGGCAGCCCATGTGCTGGTAGACTTCTATCCCTCAAAGAACTCAAGTTTCCACTTCACCGGAGGTGCCTATTTGGGGAGCGACAACATCGTCAGAGCCTACAACAAGGGCAAAGAAGATATCGCTGCGCTGAAGAGCGTCTATGAATTCAACAACCGCACAGGGAATTACGAATTTGTACCCGATGACCTGGGAGGTTCCGTGGGCGTGATGGTGAACGGCACAGAGAAGGTTGGCCTGGAGATGGGCGATTACCTTTTGGAGCCCGATAAAAACGGACAAATCGATGTGCGCATCAAAGTGCAGAAACTGCGTCCATATGTTGGACTGGGCTTTGGACGTGCCGTACCCATGAAACACCGCGTGGCATGTGCCTTCGATATGGGTGTGATGATATGGGGCAAGCCCGAGGTATACCTCAATGGCAAAAAGGCCACCGACATCGGTCTGGATGGGAAAGACGACAACTTCCTCAAAAGTGTCAGCAAGGTCAACGTAGGTCCCATCATCAGTTTCCGTGTCAGCGGACGTATCTTCTAAAACACTGCAACAAACATTTTACTCATATTCCATCCCATTCTGGTGTGCTCCGGCACATCAGAATTGGATGAAAACACCCATGCCCAATGATTTGTCCTCAGGTTGATAGGATGGGGTCACCGAGATGGTCGTTTTTTTCTTGTTCCAACCAAACAGACGGCTCTCCCATGGCAACAGCCAATAGCCTATGCGGGCTGAGAGGATGCCGACACCAGCACCCCCAATGACATCATTGAGCCAATGACGGTTGTTGTACATCCGCAGGAAAGCGATACTCGTGGCCACGGCATAAGCGCCAAAGCCATATCCCATGCCATATTCCTCACGAACCAGTTCTGCACCCATGAATGCCGTGGCGGTATGGCCTGAAGGAAAGGAGTTGCGCGCCCCAGAACCGGGACGACGCTCCCTGACAGACACCTTCGTCACATTCACCATCAGTCCCATCGCCGCATAAGCAGTGGCAGTAGCGGCTACACGCTCCCGAAATGAATGCTTCGATTTGGCGCCCAAGAAAGCCAGGGTGACATTGGCTGTCACCGGCAAATATTGAAGATAATCATCAATTCTGAAACGCTTGTCTTTCCGCAAGTCCTCGAAGCCATCCTTCACATCATGGTTGACGGAGTTGAACCAACCGTTTTCAACGCCGAACGAACCAACGGTTATCATTGCGGATGGGATAATAAGCTGCTTGAGCTGAAACCTGTCGGGGTTCGGGCTGATACTGTCACAGTCTGGTTGCTGAGCCCATCCCATCAGCACATGACAAAGGAAAAAGCACACAAGCGCAATCCACCTCACCCTATCGTTCATGTTGCGATTTTTGAGTTTCCTATTCCATCTGCTTCCTCTGAGCAGACGCATCACAAGGGTTAGTAACCAACGTACTCCAATACATACATCCACTTGTCAGGAAGCTGTGAGGATTCTGCAGCAGCCTTGATAGTCTTTCCGTCGGAAGACTTCAACGTATATTTGTCACTGACTCCATTTTCTCGATATTGCTCGGGGTCGCTCACCACAATGACGTCCTCCACCGCCTTCAGGGTGCCGCCTTCCCAAATACTTTTCGTAAAACTGCCTGAGCACCATGAGTTGCTTCCGCCCTCATAGACACTCTTCGTCTCCGGACAAAGCATGAAATTCTGCAGGCTGGGCTCACCGAGATGTCCTATCCTGCGGAACTGTTTCGATGCCGGTTCCCAAATGAGCAGGCTACTGTATGTGCGCGACTCTCCCGGTCCAATGAAAATGTCGGTGAGTCCATCAAAGTTAGCATCCAAGAAAAAAATAGGGGCATCATCACCGGTTGCCACCAGTGCGTCGTCAGCATCAGTGATGGTCTGCAGCAGTTCACCATCAAGGAAAATCTTGGCGGCATCTTTGTCCTCCGACAGTTCCACCCGCAGACGGTTGCTTTCTATGGAACATTGTCCAAGACCGATGAGTCCGTTTGCATCGGCTTGAATCGCAGGGGCTTTCACACCGTTATCCTCTGCTTCGTCAGCAACTTGCTCTACTACTTGCTCTACTACTTGTTGCTCTGTCTCTGTATTCTCTGATGAGTCCTTTTTGGTATTTTGATTGCCGCATCCTGTCAACATCAAACCACAGAACGTGAATGAAAGCAACAAACCCTGGACAGAAAAACGACGAATAAAAGAATGATTTTCTTGCATGATCTTGAAATTTTCAGCGAAGATAGTGTTTTTCTCCAACACCACCAAATTCTTACCAATTCTTTTTGCAAGTTATGGGAAAATCAAATATCATGTTCAAATTGATGCATGATAGAGTGAGTTGTAGAACGAAAGCATTTCCCCAAAAAGGAAACAGCCAGAAAGAAGGCCCACGGGCACCTGCAGCGAGTCCTGCGGTATGCGATGTTCTCGGTCACGGTGATGCTGTTCTGCTCTGTCTGTGCTACTGATGTCAATGACAGCAGTAGCAGAAGGGAAATGAAAATGGTCCTCATATATCCTGGTATTATTTTTGTGAAAAATCTTGTTGATCTTGAAACGTAGGTTAAAATAGCTATGGTTGACAGATACCTTTGTTGATTTAGGCATTAGGTGCTTTCTTTGTCTTGAAAGGCCGCACCGGACTCAAAGGTTCCCCGACACGGCGAGTTTGGATGTTGCAAATATACGGCAAAGTGATTGGAAAACCAAATAATATTGAACTTTCCTTGGGCAATTAATGACATCTGAAGAGTCTAATTGACAAAACCGATAGTAGTTAGTTTCAATACTATTATATACGTATATAAATATTTTGAATTATCCAGTGTTTTGTAATTTTGCCAGCAATTCCCTAAGAAATAGTTAACATAATAGTAACGATAATAATATAAATGATTATGGACACAGTCAAATTTACCAGAGTTAGTTTTCATCACCAGATTGCTTTAATACAAAGAGATGATGGAAACAAAACGTACAAAACTTTGGAGAAGGAAGCAGGCCTTCCGCGTGTTTAAGGCTCGTTTGATCTTATATGCATCGTTCGAGCGAGAGTATGATACAATCAGCGGTCATCATTTTCCGTTGCATTGGTTTGAACTTGCCAAAACCCATAGGATGCAGGTGTATCGTACTACTGGCACTCCCTGCAGTTGTTGGATGTGCCGTGGTAAGGAATACGACCGTTTGAACTATAAGCGAGAAACTCGACGTATCATCCGAGAATCAGAGGAATGATAGAACGAGTCTTATTTAGTTTTATTCAGTTATGAGAGAAAAGCAAGTAAAACAGAAGGAGCAGCTCTGAAGGATGCTGCTCCCTGTTGTCTTTAAGGTGATTTCTTGTATAATAGACCTTGCCCAATACCATTTGCTTCTATTTGTAAGGGGCTCGCCTATGGGGATTATCGTCCGATGTTTTGGTAATTGGTTTGGGACTGCGTTTGTGTGGCGTTGATGTCGTTGACGTAGTATTTGAGAATGATGTCGGCTATGGTCTGCTGGCCTTGTTTGAAGACCACCGCGTCATCGTGGGTGACTTCCCGTTCCAGGAGCGGCTTGCCTTCTATGCTGGCGGTCATAAGCCGTTTTTCACGAAAGGACTATCACCCTACTTGAATATCTTCTGTGCAAACATCGTCAGGTAGATGCGCCAGTTGCGCCAGATATGACCGCCGTCGGTCTCAACATATTCATATTTGTAGCCCTTGGAGTCCAGATAGTTGCGCAGGTCGACAGTACTCTGATAGAGGAAATCGGTCTTGCCCATGCCCATCCAGTAAAGTTTGGGCTTGCTGCCAAAGAGACGGGCTGCCTGCTCGCCAAATTCCTTATTGCTCCTGAGTTGCTCGGCGAAAGGTTGGTTGCCGTTGTTGCCACCAACATGCAGACCTGCAGAGAAGAGACCATAGTAGTCGAACTTCGTGGGATAAAGCAGGCTGATGCTGAAGGTATGGCCACCACCCATCGAGAGACCGCAGACAGCACGATGAGCACGGTCTTTGAGGGTGCGGTAGTTGGCATCCACATAGTTCACGATGTCCATGAAGCTTTCTGGGATGGAGGCAACGGCAGGAGTCGTAGGGCCATTGCCAGAATTGCGGAATCCAGGAGTATACATTCCCCATGACCATTCGCCCGGTGCTGCCTGGCAGTTGGGGTTGCCGTTGGGCATCACCACAATCATGGGTTTCGCCTTACCCGTAGCAATGAGGTTGTCGAGAATCTGGGCTGTGCGACCAAGTTCACTCCATGCGTTCTCGTCTCCACCAGCACCGTGGAGAAGGTAGAGCACCGGATATTTTCCACCCTTGTCATAGCCGGCGGGGGTATAGACGGTCATGCGGCGCTGCATCTTCAGTGTCGGACTGTTGTACCACACCTTGGAGAGATTGCCGTGGGGCACCTCGTTGACACGATACAGGTCGCCACGGTCTCCTTTCTCTTCGCTGACGATGAAAATATTGGTGAACGACACGATGTCGCGGTTCACATAAATATTGGCAGGGTCTTTCACACCCGTCATCCCATCGATGTTGCACGTATAGCTGTACATCTCGGGGGCGAGTTTTTCTGTGGTATAACTCCACACACCGTTGCGTCCTTCCTTGAGCTGTGCGACACCAGGACCCTCATAGGAACGCCCTCCAGACTCAATTTTCTGAGGAGGGAGAAAATCGCCCGTCACCTCGACCTTGATGGCTTTGGGGGCATAGAGGTTGAATGTAACAGTTCCGTCGGCATTGACGACAGGAGATTGGACACTGGCACTGTTGAAGAGCCGTTCCTGTGCCTGAACGCCCAAGCAGCACACCACTGCAAGGGTCAATGTCAAAATGGTCTTTTTCATAAGGATGATTGATTTAAAGAATGTCATATAGAGTGCATGAAAAAGTATCAGTACTTGAATACGAAATCCTCGAGAGTGCAGATTGACTTCTCCTTTGTGTCAGACTTAAAGACAAAGAAGAGGGCGTGCTTGCCTGTCAGACCCGATATGCCAGGCAGGGGAATCGTCAGTTCAATAGGTGTCCGGACTGGCATGTCAGCCTTCACGTCAATCTTGCCAAGCGTCAAACCACGCTGCGAAGCCCAGGGGCGGTCGGCCATTACTTCAATAGTTCCGTCGATACCCTCGGGAATAATCGTCAGCAGAAGTTGCACTTTCTTCTTATCTTGTAGGGCGGTGAAGTTGAAATACTTGTAACCCACAATCGAACCGTCGGTGTTGTTGACTACCTGGTTGGTATTGTTGCGGAGGTCGTAGGGAGCGTCAAACTTGTCGTCGGTGCCGTATGATGAGGCGATGTAGGAACCATAGAATATGTTGTCGGGCCACTTGTGCTCCGCCACCTTCGGACCAGTATACCAGCATGCGATACCGGCAGAATGACGCTCCAGTGGGTCGAGACCCTGAAGGGCAAATCCCTCGGAATTGTACTCACCCTCGGAAATCTCCACCTTACCGCCGGCGCCTTCTTCCACCTTCACCTCGATGGGAGCCACCATAGCCTGGCGGGCAAACTCATTGGTGCCTGTCTGACGATGATAGAAGACATACCACTGACCATTGATTTCGCAGATGCTGCCGTGTGTGTTGCCAGAGACGGTAGCCGAGGCGATGGTGTCACCCTGTTCGTTCACCTCACGTCCGCGGGCATCGATGATGGTACCGCCATATGTCCATGGGCCAAGGGGCTTGTCGCTGTAAGCATATGCCAGCGTGTAGTTGGTGTCGGGCAGTCCGAACTCTCCGTTCTCTGTCCAGCGGCTGTAGATGAAGACGTACTTGTCCTTGATTTTACGGATGGAGGAAGCCTCGAAGAAATGGAAGGGACCGGGTTGGTATCTGCCCGACACCATGTTTTCCACCGCCTTGGTGCCTGGCTTCACTGTCGCCATCGTTTCCGGGTCGAGTTCTGCTCCAAAGGAGGTCTCAAAACCCCAGTAGCCATAGACACGTCCGTCGTCATCGACAAAGACGGCGGGGTCGAAGCGCAGCACGCCGTCGGTGACATTAGGATTGCGGCTGCTCCAGTTGCACACCTCAAAGGGTCCGTTGGGTCGGTCGCTCTTCGCTATCAGTCCATTTCTTCCTCCCACTTGGTCGTTGGGATAGAGGTAATATGTTTTCTTGCCGTCAGCGCCCACCACAAGTGCCACATCGGGGGCATAGAGCACATCGGCGGTTCCCGCTGAGTCGAAGGGTTCTCCATTGGCGTTTTTGTCCACTTTCAGAATCTCACCATCATAGCGCCAGTGGCTCAGATCCTCGACAGGCGCCGACCACACCACGAGTTCACGCCCGCAATAGGCATCAATCATGCTGTCGTGTGAGCCGTAGATATACACACGTTGTTTGCCGGGCTGGTCGGGGTCTTCAAAGACGTATGGCTCACCATCGGGGATATGTTCCCACATGGGGAGATAGGGATTGCCCACGGTGGACAACTCTGTTTTCACACTTCCCGGCTGTTGCGCGCAGGAAGAGGCAAGCATTGTACAGCAAGTGGCTGCGACAACGGTTCTCAATACTTTGCTTTTCATATCGGTTATGGATAATGGTTGATTGGTCTGATTGTAGTGTTGTTACGGCAATAATCAGTGGATAACCACTTTTTTGCCATCCTTGATATAGATGCCCTTGGTGGGACGTGCCACTGGTTGTCCGTTCAGATTATAATAAGGAGTGTCGGCTGTGGGTGTGGTGATGGATGCCATACCCGACGGGATATCTCCGACAAACCTGACAATATCGTTAAGTACACGTTTGCTGCGAACAGGGAAATACTTGGTCAGCAACCTGTTGCGCTCTGCCATGTAATACCCGTCGACGGTGTAGAGTTTGCCCCTTGAGGTATAGGGATGGACATCGCGACGGTAGTCTCCCCATCGGGCAGCCTCATCATAGAGGGCATAGGAGATGGTGTTGTAAAGGCTGTCCCACACTTCGACGACCTGTGACGGGCCCAACAGACCATCGTCGGCAAGCAGCTCGCGCGCCCGCTGAAGGTAGCGCCAGGCAAAGTCACCATTCTTCATTAGGTTGTGGAAGATGCCTGAGGGATAACCTTTGTTATTCAGGTTGAGGACATTCTCCTCTGGATTCTCAAAGATAATCTCCGTGTCCCAGCAGAGGAACTGGAACCCCGGACTGTCGGTGCCCTTTCGCCTGATGGCATACCAGTTGTGGTGGTCCCAGTCGGTGTTGCCGCCATATTGGTTGATCAGCATATAGTCAATCAACGCATCGATGTCGAGCAACGAGTCCAACTGCTGATAATATGATGGGTCGGCTGCCTTGGCGGCTGTCGCCACCATCAGGTTCCATGCCTCCGTGTCGCCCTCACTGGCTTCCAAGTGGTTGCCACCATCCTCTTCCACCTTGATGACGTCATAGTCGCTCTTCTTTCCACCGAGATGGTTCTTGCCAAACTGGTCGTCCACACGCTCCGCAATGTTATAGAGTCCCCAATACATTCCATTGAGGAAAAGGTGGACATAGAGCGCATTGGCACTGATGTGGCCAAGTTTTCTCTGCATGCGGCGCGCCCACACGTCTCGGGCATACTGCGCCTTCTCACGGTTGCCTTCCACCCAGTGCAGCCACGAGTTGCCGAAATGGCAGCGCAGCACCAACTGGTCGAACTGTGACGGTTCGTCCTCGCCGAAGATGGGGTAATTCAGTGTGGCGGGACCATACTCCTTCTTGAAGACCAGGCGAAATGAATGTTTGGGATTCTTCTCAGCCAGACGGCCATGACCGCCATGCAGGCGAATCCCACAATTGACACTGAGGTCGTGCTGCTGCGGACCTCCCATCAGTTCGACACTGGCGGGCCGTGTCCACCCATGTCCGGTGGCATCACCCACCGGCGGACCGGTGAAGATATAGATGCCTCCGCGCTCGGGGTCGTTCTCATGGCTGAAGAAATTGTTCTTGTCGGATACGATGCTGAGGATGGGCAACTGCTTCATCCCCTCGGTGATATACCGGCTGAGCGAGGCATTCCCTGTCATCTCCGGGTCCATTTCGTAATCTGCTGGAGCAATTCCCCACATCTGGGTATAGTTTCCCCATTCCTTTGGGTAACCTTCTGGATTGTTCGGCTGACTGAGCACCGACTTCATGAGGATATAGGAGGCGGTGCTGACCTCAGAGACGACCTCACCATCCCTCACCTCCACGGCGCGGAGGATAGTGGTCTTGGTAAGCCTCAACGTATTGCTGTAGAGCAGGCTTTGCGCCGTTGGTTCACTGCCGTCGGTGGTGTATCGGATTTCTGTTCCCTCCTCTTGAGGGGAAATTGTCAGGGTAAGTGTGCCTACCTCATATAGTCCGTGTGGTTTTGAAAACTTGGGTTGTGCCCATGCGGTAGCCATTGCCCACCAGGGGAGCAATACAGCAACCATCATTCTCAAGGCACTTTGAATAATTTGCATTTGATTTGTTTTGGTAATTAGGCTGTCGGACCTGTCGGACCTGTCAGACTCGTCGGACTTGTCGGACATACGAGTGAGGGTATGCCGTTGGGCATACCCTCCTGTTGTCTGTAAGGAAAAGCGGATTTTACTTGCTGTACAGGGCGACGATGGTCTCGTACTTCTCCTGCTTTCCAGAAGTCTGCTTCGGCTCTTCCACAGTCTTGCCATACTCATAGACCTGCTCGAGGGTGAGTTTGCCTTCCTCGAAGTCCTTGCCGATGCCGCTGTCGAAGCTGGCATAGCGCTCCTTCTTCATTGCGGGCAGCTCGCTCTCCTCCAGGATGGCGGCAGCGTTCTCAAGGGCGCGTGCCATGGCATCCATACCGCTGATATGAGCGATGAAGAGGTCCTCAAGGTCAGTGGAGTTACGACGAATCTTGGCATCGAAGTTGGTACCGCCGTTGCCGAGTCCACCATTGCGGATAATCTCAAGCATAGCCTGTGTGAGCTCGAAGTTGTCGATGGGGAACTGGTCGGTGTCCCAACCGTTCTGAGCGTCGCCGCGGTTGGCGTCGATAGAACCCAGCATGCCTGCGTCGACGGCGCAAGCCAGCTCATGCTCGAAGGTGTGGCCTGCGAGGGTGGCGTGGTTGACCTCGATGTTCACCTTGAAGTCCTTGTCGAGTCCGTGTGCACGGAGGAAACCGATAACGGTCTCGGTGTCGACATCATATTGGTGCTTGGAGGGCTCCATGGGTTTCGGCTCAATGAGGAAGGTGCCCTTGAATCCCTTGGCGCGAGCGTAGTCGCGTGCCATGGTCAGCATGGTGGCCATGTGCTCCTTCTCACGCTTCTGGTCGGTGTTGAGGAGGCTCATGTAGCCCTCACGTCCGCCCCAGAACACATAGTTGGTACCGCCGAGCTTGATGGTGGCATCGATGGCGTTCTTAATCTGAACGATGGCGCGGGCCACCACATCAAAGTCAGGATTGGTGGCGGCACCGTTCATGTAGCGCTTGTGGCCGAACACGTTGGCGGTGCCCCATAGCAGGTGGATGTCGGGGTATTGTTTCAT
>JAGCXX010000046.1 GCA_017961115.1 Prevotella sp. | reverse complement strand
CGATGATGTCGCCCGGCCATGCCTCATCGACGGTAGACTTGCGCTGTGCCATGAACTGCGTGGGTGAACTGAATCTCAGTGTCTTGCCCAGACGCACATGGCAGTAGGGCTGGTTGCGAACGAACCTGCCGCTGCACACCTTGCAGAAAGCGATGCACGAGCGGTGGTTGGGGTCGATATTGGCGGTGATTTTGAAGATGAATCCCGTGAACTTCTGCTCATCGGGTTGCACTTCGCGCTCCTCTGCCTTTGTGGGCCGCGGGCATGGAGCTATTTTCACGAAGCAGTTGAGCAGTTCCTGCACACCGAAGTTGTTGAGCGCACTGCCGAAGAATACCGGAGCCACGGTGGCGGCACGGTAGTCCTCCACGTCGAAGTCGGCATAGATGCCATCGATGAGTTCGAGGTCATCGCGCAGTTGCTGTGCGTCTCGCTCCCCCACCCTGATGTCAAGCTCATCGCTGTTGATGTCCACCTCCACCTTCTCGGTCACCCTCTGCTTGTCGGGTGTGAAGAGGTCGAGTTTCTGCTCATAGATGTTGTAGACGCCCTTGAATTTCGCTCCCTGGTTGATGGGCCACGACAGCGGGCGCACCTGTATCTGCAGTTCCTTTTCCAGTTCGTCAAGCAGGTCGAAGGGGTCGCGCCCCTCACGGTCCATCTTATTGATGAAGATGATGACCGGCGTGTTGCGCATGCGGCAGACGTTCATCAGTTTGCGTGTCTGTGTCTCCACACCCTTTGCCCCGTCGACCACGATGATGGCTGAGTCGACGGCGGTGAGTGTGCGGTAGGTGTCCTCGGCGAAGTCCTGGTGGCCCGGCGTATCAAGGATATTGACCTTGTAACCCTCGTAGTCGAACTCCATGACGGAGGTCGACACCGAGATGCCGCGCTGCTTCTCTATCTCCATCCAGTCGGAGGTGGCTGTCTTGCGTATCTTGTTGCTCTTCACTGCACCTGCCACCTGAATCTGTCCGCCGAAGAGGAGGAATTTCTCTGTCAGCGTGGTCTTGCCCGCATCGGGGTGGGATATGATGGCGAAGGTGCGTCTTCTTTCTATTTCCTGATTCATTTTTGGTTTTAATTGATGTAAGGAGTAGCCTCCTAATCCATAACTATGGATATTGAATTATGAGTTATGAGCTATGCACTGTATACACTCTGCCAGCGACTCTTCCCAATGGGGAATTTCAAGGCCGTACTCGCGCTTGATTTTGGTCTTGTCGAGGATGGAGTAATGAGGACGTGTCGCGGGAGTGGGATAGTCCTCGGTATGCAGGGGTTTGACATGGCAACCGGTGATGCCGCAAAGACGGTGGATGGCCTTGGCGAAGTCATACCAACTGGCGGCACCCTCGTCGGTGAAATGATAGACACCCGGATGGATGCCTTTCCCGACGATGGTCATGATGGCGACGGCGAGGTCGCGGGCATAGGTAGGCGTTCCCACCTGGTCGGCTACCACACCCAACTCGCTGCGCTCCGCTCCCAGGCGCATCATGGTCTTGACGAAATTGTGTCCGAAACTGCTGTAGAGCCATGCCGTGCGGATAATCATCGCACGGCTGCAGAACTTCGACACGCCCAGTTCAGAAGCCAGTTTGGTGCTCCCATATACACTGTCGGGCGACGGCGTGTCATCCTCGAGGTATGGACGGTAGTTCTTGCCGTTGAACACATAGTCGGTGGAAATCTGTATCATCCATCCTCCCTGCTGCTCGATGGCATTGGCGAGATAGGCAGGCGCCAGCGTGTTGAGGGTGGTGCATAGTTCCTTGTCGCTCTCTGCCTTGTCGACAGCGGTGTAGGCGGCGCAGTTGATGATGCCGTCGATGTTGTTTTCCTTCACATATTGCTCCACCGCATTCTGGTCGCAGATGTCAAGTTCCTCAACGTCGGTGTTGAAGAAGGTATGCTCTGCATAAGACTTTTGGAGCAGTTGCAGTTCGTTTCCCAGTTGGCCTTTACAGCCTGTGATTAGTATGTTCATCTTTATTTTGTTTTAGGGAGTTGAAATGTATTTTTTGGGGGGAGTTTGGAGAATTTATTGAGGAGTTTGGGAGTCTGGGAGTTTAGGAGTTTAGACATATGACTGACTTGTCATGGGATTGCAAATCCCTATTTTAGGGCATCGGGATTGCAAATCCCGATGAACGAGTGGTATCAATCCTTCATCCATCCTGAGGAAGCGGACTATCAATCTCTCATCCTTAATCTTTCATCCTTCATCTAAGAGCGAAGCTCATTTTTGATTTAATCAAATTCCAGCCCTTCCTTTTTGTCCTTGAGATAGTAGTCCGACAGCATGCCCATGAGGGTGGTGATTTCGCTGACGGCATGTTGGGTATCGGGTGAGATGTCGCGCTTCTGAAGGCGGAGCATCATCACACCATAGAGAGCGTTGAGGCAGGTTTCCACCTCACTCATATTGTTGTCGCCGCCCTTGCGCCGCAGTTCCACGATGAAGGGGAGCACCTTGTAGTATTCCGCCCTGTAGAACGGGAATTTCGGACTGTCGATGAGGCGGGCATGCAGGTCGTTGAGGTCATCCACCACAATCTTGTTGATTTGCAGGTGGCCTTGCTCGCGGCATCCCTCCTGGGTGAGCATGCGGATGAGGTTGGCATACCAGTCGGTGAGTTCCTCCATGTCCTCGGGTGAATAGTCAAAACGAGAGATATACTCCCTCCGCAGTTTGGCGAGATTGCAGCCATAAGCGCGGATGATGTCCTCCACCTGCCACATATAGAGCACATATTCTGCTATGCTCTGCTTCCTGAGTTGCTGTGATACGAACATTTTTTAATAATGTATTGTAAAAAGGTTGAAAACCGTGCCCAGCAGCACAATCAGCGAGAAGAGGATGACGATGGTGCCGATGATTTTGTTGATGATGATGATGCCGTAATCATCAAAGATGTTCTTGATTTTGTCCACCAGCCATGTGAGTCCCCACCACCATAAAATCGCTCCCATGATGATGCTCAGATAGCCAATGCACATCTCGAGCGGGTGGCCTGGGATGATGAATGCCAACTGAGCGAAACTCGCCATGAAGAGGAGGATGATAAGGGGATTGGAGAGGGTGACAAAGAATGCCGTCAAACCATTGTGCATGTATGTTCCCTTGGTCGTACCGCTGCGGTGCATGTTCTTCATCGGATTGGACCTGAAACTGATGATGCCGAAGACAAGCAGCATGATGCTTCCCGTAATCTGCAGGAAGAAGCGGTTTTGCGCATTGTTGATGAGGTCCATCACGAAACTCATGCCCAGACCGGTAATCATCGCGTAGATGAGGTCGCTGGCTGTAGCACCCAGTCCGGTGACGAAGCCATACCATCTGCCTTTGTTGAGTGTACGCTGCACACAAAGTATGCCCACCGGACCCATCGGAGCCGATGCCAAAACACCAATAATCAGACCTTTGAAGATGGTGTCGAGAATGTCGATGTGGAACTCAAAGGGCATAACGTTTGCAAAATTGGCAATTTTTTATGAGGTGAGCAAATTTTGGTGCTTTTTTATTTTGCATTGCGTCCATTTTGCAGTATCTTTGCCAAACAATCATTGAAAGCACCAATTTCTAAAAACATCTATTGATATGAACGAACAAGAGACTTTGAAACCGTATGTTATCGGTTTGGATTTAGGAGGAACCAACTCCGTATTCGGTATTGTGGACAGCCGTGGCGAAATCAAAGCCACCACCGCCATCAAGACACAAGGCTATGACCGTGTAGAGGACTATGTAAACGCTTCCGTCGAGGCACTGCAGATTATCATCGAGCAGGTGGGCGGCATTGATAAAATCAAGGCGATGGGCATCGGAGCCCCCAATGGCAACTACTACAACGGCACCATTGAGTTTGCACCCAACCTGTCGTGGGGTCACAACGGTATCGTGCCCCTTGCCAAACTGTTCAGCGACCGTCTGGGCATCCCCGTGGCGCTTACCAACGACGCCAACGCCGCTGCTATTGGCGAGATGATTTACGGCGTGGCACGCGGCATGAAAAACTTTATCGTCATCACCCTTGGAACGGGCGTTGGCTCAGGCATCGTCATCAATGGACAACTGGTATACGGATGTGACGGTTTCGCAGGCGAACTCGGCCATGTCATCATGAAGCGTGAGAACGGCCGCAGCTGCGGATGCGGGCGCAACGGCTGCCTCGAGGCCTATTGCTCAGCCACTGGCGTGGCACGCTCCGCACGCGAACTGCTGCTGTCCAGCAACCGCCCGTCGCTTCTCCGTGAGATGAACCCCGACGACATCACCTCGCTCGACGTGTCGATAGCTGCCGGCAAGGGTGACGAACTGGCAAAAGAGGTGTTTGAGTTCACCGGCAAGATGCTGGGAGAAGCCTGCGCCGATTTCGCCGCTTTCTCCTCTCCTGAGGCATTCATCTTCTTCGGTGGTCTGGTGAAGGCAGGCGACCTCATCATGGAACCCATCAAGCGCAGTTACGAGAAGAGCGTGCTCCCCATCTTCAAGGGCAAGGCAAAATTCCTCGTCAGCGGCCTCGACGGCGCAGCAGCAGCCGTGCTCGGTGCCTCCGCCATCGGATGGGAAGTGTGATATAGAAGGAAGGAAGAAATTTACTGCAGCACCTTGCAGCACCAGCGGGTGACCTTGAGCATCACTCCGATGCCGGGCACCTCCTTGAGCAGGAAATACTTGCGGTTTTCCCTGACCAAGCGGCCGGAGAGACCTTTGAGCGGACCATGACATACAAGGACAGGAGCGCCCACCTTATGGCGGGCCTCCTCTGCGCTGACAAACTTGCGCATCTCAATCTCAGGATTGCACATGGTGCGGAATTCAAACATCTGCTTGGCAGGAATCTCATAATACTCACGCGTAGTGCGGTCGCGGGTGATGACAGACATCTTGAATTGGCTCTGCCACACCAATTCCTGCATGGCCTGACTCGTAATCGTCTTCTTCACAAAAATGAGATTGCTCACCACCGGGCGGAGTTTCTTCTTCGGCCTGCCTTGCTCATCCTCATATATGCGATACTGCATAGGGATAAAAAATTCTATCCCATGCTCCTTGAAGAACTCCCCTACTTTCATCTGATTGTTGGTAAACAACCTGATGGCATACCAAGGTGTAGTGTCCTCTGGAGTATTCGTTTGCTGCTCCTGATTATTAGCGGGGGTTATTTCGTCTTGCATATATGATACTGATTTGGGGTTGCAAAGATACGAATAAGCGAGTGGAAAGCAAAATAAAAAGACTTTTTTATTTTCTTTCCCGAGCGTGAGTATCTTCGATGCGAAGCATCAAAGTACGAATAAGCGAGTGGAAAGCAAAATAAAAAACCGAGTTTTTGAATTTTGCGTGGAAGTAGGAGTTTAGGAGTTTGGGAGTATAGGAGTTTAGACATATGACTGACTTGTCTGGGGATTCTTTAGACCCTTCGGGTAAAAGCGGCAAAGCCGAGCGGCAAATCCCTATTTTTGGGAATCGGGATTACAAATCCCGATGAACGGGCAAATCCACATTTTTGGGGCATCGGGATTGCAAATCCCGATGAACGAGCAAATCCACATTTTTGGGCATCGGGATTGCAAATCACGATGAACGGGGGGAACGGG
>JAGCXX010000045.1 GCA_017961115.1 Prevotella sp. | reverse complement strand
TGTTCTGCGGCAACCACGAGGCTGCGGCGAACATGGCCGTCATCTGCTCGCTGCTGGCAACATGCAAGGCTCATGATGTGAACCCCCGCATGTACCTCAACAGCATCATAGCTGATATGCCATACAAGGCTAAGGCCACGGAGAGTGAGTTGTTGGAAATGTTGCCACACAATTGGAATCTCAAACACCCAGAGGCCATCATCACCAAAGAAGAACAATAGAAAGGTTCAACATTATAACGACAGCAGCTACATCCACATAATGGTTGTAGCTGCTGTCGTTATTACATATAGGTGCTAATACCTGTACTTCGTCGAATGCTTACAATAGGATTGCCTTATCCGAAGTTATCGAACATGATGCTCTCTGGCTCTACGCCCAGGGAGTCGAGCATTCCCTGCACAGCCTTCGACATAGGGCCAGGGCCGCACATATAGTACTCGATATCCTCAGGAGCTTCATGGTCTTTGAGGTAAGTCTCGTACATCACCTGATGCACAAAACCAGCGGTATACTTCACGCCTGCCTCATCAGCAGCAGGGTCAGGACGGTCGAGTGCGAGGTGGAAATGGAAGTTGGGGAACTCCTTCTCCAAAGCCAGGAAATCTTCGATGAAGAAAGCCTCGACCAGTGCGCGGGCACCATAGAAGAAGTGCATCTCACGGTCACGAGTCTGCAAAGTCTTGGTCATATGCATAATCTGTGCGCGGAGAGGAGCCATACCGGCACCACCGCCCACCCATATCATCTCCTTCTTGGAGTCGAAGATGGGATGGAAGTCTCCGTAAGGACCGCTCATAATCACCTTGTCACCCGGTTTGCGAGAGAAGATGTAAGAAGAGGCTATACCCGTAGGCACATCCATGAAGCCTACCTCAGGTTTGGGCTTGAACGGAGTAGTGGCAATACGCACTGTCAGTGTGATGCGGTCGCCCTCTGCCGGATAGTTTGCCATTGAGTATGCACGGATGGTAGGTTCGGGATTGTGTGCTTTCAGCGAGAAGATATTGAACCTCTCCCATGAGCCAATGTATTCCTTACCTATATCCTCTTTATCAAAGTCCTTGTCATAGTCGATGCAGTCGTATGCCGGAATCTTGATTTGGGCATATGAACCTGGGATGAAGTCCATGTGCTCTCCCGGAGGCAGTGCCACAATGAACTCCTTGATGAACGATGACACATTCTTGTTGGAGATGACGGTGCACTCCCATTCCTTGACACCGAGTACACTCTCAGGTACCTTGATTTTGAGGTCGCCCTTCACCTTGCACTGGCATCCGAGCCTCCAGTGGTCCTTGATTTCCTTGCGTGTGAAATGAGGTCTCTCTGAGTCGAGGATTTCTCCACCACCCTCAAGCACTTGCACCTTGCACTGTCCGCATGAGGCCTTACCGCCACAAGCAGACGGGAGGAAGATGCCATTTTCGTTGAGTGTGGTCATGAGGCTGCTTCCCTGCCCCACCGATATGGTTTTCTCACCATTGATGAGGATATTGACATTGCCGCTTGGTGAAAGATATTTCTTTGCCACCAGCAAGACGATGACCAAAAGGAGAATGGTAACGAGAAAAACTCCTATGCTTGCTAAAATAAACTGATACATATTGCAAATCCTCCTTTCTTTAGATGTTAAGACCAGAGAAACACATCATAGCCATTGCCATGAGTCCTACGGTGATGAAAGTGATACCAAGACCTTTGAGAGGTTCTGGCACATCACTGTACTCCATTTTCTCCCTGATGGCACCCATAGCCACAATAGCCAGTGTCCATCCGATACCACTGCCGAGCGCATAGACGAGCGCATCGAGGATGCTTCCGATGTACTGTGAACTCGATGGGTCGAGGTTGATGCGCTGCTGCATGAAGAGCGACGCACCCATGATGGCACAGTTGACGGCAATGAGCGGCAGGAAGATGCCAAGTGCTGCATAGAGCGAAGGGGAATACTTCTCCACGGTCATCTCCACCAGTTGCACCATACCTGCGATAACCGCGATGAACAGGATGAAACTGAGATAAGAGAGGTCGACACCCTGGATGAGGCAGTCGGGACCCAGCACCTTGGTCTGCAGCAGGTAGTCAACAGGAACGGTGACGAGCAGCACGAAGGTGACTGCGAGTCCCAGTCCGAGTGAGGTCTTGACGTTCTTTGAAACGGCGAGGAAGGAGCACATTCCAAGGAAGAACGCGAATATCATGTTGTCGACAAAAATCGACCTGAAAAACAAACTAACTAGATGTTCCATAATCATTTCTCCTCCTTGTAAAAGTAAGCCCTATGAACCCAGATGACACATCCGAGCAGGATGAGCGCCATGGCCGGCATGGTCATCATTCCATTGTTGATATATCCTGCATCGTAGGCAGCCTGCGGGATGAGTTGGAAACCCAGAAGCGAACCACGTCCGAGCAATTCGCGGGCTGCTCCCACGATGACCAATATCATGGCATAGCCCAATCCGTTGCCCACTCCGTCGAGGAAACTCGGCCATGGCTTATTCATCATGGCGAAAGCCTCAAGACGTCCCATCAGGATACAGTTGGTGATGATAAGTCCCACATAGACAGACAGCTGCACACTCACGTCGTATGCAAAAGCCTTGAGTATTTGACTGACGATGGTGACAAGTGTGGCCACCACCACCAGTTGCACGATGATTCGGATGCGGTTGGGGATGGTGTTGCGTATAAGAGAGATAATGACATTGGAGAAAGCCGTGATGATGGTTACGGCAAGTCCCATGACGATAGCCGGCTTGAGCTGCGATGTGACAGCGAGCGCGGAGCAGATGCCCAGCACCTGGATGAGAATGGGATGGTCGAGGTTGAGCGGTTTTGCAAAAGCCTCTTTGTTCTCCTTTGAAAACAGTTTACTCATATCTATTGTTCTCCGTTATTTTGAAGTGACTTGAAGAATACAGCATATTTGGCAAAGCCATCCTTGAGCATGTCGCGCACACCATTTGAGGTGAGCGTGGCGCCGGTGACGGCATCCACCTCACTGGCAGTGTTGGTAACATTCTTTTCCACAGACAATGCGACATCGTCGCTGCCATCGGCATAGACTTTCTTGCCTTGGAACAATTCCTGCCATGCCTTGCTGTCCTTGATCTCAGCACCGAGACCAGCCGTCTCGCCTTCGTGGTTGAAATAAGCCCCATAAATGGTGTTGCCGTCAGCATTGACAGCTATATAGCCATTGATAGGCCCCCAAAGTCCCATTCCATACACGGGCACGACATATTTGTCCTCGCCATCAACCTTACAGAAATAGACAACCAAGTCGCCATTCTTGTAGTCGGCGCTATTGAGTAAGAAACCGTTGCTCTCCGCACCCTCATGGTCGTTGGGTGTGGCGACGCCGTCATCGTTGAGAATGACATCACTGAGCACTACTTCCTCATACTTCTTTGCAGCCTCGCTGTCGCCAAGTCCTCTGATGTTGAGTGCATAAAGGATTTGCTTTTTCTTATCGAGCGCCACGTTGGCATCCTGTCTTTCCTTAAGCATCTGATAGACGAAGGCAAGCAAGAACGCCACGATAATGACCATGACGGCCGAATATACAATCGTGTAGGTATTTGAATTGGTATTCAATCCCTTTTTGGTATCATTTGCCATAGTCATACATTATTTGTTGTTGATACGTTTCATACGCTTAGAAACATTACGCTGCACCACGCAATGGTCGATGAGCGGTGCGAACATGTTCATGAAGAGAATGGCGAGCATCATACCCTCGGGATATCCTGGGTTCATCACGCGTATGATGATAGCCATGACACCGATGAGGAATCCATAGACCCATTTTCCGCACTCCGTACGTGCGCTGGTGACAGGGTCGGTGGCCATAAAGACTGCACCGAAAGCGAAGCCGCCCAAAATGAGATGCTCATAGAACGGGATGGAGGTCATCCCCACAGCCTTGAAGATGGCCGCCATGACGCTTCCGCCTACAAATACGCTGAGCATGGTCTTCCATGAAGCGATGCCCGTCCAAAGGAGGAGGATGGCACCGAGAGCGATGGCGATGACACTTGTCTCACCAATTGACCCTGGAATGAAACCCGTGATCATGTCGCAGAGGCTTGCCGTAGTATCTGTTCCCTGACCGATTTGCGCGAGCGGTGTGGCACAAGTATGGGTATCGGGGAGCGTGTTGCCCAATCCGAAGATTTTGTCAGAAGCTACCCACACGGTATCGCCACTCATCTTCTGCGGATAGGAGAAGAAAAGGAAGGCGCGTGTGACAAGTGCCACGTTGAAGATATTCATGCCTGTTCCTCCGAAAATCTCCTTGGCGAAGATAACGGCGAACGCGCAGGCGATAGCAAGTATCCACAGCGGGCAACCCACAGGGATGATGAGGGGAATGAGGATACCCGATACGAGGTAGCCCTCCTGAATCTCCTCTCCCTTCCATTGTGCCCAAGCAAATTCGATGCCCAGTCCCACGATGTAGCTGACCAATATTTTAGGCAGCACGGCAAGGAAGCCATAGAAGAAGATGCTCCAGAATCCTGCTTGTTGAAGCGTACCAGCGGCAAGATAGTTCTGGTAACCCACATTATACATACCGAACAACATGGCAGGCATCAGTGCGATGACCACCATACTCATGATGCGCTTCGAGTCGATGGCATCATGGATATGCGCACCGCTTTTTGCGGTGGTGTTGGGCACAAAGAGGAACGTCTCGAATCCGTCGAACACGCTTCTGAAAGCATGCAGTTTCCCACCTTCCTCGAAGGAGGGCTTGAGTTTGTTTAGATAATTTCTCAATGACATAATTCCAAGTCTTTTAGTGATTTATGCGTTCTCTTTGCGCAACAGGTCAAGTCCCTCGCGCACGATGCGTTGCAATTCAAGTTTGGAAGAGTCGACGAACTCCGCCAGAGCGAAATCCTCAGGAGCCACCTCGTAGATGCCGAGTTGTTCCTGCTTGTCTATGTTTCCTGTGATGATAGCCTTGATAAGGTATTCGGGATAGATATCCATGGGGAAGACGCTATCGTACTCGCCGCTCATGATCATGTGTCGCTCACCTCCCTTGACCCTGGCGTCGAGCGCATATTCACGCTTTTTCCCAAAGAGCCATGAGAAGTAACTGCGGTTGGCCGAGAACTGCTTGAAACGTGGCATGATCCATCCCAGCATTTCGTCATTGTCATCACCCTCAGGAATGGCGGTCACCTCAGATGCGAGTGCACCCACATAACCATCGAGAGAGCATTTGCGTCCGGTGAGCGGATTGCCACTGATAAGGCGGGTATGCTCATTACCGTCGAAATGTCCTGCGAGAACGTCACGAAGTGGTTGTCCCACCATTACATCGGCATAGCAAGGATTGGTCATCTCGCTGCCAGCCAATGCGATAGTGCGTCTTAAATCCACCTTGCCCTCATCGAACAGTCTGCCAATGAAAATCACGACGGTAGGATTGACAGTCCACACTACCTCGCCTTTGTTGACTGGGTCAAGGTGATTGACCTGAACACCCACATTGGCAGCAGGACAAGGTCCGTCGAACACGTTTACCTCCACGTTTTTCATGGAAGCAAGTGCTCCAGACGATTGCGCCTTGGAGATTCCAAGGTACGTCTTAGCCACCCTGCTGAGTGCTGTCAGTCCGGTTTGGAAAGCCTTCTCATTGCCTTGCAACTCCATGTCGAAGTCGGCCGACAGCGGCATGTCGCGGAAAGCGCTGACGAAGATTGCCTTGGGTTTGGTGTCTGGAGTTGTCGACACGGCATAGGGCAACTGATAGATGTAGCCGAACAATCCTCCTTCGAGCAGTCTTTTGACCACCGCCTCTCCATCGAGTTGGGCAGGGTCTTTGACCCCAAAGTCGCAATAGGACTGTTTTTCATCGGCCTTCACCTTCACGCACAGCAATTTGCGCCGCTCTCCTCTTACCACCGCTGTAACGGTGCCACTGACAGGCGAAGCAAATGCCACCTCTGGGAACTTCTTGTTGACAAACAAGGCATCCCCGGCCTTAACTTGGTCTCCCTCTTTGACCACCACTTTGGGCATCAGACCGATGAAATCCTCAGGTACGAGAGCATACTCGCCCGATGGTTTCACCGCCACCCTTTGGTCGCTGGCTTTTCCTTCGAGGTTGATGTTAAGGCCTTTTCGTAATTTGATTACTTGAGCCATAAAAATTAGATTAATGAAATATGTCTATTCTTTGTTGTCAGACAATTAATCATCCTCACGGGCAAAGGCTTGCCCGATTTCATAACGCTGCAAAATTAATAATTTTTAAACAAACAGCAAAAAGAAATGAATCTTTTTGCTGTCACGTTTTACGCAAGCTCTTGTTTCGTATGGTTTTGATGTATTTCGGTTGCTTTGTATGTGGTTTTTATTGAGTTGTTACAAAGCCACAGGCTCATAAGGCAGTCCGAAAACATCCGCCACAGCCTTGAAGGTCACCTTTCCGTGCACCACATTGAGTCCCATGTAAAGGGCATGGTCATCCCGGCAAGCCTGTTGCCAACCCTTGTCAGCCAAGGCGACAGCATAGCGCAATGTGGCATTGGTGAGTGCGATGGTAGACGTGTTGGGCACAGCACCAGGGATGTTGGCCACTGCATAATGGACAATGCCATCCACCTCATAGACGGGTTCCGAATGGGTTGTGGGTCGGGAGGTTTCGAAGCATCCACCTTGGTCGATGGCCACGTCCACCATCACCGTTCCCTTCTCCATCATCTTGAGCATGTCCTTGGTGATGAGCCTCGGAGCCTTATCGCCTGGTACGAGTACAGACCCAACGATGATGTCGACATCGGGGAGTTCTCTCTCGATGTTGTGCCGATTGGAATATATGGGCATCACATTGGCAGGCATTTCCGCCTTCAGCTTTCTGAGTAAGGGCAATGATATATCGGTGATGATGACCTGAGCACCCATTCCCGCAGCCACACGAGCCGCAGCCTGCCCCACGACGCCACCACCCAAGACAAGCACCTTGGCTGGTTTGACACCAGGCACACCACAGATAAGTTTTCCCTTTCCGCCTTTAGTCTTTTGGAGGTAGTATGCCCCATTGATGGTAGCCATGCGTCCTGCCACCTCACTCATAGGAATCAGCAGTGGCAGTGAACGGTCGGGTAATTGAACCGTCTCATATGCGATACAAACTCCGCCGCTTGCTATCATGGCATCTGTAAGTGGTTTGTCACATGCAAAATGGAAATACGTGAAGATGACTTGGCCAGGTTTCACCAATTTGTATTCTTGCTCGATGGGTTCCTTGACCTTGACAATCATCTCAGCCACCTCATAAGTGTCTTCGATGGTAGGAAGGATTTGGGCACCAGCCTTCACATACCGCTCGTCAGCAAATCCGCTACCTTCCCCAGCCGTATGCTGCACATAGACCTCATGCCCATGGGCAACCAACTCTGCCACACCAGCAGGCGTCATGCCCACCCTGCTCTCATTGTTCTTGATTTCCTTAGGAATACCGATTTTCATTATAATAAAGATTTTTGGTTAAACATATAGGCAAAAACGCACATGCTCTGGCATGGGCATATTCCTGTCATTATTTGGGAGCAAATATAAACAAAAAATGTGGAATTGAAACAAAAAAGAGGATAAAAAATCACTTTTTCAGTTGTCCGACATATTTCACAGGTCTTCCCTCGGTTTTGAGTACATCGGCAAATGTCTGCGGAGATATGGTCACAGGTCCCTTCATGAACTCTGGGATGTTGAAGCATTTCATAGACTGGCGGTTACAGTCGGGATATGGCTGAGGCAGTTCGAAAGGTTTTGAACCTTTACCTTCAGCATCTATATGCGAAAAGAATGGACGGGTAAATCCGCCATCATCTCTCCTACTGCTGAACACCACCCACCGGCCGTTGCTCGACCACGAATGATAACTCTCAGTCTGTGGAGAGTTGAGTTCATCTGCCCTTCTTGCCTCTGAATTCAGCAAGTCTATCATCCACAGGTCTGCATCGCGATGCCAAATATGGAAACATCCATATTGTCCAAGAGTGAACAACAGCCACCGTCCGTCGGGAGATATTCTCGGCAATGTGGCGCTCTTATCAAGAGAGTCGGCATTGAATACCAATTGCCGAGGACCGAACTGCATGGTTTGTGGGTCAAAAGACTTTTTGTATATATTGTATTTGATTTCCTTCGCCCTCCTTATGGTCTCGATT
>JAGCXX010000044.1 GCA_017961115.1 Prevotella sp. | reverse complement strand
TGAACCATGATACCACGGCTGTCATCCACACCAATACCGTCAGTAATTACTGATGGGAACGGTGCACTTGCATTCTCCTTGGAATAGAAGCAAGCCACGTCGTCTCCCTCGAGGTCACCGTTGGTGATGAGGTCTGTCCATCCCACAACCTGTGCCTTGCCAGCCTTCACCAAATCCATCCTGGTGACAGTGACATTTGCCCAGTTAGCACCCTTGATTGAATGAAGGTGAGCAAAGCCCTTGTCCTTGACCATTTGTTTGAGGTCGACGATGAAATCCTGGCCGTCCTGTGAGAAATACTTGGCAGACCAACCATTTCTGGTGTTGTCAATCAGGTGTGACTGAGCTTCATCCTCATTCCACTGACCTTCATCTACATCACGGTTGAAAAGGAAACGAGGAGTTCCCTCAGTGGCTGTGACGATGAGTTTAGAATACAGCGACAGGTCAGCATAGTTGATGACCGAGGCGTCGCCATAGGGCTGGCCTGTGGACTCGTTGAGCACAAAAGTGCAGTCAGCGGAGCCTGTTTTCTGTGCGTCAGCACCCCATCCGTCCCATGAGAAGAACATGTCCGCTGTCAGCGGCACGATCTCATCAGCGTGGACATTCATTACACCAAACACACATAGTGTCAGTGCAAAGAAAACTTTGTAAATCTTTCGCATGATTTAAACAATTTGGTTAGTAAATAAAAAATAGATAATAAATAGATGATTGAATAATAGAGTTTATGGTAATGGTAAATACCAGTTTTTCCTATCCATGAGCAATGCACGGAGTGTCTCATCCGTTGCGCCCCAGCGCCTTGAGATGGGGTCTGCCAGATATTCTGAAGAATTGCGGCGCAGAGCCACACGCATGAGGTCATAGAAGCGATACCCCTCGAAAGCCCCCTCGAGTGCCATCTCATCGATAATCATATCCTCAACAAGAGGAATCTGGTAGTCGATGGTGTCCTGCATGGAAACCAGTTGCTGAGCTGGCATAGGCAATGTATAGTAAGCATTGGCCTGTGTGTCGCCCGAGCCAAGGGAGTGGATGCCAATAACTTCTTCCCTTGTGAAAATGTTGGGGTCGAATTCGATGAGACTTCCCGCCCTTACCTGTTCTGCACTGTCTACATAAGCCACGATGTTCTCCTGACAAAGTCCATATTTGAGCACGGCTAATGCCGACTGTGGGAATCCAGAGCGGTTGAGTGCCTCAGCATAGCGCAGATAAATCATATTGAGACGGTAGGTGGTTATCCTTGACGTCATAATCTTGCTGATATTCTGCCTGATGGATGAAAACTCGGAATACTCATCCTGTCCTCCGCTGGATGATTGCGAGTAGTTGGCATTGAGCCTGAGGTCACCAATCATGACATCCTTCTGCAGTCCGATTTTTGGCACATAGATGGTGTCGGTCTCGGTTCCCGACTGATACTCCATACAGTAGGTCTGAGCAGCTGAGATTTGCTGCATGGCAGGAGATGGTGTCACCTGATAATAGTAGTTGTTCTCACGTGTGGAGTTGAATACATTGCCCAAGTCGCTGACCACGCCGTCGAATACCCTGTCCTCCATAGGTATGAAACTCAGCGCCTCGTTCAGAGAGGTCGGATTGTAGCCATTGGTGGGATTGGCGAGATTGAACTCCGTCACATTGGCTGGCCAAGTGGTACGGGCCCTGGCATTCATCAGCAGCGGGTTGTTCTTATCGGTGAGGTAGTCATGATACCATGTGGCTGCCTCCTGATAGCGTCCTGCCCAAAGGCAGAGGTCGCCCAGCAATGCTCTTGTTGGGATGAAGAACTGTCTGGAGTCGTATCCGCTCACGGTGCCGTAGCGTGGCAATTCAGTGAGGGCGTAAGGCGTGAGGTCATCGATGAAGAAATCGCATATCTCGTTGATTCCTACACGGGGCTTGCTCATCTCCTCCTGGGCACGCTGCTCGGTCATCACTGGTTCGGTGACCAATGGCACCTGTCCATAAGCTTTCACCAGTTCCAGATATGCCCATGCCCTGAAGGTCTTCACAGCCGCATACTCTGAGGTGAACAGTGTCCTGCCTCTTCTCTGCAATGCCGTATCGACATTGGCGATGAAATAGTTGCAGTTGTTGATGACGGCATAATAATCGCTGATGGAATTGTAGCGGTTGGTGCCCGAGTAGTCGAAGGAAGCCAGTTTCTTGAGGTCTGCAGAGGCAGCGTCGGTGGTAATCAGCAAATCACCTCTCACCTCTCCGAGAAGCACCATGCGGTCGGCGATAATCTGCATCTTCCCGATGATGCCCATCACGCTGTACACCGAGTCGGTGGGATGGTCAAGCGTGTTGTCTTTCTCAAATGCCACGAGTTCAGAGTCGGTATCCATCAAGTCGGCACAACTGCCAAGGACACACGACACACAGACTACGATAATGAATTGATATAGATATTTCATGTTTCGGAAGGATTAGAGGTTGATATTGACACCAAGTGAGAAGGTACGTCCCGGTGTGAGCAGACCGGCATCGATGCCTTGCGAGAGAATGCTTCCCGGAAGTGCCCTGTCAGGGTCGCCTCCCAAATATTTGGTGACGGTGAAGAGGTTGGAGGCATTGCCCCAAATGGTAATTCCCTGCAGATAGGTGCTGATGATGGGCAGATAATAACTCAAGGTCACAGAACTGAGTCGCAGATAACTGCCATCTTCAATCCATCTGTCACTGAAACGTGAGTTGCCCAATGGGTCGACGTAGTTGACACGTGGGATATTGGTCACCTGTCCCTCTGCATTCCATCTGTTGTTCAACGCCGTTGTCTGGTTGAGGAAAAGACTTCCTCCCTCAAGCAGCGAGCGCTGGTAATTGTAGATGTCGTTGCCCAAGGAGTAGTTGAGCACTGCCGACAAAGACAGGTTTTTCCAAGTGAACGTGGTGAAGATGTTGCCATAGAGGTCTGGGTTGGGGTCACCAATGATGGTGCGGTCTGCATCATTGATTTCCTTATTGCCATCCATATTGATGAATCTCATATCTCCTGCCTGGAAATAGTTCTTGTCGCCAGTAGACGTGGTGATGTAATGTCCGTCGGCCCTTGCCTCTTGGGTGGTGGCATAGACTCCGTTGGTCTTCCATCCGTAGAACACACCCACGGGCTGTCCCACTTCGGTGAGGATGTTGGCGCCATAGAGTTCGGTGAGGAATGAGCGGTTGTCGGGCAGCGCTGTCACCTTGTTGGCATAATGTCCTGCCGAAGCACCGACTTCCCATTGGAAATTCCTAAGTGCGAGCACCTTGCCCTTGAGACTAACGTCAAATCCGCTGTTCTCCAGTTTGCCGTCATTCGTCCAGTTCTCCTGCAATCCGCTGGTCCATGCCAACTGCTTCAGTGCGAGGAGGTTGGAGGTCCAGCTCTTGAACACGTTCACCCTCAGTCCGATGCGGTTGTTGAGGAAATTGCCCTCAAGACCTGCTGTAACTCTTCTTGTGGTCTCCCACTTCAACTGGGTATTGCCGATATTCCCGATGGAAAGTCCCGTCACACTGTTGTTGAGCATGAGGTTGGAGACGAAATAACTGCGTGAGGCTGTGTAGTCGATGTCGTCGTTGCCAGTGATATCGAAGCCTGCGTTGAGCTTGAGGTAGTTGATACCCTTGATTCCAGAGAGGAACTTCTCATTGGACAGCACCCAGGCAGCCTCCACGCTGGGGAAGAGTCCCCAGACAACACCCGCCAACTTCAAACCTTCGGCATCATCACCGATACGTGAAGAGGTGTGCATGGAGAGACCTGCATTGAGGTAGTAGCGCTCGGCAAAGTTGTAACCTGCGATACCATACCAAGAGAGCTCACGGGTCTTGTCATCATCACCACCGGTATTTTTGAACTGCAGCGAGTTGCTCATGTTGGGAGTCTTGTCGTTACCCGTGTTGTAACCAATCTGAGAGGTCGATTTATACTCGCTGCTGATAAATCTCACACCTCCCCTGAAGTCTACGAGGTGGGCACCAAACCGTTTCTCCCAAGTGAGATAGGTATCGCTTTGGATGGCGGTCTGTCGAGCAGCCTGGCTCTGAACGATATTCTGCAACTCCGTTCCCTCGTCAAGACCGGGGATGGTGAATGTCGGCACACCTTGGATGGGCAGGTAGTAGTTCTCGTTGGTGTTGACCAGTCCAAGAGTGAAATGCTCGCTCACCTTCAAGCGTCTGTTGATTCTGTAGGTCGGGGTGATGGCGAACATGATGAGACGGTTGCCGTATGAGTTACGGTTGTTGCCCTCTCCATTGGCCAGGATGCTGGTGGGGTTGGCAAGCCTTCCCTTATCCTGGAACATACCCTCAAGGTAGTCGTCTGCCTCAGCGAAATAGTGGCTCAAGTTGCCGCCGGTGTCATAGGCATAGGGTGAGAGGAAAGGAGATTTGACGAGTCCGAGGAATCCCGGTGATGTAATCACGCCCTCCAACGGGTTGATGGGAGCGCCGTCGTCCATCAGTTTGCGGTCTACGTCACTGTAGGAAGCATCAAACCTGACGGTGAGTCCACGGAACACCTCAATGTCGGTGTTGAGCCTCATGTTGAACCTCGAGAAATCATTCTTCTTCAACGTACTGTTGCCCAGAGAATAACCTACCGAGAGGTTGTAGGAGGCGACATTGTCACCACCCTGCACATTGATGCCGTAGTTTTGTGAGAAAGCATTCTCATAAACCTCCTTAACCCAGTCTGTCTGGTTGTGGTACTTCTTGTAATAGAAGTAATTGGGGTCGTTGTTGAGATACTTCATCGTACTCATTGTCTTCGTCTTCCCGGCCAGCAACTGAGTGGTATAGAGGCGGTAGTCCTCTGAATCCATCATATTGGGCAGTTTGGGCACCAACTCATACTGACCGTTGATGGTGACATCAATCTTGGTTGCCATGCTCTTGTTGCGCTTGGTCTGGATGAGCACCACACCGTCGGCAGCCTTGGCACCATAAAGGGCAGTACCATTTTTCAACACCTCCACCCGCTCAATGTCATTCACATTGATATTGGCGAGTATGTTGTTGTAATAACCCGAATGGAGCATTTCACGGTTGTATTGCATGTCCATGACCACTCCATCGATGACGATGAGAGGCTGTGCGTTGGCATGCAACGAATTGATACCCTCGACGAGCAGTCTGTTGCCCATACCCTGCAGTCCGCTGATATTGACTGACCTGACATCAGCTCCCAACTGCTGGGCGATGAGCGGGTCGACACTGATTTCTGAGGTATTCTCAAAATGGTTGGCCTCTGCCACAGAGTTGGCATTTGTCTTACTCCGATAAAACTCGCTGAACGACGACTGGTACAGTTTTCCGTTTGCCACCCCATTGCTGATGGCATGCTGTTCGAGATTGTATCCTTCGACCCTCATGAGGATGGAACTGGTGTATTCAGGTGTCTTGAGATTGTAATTGCCATTCTCGTCGGTAAGGGTGGAATAGCGTGCATCACCATAGGCCTGCACAATGACACCTGCCAATGGTTTACCCGTGGCTGCATCAACGACTTGTCCGGTCACATTCTTCATGTCCTGCGCGGCGAGTGATGCCGACGCCAGCAGCAAAGCGAATAATATATGCTTTCTCATTGTTGTTCGGATTTAGAGGTTCGTGGTCTCAGGTAGATACAGTCGAGATACATCTCACGAGAGTGTGTCGACGTCTCACGGGCCGTGATGGAGCACTGTATCTTCACGGAAACCTTGATGTCGTTTTGGTCGAAGTTGCAGGCGGGGAAATGGAAGTTCTCTGCCAAGACAATGGTATCCACCCGCTCGGGGTCGTTCTTGAACTGCGTGTTGTCGCAGTTGAAGGTCTGAGCATTACCTAAAGTGTCGACATAGTTGACTGTAGCCCTGAACTTGCATGGACGCAGGTTGGGATTGATGGGGTTGTCTACCGACTTAGGCAGGATGACGGCGCAGATGTCGTAATCTCCGCTGAGCGTGTTGTTCACACGATAGGTCAGCTCCCAGTTGGATGTTCCTGTGCGCGGGACGACATGGAGATATGCATCTTTGGAGATGCTGTCTGCCGCCACATGGCGAATGTTGTAGGTACAGTCTCTTTCTGTCGTGATAAGGGACGTGCTCTCGCCCTCGCTCCTGATTTCCTTGAAATAAGTCTGCTCGGGGGTGAAGGGCCATTCCTGAGTGATGTAAAGGTCGCCGTTGCTGCACTCCTGCTTCTGTGCCCCATTGAGGATACCTCCTTCAGCAAAGGGTTTGTAGAACACGTGATATTCCGGGGTCGTCCTGGTGTATTGCACAGAGATGAGGGAGTCCTGGATGGACTTCTGGCTTGTCTTGTTGAAGATGGCATCCTCAAGGAGTGCGCGGTTGGTCCAATACTTTTGAATGGAGTCACGTTTCAACACGGACTGATCATAGACGAAGTATTTGCTCGCCTCTTCCCATGCCTTGTTCCATCCATCGTTGGTAGGTACTACCATCATATAGGTGGAGTCTTCGGCATCAATATATCCGATGCGCTGGAGCATACGGTTATATGAGATGACTACGGAGTCGACATAGATGGGCACGCCCTCCTGGATACCGCTCGACACCGACTGTTCTGGGTCAAGTTCATCCTCCTCATAGAGGCGGAGGTTGCGTCCGATTTCGTTCAACTGAGCCTCATCTGACAATGCCTCATAAAGACTGTATCGATAGGGCAACGGACGCTCCGTGATATGGAGCACACCATTCTTGGCAGGAATATTGGGCGTGACCACCCTGACACCCTCGATGCCCTCTGGACCTATCTGCACATATTTGGAGTTGAGCAGGTGAATACTGTTGTTCTCGGGCGTTACCGACCTGAGTGTGCGTGACAGGTGGTTGAAGACAAAGAACTTCTCCACCACCGAGTCACCTTGGTTGGTCTGCACCAGGTTGAGCAGTGAGTCACGGTTGAACGTGCCGTTGATAGGTGCTATGACGGTGAACGACTGCCCGCTGTCAAGCAGGTCGGCGTAACTCACCGACGTCTTTTTGTGCATTCTGAACACCTTGGTCTGTTCCATCACCTGACAGAAATCGCTCAACTGTGGATTTTCCTTCAACTGCTGCCACAGGGTCTTGTCCGCACCGTTGACGTTGGTGTCCACATAGTGCTCATCCCATTCGGCGCACCCATAGAGGCAGCAGGCAGCGCTTAGCGCGCAGATGATATGTTTGTAATTCATCATCGTGATAGTTGGCTTTTTGTGATTGTTCGGTATTAATGGGTATCCTCACCCTCTGGACTTCCGTAAACGCTCTTCGGACAGAGTTCGATATAGTCGAACGACCAATAGCGGTCGGGGTCGTCAAGTACCTGACGGAAACGCAGGTGATAGGTTTTGTTGGAATCAAGATACCTTGTGGCCAGGATTCTGCGGAGCGGACTGAGAGAGCGCATGGTGTCGTCGCCTGCGCCAGGATGCCAGCAGTCCATCGACTTCATGTATCCACGGTTGTGCATGGCTTTGTCGTTAGCCCTGTTCTCCTCCTCATCCTCGGTGTCGGCCACGGCTCCGATGGATGGGTCGCCACCCCACACACGCAGGTCGATGGGGATACCGCAAGGCTCGTTCTCCAGATACACCTGGATGACGCCACGCTCCTCACCGGGCGTATAGCCCAATCTCACCTCATAGGTGCCGGAGGGTACCGGCGGAAGTTTGAAGGTGACATCGAAAACACCACTCACACAGACCGCATTGGCCTGATAGGAGTGCCAGTAGGTGACATCACTGTGTACGCCTACGAAGGTTTCCTTGCTGATGGTCCAGTCGGAGATATATCCTTGTTTGAATCCTGTGAGGATGTCCTCACCATACCGACCACGGCCGTTGCAGTTCATGAAATCAGGACTGAGCACGGTGGCATCGATGCGGATGCGGCGGTTGAGCACCACGTCGCGCACCTGTGTGGTGTATGCCAGGATGTCGTCAAGATAATGATATACGCCATTGAGCGCATTCTGTTCTGTCGAACCCGACTCTGAGGGGGAGAGCACTTTCACACCCTTGATGAAAACTCCACGCTCTGACCTGTTCTGCACACCCCTGCGGTTGATGAACAAACCTGCCGGCGGTCCTGCGAAGCGCATGATGGTGCCGGGGCACATCGTCTCATAATACTCTTCTGGGTCAATGAGTGTGATGTCGAGACAGTTGCGCACATCACCCGAGACCACCCAACTGTTATACTGACCCACTCGGGGCAGCAAGTGGTAGCTGACGAAGCGGTTGAGCGGGTTCTTGCGATGCTTGGGATTGTCGTCATAGAGTCCTGCATCCTCAGGATAGGTCTCATCATAGATTCTCTTGGCATATGCCTTCAAGTCATCCATGTTGTTGATACCATAACGGTGGAAGACGGAGTCTGGTTCTACGAAAGCCGTATATTTGAAATAACGTTTTCCTACCCAGAAAGTGCGGGTGTACAAGGCAGAACCACTGGTACAACGCTCCATGGTGCCTGTATATACTGAGTCATCCTCACATTCGTAGGTCTCATCGATATACTTGGTCAGCGAGTCCGCCATACCCGTGAGCCTGAGTGCCTGTGAGAAGAGGGTCAGCGCCGGGTCTTCCTCAATCTTGTCGGCAAGCAGCAAACTGCTTGATGCAATGGTGTTGTTGATGACGTGGACGACACCGTTGGTGACTGAGTCGTCACGCTCCACCACGCGGGAGTTCTTGTTGATGTAATAGACGAGTTTGTTGTTGTTGGTCACATCAGAGTCCGACGAGAGCACGATATAGGCATCATCCATGTTGAGCTCGGGCAGTGCTCCCTCACCGATGTCGGTGGTGAAGAAGGCACCTTTCTTTATAATATGTGTACGTGCAAGCGTGTCGCAGGTTTCCGTGGGAATCTGGTCGATGCTGCTGTAGCCCATTTTCTTCAAATAACGCTCGATACCCTCA
The DNA here is from genome assembly GCA_017961115.1 of Prevotella sp. Taxonomy (GTDB): domain Bacteria; phylum Bacteroidota; class Bacteroidia; order Bacteroidales; family Bacteroidaceae; genus Prevotella. Next base: position 13,397 of record JAGCXX010000044.1, on the reverse strand, counting down.
TTGGTCGGTGCGAAAAGGGTATATTGAAGCAGTCCGGCACTGCTATAGGTGCCGTAAGTGGACAGCATGGAGAAATAAGGCGTGCGCTTCAGAATGCCGATGAAGTCGCTGAACAGTTCAGGTCTTTCCTCAAGAAACTCCGCTGCCGTGAGTTTGGTCGATGCGTAGTAGTTCTCGGGCACATCGTCATCGTTGTCGACACAGGCCGTAAACAGGCAAACTGCACATCCGACAAGACAGCATGCGAGGAAATATTTCATACTTTTAGTCATCATAATATGATATTGATTGCTGGTTGTTGGTTATCTGGTCAATTCGGAATCCTCACCTGTGTCGAAGGCCGGATTCTGCCTGAGCAGCGGGTTGACCTTCAACTCACTCTTGGAGTACGGGAAGTAGATGATATTGGGGTCTGCCAATTTGATTTTGATGGCATTCACATTCTCTATATATTTGCGAGTGGCCAAAGAGATAAGCCGTGAGTTGTCACCATCGCGACGTGCTAATCTCACGAGGTCATACCAACGCTTGCCTTCGAAGACAAACTCTCGCTGCCGTTCCTCAAAGAGCAAGTTCTCCATGGCTGGCTTCGAGTCGATGTAGTCCTCTTTCTTTAGCGTACTGCTCCTTGTTCCTCCCACAGCATCATTGGCACGTTTGTTGACGATGTCGATGAGTGCGAAAGCAGCTTCGAGGTCACCCACGTTGTTGCGCTCGATGAGAGCCTCTGCCTTGATGAGAATCATATCGCTCAGACGATACAGAATCCAGTTGGCATCGCTTCCGGAGCGGCGTGAACTGTTCAGGTTGAGGTCTTTCTCGGTGCTCACGTTCTGCGTGCTGTAGGTCACCTGGCGGCGTGCATACTTGGTGATGGCATAGCGTGAGTTGTTGAGTTCGGCTCCCTCATAGGCCCTTCCGTCGGTGCGTTTAAACACATTGTTGGTTCCTTGCGCCACATCCTTGAAGAGGAAGTCGGACGTACTCAGATTGCCCACGATGTTGTTGTTGTTGCCATAAAAGTTGCTCACCCATGTGTTTTGCTGACTCTGGTTGGTGCGGTAATAGAGTTCAAAAATGCTCTCGAAGGAATTGCCTTCACCGAAGATTTCATTGTAGGCATTGCCGCAGGTGGTTGAGCCTACAGGCTTCTCCAGAATCATGGGGATGCTGTCAATCAAATCGATGTTGTTGACATTTCCCTGTCGCTCCACCATCTCCTTGTATTGGAGGCGCTTGAAATCAATCACCATGTCGCAGTAGCGGATGGCATTGTCCCATTCTCCCTTCCAAAGGTAGAGGTCAGCCAACAGAGCGTAGATGGCCCAACGGGTAATCTTGCTGGAATTGTAGTAGGCATTGGGACTGTCGTCGGTGTAGTAGCGTCTGACAGCGTCGTCCTTGACCTTCTCCAAGTCCAGTATCAATGAGTCAAGCACGTCATTGAAAGGAGTAGCAGGCAGCACATATTCCTGTGAGTCATCGATACTTGGTAATGTGGAATAGGGTACATCCTTAAATGTTCGTATGAGATAGAAGTAGCACAGGGCCCTGATGGCAGACACCTCTGCGATATTCGCCTTCATCTCCTCCATGGTGTAGTTAGGGTCAATCTCCTGCACCATCGGCGCATAGTGGCACACGGTGTTGCATCGGTTGATGGCCTCATAAAATCTTGCCCAGTTGCAATAGGAATTGGAGGGAAGGAGATTCTCCTTCAGAATCTCATTGATATCATTGGGCACATTGGCTCCCATGCGCAGGTTGTCGGAGCGCAGTTCACCCCAAACGCCCATCCTCGTGATGCAGTCGCCGCTCTCGAGCGTTTCGTAGCAGCTGTTGACCACACTGACCACATCATTCTTCTCGGTCCAGTAGTTCTCCAGCACCACCTCATTCATTGGCAGAATATCGAGGAAGTCTGAACATCCTGTCATGCCCATGATAAGGCAGGCAGCTATACTGATATGTTTCAACTTGTTGATCATGATTTTTCTCTTCTGTAAATGAGGTAACACTTAGAACATAATGGTAATACCACCAGTGAACGACTTGGAACGCGGAGTCTTCGCACCGTCGGTGACAACACCCATTGAGCCATAGCCCACCTCCGGGTCAGCACCCGAGTATTTGGTCAGGCAGAATAGATTGTTGGCGGAGAGATAGAAACTCACCTGTTGAAGTCCCAGACGCTTGATGATTTTCTGATTGAGAGCGTAGCTGAGCTGCGAGTAGTTGAGTCGGATAAACGAGCCATCCTCCACAAAGCGGTCGGAGCCCAACCAGTTGTAACCGGTCTGACGGAGTGCCCTTGGGATTTCGGTCACGTCTCCCTCAACACGCCAGCGCCAGTTGACGGCACGGCTTTGGTTGTTGTTGTCATACATCTTCTCCACCTCCATGCGGGCGGCGTTGATGATTTTGTTGCCATAGCGGAAGTTGAACTGGTTGTTCCATGTCAGCCTTCCGAAGTTGAGCTTGAATCCGAAACCGCCGGTGAACTTGGGCAGCGAAGAACCCAGATAGACAATATCCAACTCGTTGATTTGTCCGTCGTGGTTGACATCATCGTAGATGGCATCACCACCACGGAACTCATAGTTGACAGAGCCGGCGCAGAACATCATTGGCTTGGTCATGTTGTTCTCATCCAAAATGACGTTGCCGTCCTTGTCGCGTGCCACCGGTGCGTTGGGACCGCTGACACCCTTGATTTCCTCCGGTGTATAATCAGAGTACTGATAGACGCCTTTGTAGCGGAATCCGTAGATGGAGCCCATGGCGGTCTTAAGTTCAACTCGTGAGAGGTATGAACCATTGCTGCGGTTGAACTCTTGGTTGAGGCTGGCAAGACAGGTCTCGTCCATCGCAGTGATTTCGTTCCTGTTGTTGGCGAAGGTAATATTGAAGTCAACACTGAACTTACCTGCCTTGATGATGCGGTTGCCGTTGATATTGAACTCCCATCCTATATTCTTCATGTCACCCACGTTCTGGTAGGAAAGCGAAGAGTAACCTGAAGAGGTGGGAATGCCTCGGTTGCCCATCAGCAGGTCGGTGGTGTACTGTCTGTAGAACTCCACGTTACCCGTGATTCTCTCATTGAAGAAACCGTAGTCAACACCAATATTGAAGGTTTCCTTCTGCTCCCATTTCAGGTTTTTGAGCTGGATGTTCTGGGGATAGATGCTTCGGTCGTTCATGTAACCATTGCCGTTGGCATACTTGCTGAAATAGAGGTATTCAGCGCCAGGCTGCTTACCCACAATACCCCAACCCGGACGAACGGAAAGGGTGGATATCCAAGGCAGATGCTCTGACATAAATTTTTCCTTGTGAATATTCCACCTGATGGAGAATGCGGGGAAGTTGCCCCATCTTTGGTCGGAACCGAACTTGGTGCTTCCGTCTCGGCGAACCGAGAAGTCGGCGATATACTTGCCCTTGTAGGCGTAGTGGGCCGAATAGGTGAAGTAGATGCTCCTCCACTGTCCGCTGCCAGTGCTGAGACCATCGATGATGCCGGGTGCAGAAGGACTGATGATGGAACCTGATGGCAGTCCCCACTCCACCGTGCTCTGTGAGTTGGACTTTCCGCTGGTGAGCTGTCCACGGAGCATCATCATCATAGAGTGGTCCTTGTTTTTGAACACCGGCGTGAAGGTCAGGGTATGTGTGGTGGTCACACCGAAACTCTTGGAAGAGTTTGCCGTCGTCCTGTTGCTCTGCTTTCCTTCCGTGTCATTCCATCCCGTAGTACTCAGAGAGAGCGGCATGAAGGTGTCCTCATAGCGGTTGAAGATATTGAACACCACCTTACCCTCGTATGCAAGCTGTGTCTGCATGGCTGAGAGGCCGAGAAGGTTGTAGCGCAGCTTGAACTCAGGCTCGATGTTGTAGCTGGTCTCATGACTCTTTGCCTCATGGGCAAGCGCCACAGGGTTGGCTTTGCTCAACTGGTCGCGCAACTGACTGGAGACAGTAGGCAACATACTGTAATACTCGTCAAGGTCGTTGCCAAACCTGTCCTGCTCATAGATGGAGAGGTTGGGCATACGGGTGTAGGCGATGCTCAGCAAGTCGCCGTTGTTCTTCCTATTCTTGGTATAGGTAAGAGCGATATTGGTCTCAATTTTGATACGGTCGCTGACGAAATAGTCAAGGTTGACACGTGAGGTGAAGCGGTCGAGCTGCTGCATGATGATGGAGCCCGTCTCATGGTCATAACCCGCACCGATACGGAAATGGGCTTTCTCACCACCACCAGAGAGAGCGAGGTAGTGGTTTTGTCTCCATCCCACTTGCTTGACTTCCTTGAGCCAATCGGTATTGTTGTTGTACATCTCATACTCCGGGAAACTGGGGTTGTAGTTGATTTCCGGAATGTTGCTGGATGCATCACTCATCGAGGGATTGAAGTATTCCTCCTTGAGCAACATGGTATATTCGTCACCATTGAGCATCTTGTAGCCATTGGGCTGGTAGGTGCCCGTCAGACGGAAACTGTAGGTGGCACGTGTTGCACCTCGCGTACCGCGCTTGGTCTTGATTTCAATAACACCATTCGAACCCTGAGAACCCCAAATGGCAGTAGCGGCGGCATCCTTGAGCACGGAGATGCTTTCGATATCCTCGGGGTTGACATTGAGAAGTTCGGCAAATTTCTCTTCATTGGCGGAAGAGAAGTCAAAGTCATTGACATTGGTTTCCCACACGTTGCCGTCGACAACGATGAGCGGTTCGCTCGACCCGTTGATACTCGACACACCACGGAGGCGCATGGAGGTACCCGAACCAAGGTTACCTGAGTTGGCCACGATGTCGAGACCAGCGATACGTCCTTGCAGAGCCTCATCCACAGTGGTGATGGAAAGACCCTCAAACTCCGACATGTTGATGCTTTCACGGGCGGTTGAGATTTCATCCACCGGGATTGCGAGTCCAGAACCTTGGGCCCTGCGCTTAGAAGTCACCACCACCTCTTCCAGTTGCTCCTCATCCGACATGGTAATCTCATATCTCAGTTGGTTGATGGGCTTGACAACCGTCTTGTAGCCCACATACGAGAAGCGTATCTTGTCCTTCGGGTTTTTGAGCTTGAAGGAGAAGTTACCGTTGATATCCGTCACCGCTGAGGCTTGGATACGGTTGGCGGCATCGATTTCCACCACGTTGGCTCCGATGACCGCTCCATAGGAGTCGTTCACCGTACCGCTGATGATATCACCTGCACTCTGAGCGTAGGTATATCCCACCGACAATTGGAGAGCCACCACGACGGTTCCGAAAATTTTCATGTATCTATTTGTAGCCATAGTCGTCATGTTTCAATTATCAGTTTTTGATCATCAGTGGTTTGTCTATGAGGTGGATGACCGCGGATGACGACGTCTCTATCATCGTTGCCCTGGTCGGGTCTGCCGAGTTGTACTGGAACTCCCTCGCCACTATATTATAAAGGTTGGGGTTGCTGGTCAGCACACGACGCGTATTGCCGGCATGGTCGACGATGACGATTTCACCATCCGACAACCTTGCTGAAAGTCTGTAGAAGCGTTCTGTCGAGGGGTCGATGACTGCCGTCTCGAAATCGCCGGAATCTTCCTGAGCTCCAATGAAGAGTGCGTTGTCCTGAATATGGTATTTCACGAAGTTGGCAATCAGTAGGGAGTCGCGGCTCTTGCCCAAGACATCTCCTGCCTCCTCCAATGCCTCGACAGCCTCCCATGTGGGGAGCTTACCCTGACGCTGCAGTTCCTCGATGCTTTCATTGGTAGGCACATATATTGTATAATGATAGGTGTTGAACACCGAAACGTTGGTACCACCGCAGGCATTTCTGTTGTTGTGGATTTGCTCAAAGATTCCACTGCCCTCCATGAGCTCGAAGAACTTGGAGAACTCTGGTCTCTCGGCCAATTGGTCGTAAACGGTGCGGCGGGTGCCAAGGATGGGTTGCCCATCGAGGATGTAGCTCTTTCCGTTGCCGCCTTCGGTCTGGTCGTAAATCTCACTGATGCGGAGGGGCTCACCCTCATTGGTCTGGTAACTGCCCTCTACGGTCATACCGCCAACACCTGCCTTCACGTTATTGACGCGGATTTCGGTGCCGCCCTTGGTGCGATAATACTCATGACCGTCCTCTACGTTTCCAATCACGATATGTGTCTCCAGGATGTCCTTGAGTCGGTTTCTCACTTGGTCGTTGTTGGCCATTCCGATGGAATCGCCCACTGTTCCCGTCTCCGTATCATAGTTCCAGATGCTGGCCCATACTCGGTCTGCCACATTGACCCTGGAAGCATCATAGTGGAATCGGAACAGCTGTGTCTGGTTCTTTCCATATGAGCAGGGGTCGATGTACTCGAGCATTGCATTGTTGGTGGGAATGAAGAAACTGTAATATGAGTTGAGGGAGTTGAGGTACACATTATACTGCAACTGCTCGATACCCCAGTACACGATTTTCATGGTCTCATTGACCAGTGCTGGGAACGACACGCTGACATATGCTGTGGGAGAATAGACGCGGTTGGTCAGGTAGATGGCACCGTTGCAGCCTAAGTAGACGGAGTCGATGGCACTGATTTCCACTCCCATGGGGTCGTTGGCGTCATTGAGGATGCCGCTGAACTTGGAAGGCACCGACGAGATGAACGAACTGAGCATGTTGTTGTTGAGCAGTTTCACTGCCACATCATCGGGCACTCTGTCCCATGTGCCATAATAATCCTTGAGCACCTTTCCTGCTCCTGTATCCCAATACTCTGCCATCGCCTGGTCGCTGGGTACCATGATGACAGCCATGTCACGCTGCATGGCGATGTTGCCACCCTGATCGTCGAGACCGGCGTAGTAGGCGTTCCACTCTGGGTCGAACTTAAGCTGTCCGTTCACAGCCTTGTTGTCGGGAGTGGCACCCACAGGGTCACCGTTCTGAGACTTCTCAGAGAAATAGCGCTTTTGGAAGACGGAGTCCACATTGGCGTTGTATAGATAATTATACTGTGTGGTGGCGGCTTCACCTACCCAATAAGGAGCGCAGAAACGGTTCATCAGTTTGTTGAACACCGACACGTTCTTCTTGGTGGCGAGCAATTCAGCCATGTTGGGCAGCGGGGTAATCACCTCACTCATTTTATGGATGAATCCGTTGGAGCACTTGATGTTGGGTGTCTCCACCTGCACGCCATTGACACTGGCATCACCAGGAGCGCGATGCGTCGTGTTGTTGTACAGGAAATCATAGTCGCTGTTGGTGATGCGTTTGTTCACCAACTGCTTCTCGATGAACTGCACCAACGGAACGACAGAATTGTCGGTCATGCACACCATAGGTTTGCCGGAAGCCCTGTAACGTGCCCAATAAGGATTGTCGGGCATCTGACTTGCATTGAGGATGGTCACGGAATCGTAAGGAGTACTGGAAGCAAACCTTCTCATACACTCACCTTCCCTTGGAGGTGTTCCCTCAACGCTCGGCAGACTGTTGAGCTGCATCGAGTTGTCCATCATGCTGCCGAAGAGCAGCAGCTTTTTCTGTGAGAGGGAGAACTGCTCATAGCTTCTCACTCCCCAACTGTTGTTCTGGAAGAATCGGGCATAGGCATCGTCATCGGCGACAAAGAGGGTTTTCGAACCCGTCTTCGCCAAAACCTCCCTGTAACCCAAGTCCTCAATCATCCTCACCGTGTTGGTGTAGTTGCCATTCTCCTCAAGCCAACTGTAGATGCTCGCTCCCCAACCTTCTGGGTCGCGCTCATCCAAGTCATACTGAGTACAGGAGTTCATGGTCAAACCAGCAGCCAACAAGAAACAAGCTGCTAAAAGCCCATTTCGGCGATGACTCCAAAATTTCATTTCGGTTACCATAAAAATATTTGTTTATCTCGCAAATTAGTTTTTTGCAAAGGTAATTATTAAATAATGAATAGTCTTTGTTGCGCGTTTCAAAATTATTAAAAAATATTTCCACGTGCAACAAAACGAAACGAAAAATTTACGAAATGTAACACTATTGGGTATTTTTTTCCTTTACAAACAAAAACAGAGACATTTTCAAGTTGAATTGTCCCTGTTTTTGAATTGTCTATCACAATTGACTACTTCAGCTTGAGCAATAAAGTCTCAAGCGCCTTTCTGCGTTCAGCCCAGGTTTTGTAATCATCGGCACGCAGAGTGTGAATGGTAGGCTTGTTGGGGTCGTCTGATTTCTGAATGAAATCTAGACTGCTGGTGGTGATGATGCATGGCTTTGTCTTCTTCTTGTTGATAAGCACATCAGCAATGGCATTGGCGCCACCCACCTTGAACCAGCTCTCTATGGTGTCGTCCTTTCCAGGTATGAGTTGGATGAAGATGGGCATCCCATGCTGGTTGCTCATGTGTGAGATATACCATGCCTCATTGCTCTGGATGTTGTAACTCAGTTCGCCATGCTCAATATTGCCCATCTTGGCGAAGTTGTAATCTGACGACGGATGACTGGCGATGCTCGGTTTGAACCCTTTCGATGGGGCGAGATACATATTGTTGGGGTCAGCCACCTGAGTGCCGTCCACGAGGAAATAGTATGTGAACGTCTCCATAGCATGGTCCTTAATCTCTACCGACCACACACCATCGTCGTCTTTCTTCATCTGCATGGGCTGGCCATAGAGTTCACCCACAACTGCCACCGACTTGGCATCAGGAGCCTTGAAGCGGAAGACGATGCTCGATTTCTTGTATTCGGGTGAAATGATGGGACGTGGGAAGAGACGTGCCATGGTCTCACCGGTGAACTGCTGTTCGTTGCCCGTGGCAGCAGGTGCCGGCTTGCCGTTTTTCATTGCCTCTTCAGCTGCCTGAGGACGGAAGAGAAGCCTCAGCGACTTATCGAGGAAATACTTCGCATTCATCCACGTATGACCGTATTTGTCGCTGGTGAACTCCTTCACTGAGCGGATGCCCTTTTTGTCAAGAAACTCCATGTAGTCGCGGGCAGTACCATAGAGGAAGTCGTCGGTACCAACACCCAACCAGAAGAGATGAATCTTGCTGTTGGTGTCCTCGGCATTGTCGTAGACATTGGCAATGTCAGTTGAGGTGAACGAACTATAGCTGCAAAGGTAGGAGAACTTGTCGAGATTGTTCAGGCCATTGGAGAGTGCCTGGTTGCCACCTCTTGAGAAACCGCCGATTGCCCTGTGGTCACGGTCGGCAATAGTGCGGTAGTGTTCCTCAACATATGGCATCAAGTCATTGATGAGGTCGAGGCTGAAGAGGTCACGTCCGAACATCATGCCCATTCCACCGGGCATACCGCCTCCCATTCTGGCACCACCACCTGGCATTCCACCTCCTGGGAAGCCGCCACCGTTAGGCATGGCACCCATCTGGCCACCACCGGGGAAACCGCCACCATTAGGCATTCCTCCACCGGGGAAACCACCAGAAGGCATCTGACCGCCACCAGGGAAGCCACCGCCGTTGGGCATGCCACCGGGGAAACCGCCCATTCTGCCGCCACCCCTTGGGAAACCGCCCATACCTTGCATGGCTGGCATGAGTTTGGAGGGATTGCCGTAGGGCAGCACCACTATCATCTCCTCTGCCTCGCCACGTGCCAGCAAGTTGTCGAGGATGTAATTGATGCGACCAACCTTGTAATACACCTCTTCGGTGTCGGTTGTGCCACTGATAAGATAAAAGACGGGGTATTTCTTCGTACGGCTTCGCTGATAGGTCGGCGGGAGGTAAACCACAGCGTGGTTGGTAGCCTGCAGACTTTGGGAATAGTAATTGACATACTCCACCGTTCCATGCATCACTTTCTGCACATCATGCAGAAGCGGTCCTTTCTTGCTCGGAATCTCCAGCAAACTGTTCTTGAATCCCTCATTGGGGAAATATTGGTCGCACAGAGGGTCCATGACACTGATACCATCTACGACGAAGCAATAGGGATACATATCGGGGGCAGCCGGTCCGAGCGTTGCTGTCCACAGTCCGCTTTGCGCATCTTTCAGCTCCATGGGTTTGCGCCCGGCAAACTGCACGTCCACCTGCACTTCTTTGGCGTTTTTGTTTTGGTAATAGAACGTCACTGTTCCATCGTCATTAAATACCGTGGAGGTTTTCAGTGGTTCTGTCTGTGCCTGCATCATACATGCGCAGCACAGGAGCATAGTTGACAATAAGGTCTTTTTCATGTTATCAAGTTTTAGTGTTTTTGTAATTGCTTATCTTAAGTCAGGTTTATTTTGCAAAGATGGCATATTTTTTAATAAAACTCTTTTAGCCATGTAACACATTTTTTTTCATATGTTTCAAGAGCACAGTAGTACAGCCATGCTAAACCGTTGTTTTAACATTGTCATGCCTAAACTCCACAACTCCTAAATACCTTATTGTTCTCACATAATAAAATGAGGATAATCACGTTTTTGGAATGGTAAGAATATCAACCTACAACATCAAATAAGATATTTAAACAAAATGACTGAAAAAATCTTTTGTGGCATTGATTCCTTCTTCCGCCGTATGCTGGAGAAAAACAAAGCTGGACTACGTTTTTATGAGAATGTCATCTTGCCTTTTGAAATCATTTTACTGAAATGGCATGGCTATACCATCTGCAAACACGTGTTCCCTAGTCTGGAACGAGCCATCAAAAAATACCTTCCCTTATATCTTGACTCTGAAGGCCCAAACGATGCCCAGCGTTGCAAGAAAATAGAGAATGACATGATAAAAAGTAAGTTAGTCAATGGCATACATCCCTTGGAATATATCTTGTATGATTTTGAGAAACTTGACTACCATACCCGTCAGGAATACATCAACGACAATGAACGATGGATTATTTTGCACAAGTTCTTCGGCAAGGATTTGAAAAAAGACCACAGAGACAAGTGGAGGTTCTATCAACTGACAAAACCTTATTTCAAGAGAGAGGCATGCAAAGTGGGCAAAGATACCCCAGCATCCGACTTCATGGATTTTGCCACCAAACATTCCAAGTTCTTTGTGAAGCCGTTGGAGGGAAACTACGGTCAGAATACTTATCTTCTGGATTGCACTTCTCCTGAAAAGGCGCAGATGATTTACGACAAGTTGATTACCCATGGCTCATGGATTGTGGAAGAGGTCATCCATCAGACAGAGGAAATGGCGTCATGGAACCCCACCTCAGTCAACACGGTCCGCATGCCTTCTTTCATCACCGCTTCTGGGGAGCACCACTTGATGACTCCCTTCCTCCGTGCCGGCAGAGCAGGTGCCATTGTCGACAATGCCGGAAGCGGCGGTATAGTGGTTGGAGTTGATGAGTCAACTGGACGTCTGTTGGATTTCTGCATCGACGATGAGGGACATCGCTATGACGCACATCCCGACTCAGGCATCAAGTTCTCTGGATGGCAAGTTCCGGAATGGGAAAACCTCTGCCGCCTGACCGAGGAAATCCATCGTGCCATGCCCAAAGGACACCTCTATGTGGCATTTGACTTTGCCCACACCGCCCAAGGATGGGTGCTCGTGGAAGGCAACTGGGGACAATTGGTGTTCAACCAAGCTTGTTTCCGCCGTGGATTGAAAAAGCTCTTCTTTGAATATATAGGATATTCTGAAAAATGAGTTGATGATAAGGACGAATAAAATGTCATTGCAGACACGTTTTTTTCGATATTTTTATTACTTTTGCATCCGTAAAAGGAACAACTAACAATGAAAATAGGTTTTGACAATGACAAATATGTAAGGATACAGTCCGAACATATCAGAGAGCGCATTTCTCAGTTTGGTGGAAAACTTTATATGGAACTGGGTGGCAAACTGTTCGACGACCACCATGCCTCAAGGGTTCTCCCAGGATTCAAGCCCGACAGCAAGTTGTCCATGCTCCAACAACTGAGCGACAGCATAGAGATTGTCATCGTCATCAGCGCGGATGACATTGAGACCAACAAGACACGGGCCGATATCGGCATTACCTACGACGAGGACGTGCTCCGTCTGCGCGATGCCTTTATGGAGCGCGGATTCATGGTGGGGTCAGTCGTCATCACGCACTACACCGGACAGCGGGCAGCCGACACCTTCCGTCAGCGCCTACAGCGGATGGGCATCAAGACCTATATACATTATTTAATAGATGGCTACCCACACAATGTGGCGCTCATCGCCTCCGATGAGGGATTCGGCAAAAATGAATTCGTGCAGACCGAGCGTCCGTTGGTCGTCGTCACCGCCCCAGGCCCCGGCAGCGGCAAGATGGCGGTTTGCCTCAGCCAACTGTACGGTGAGAACAAGCGCGGCGTACATGCTGGCTACGCCAAGTTCGAAACCTTCCCTGTCTGGAGTCTCCCCCTGAAACATCCCGTCAATGTCGCCTACGAGGCTGCCACTGCCGACCTCAACGACGTGAACATGATCGACCCGTTCCACCTTGATGCTTACGGGAAGGTCGCCGTCAACTACAACCGTGACATAGAGATATTCCCTGTGCTCAATGCCCTTTTCGACGGCATCTATGGCGAGAATCCCTACAAGTCGCCCACCGACATGGGGGTCAACATGGTGGGATTCTGCATCTGCGACGACGAGGTGTGCCGTAAAGCCTCTGAGGCAGAGATTATCCGACGCTACTACACTGCTACCAACAAATTTGCCGACGGTGCCTGCAACGATGAAGAAGTGCACAAGATACAGATGCTCTTCAACCAATTGAAAATCACCACTGCCAACCGCCGCACCACGGTGGCGGCCAATGAGCGCAAGATTGCCAGCGGTCACACCTCTGCCGCCATCGAGTTGGACGATGGCACCATCATTACCTCGCAGTCGAGCCCGCTGCTCGGCTGTTGCGCCGCCCTCTTGCTCAATGTGACGAAACATCTGGCAGGCATCGACCATGAGGTGAAACTGATACCCCAGAGCATGATAGAACCCATCCAGAAAACAAAGATTGAGTATCTCGGAGGGAAAAACCCACGCCTGCACACCGACGAGGTGCTGGTGGCCATCTCCGTGCTGTCACCTCATGATGAGAACTGCCGCCGCGCACTGGAGTGCCTTCCCCAACTCCGTGGAGCACAGATTCACTGCACGGTGATGCTGAGCGAAATCGACCGCAAAATCCTCAAGAAACTGGGCTGCGACCTCACCTGCGACCCCGTAAGGAAAGGATGAGTCTAAACTCCCAATTTGCATATAACTATGAACTATGAATTATGAACTATGAACTATTCTTGCCCCTCCCAAACTCCCAAACTCCTCAAAAAGAATCATATGTCTAAACTCCCAAACTCCTAGACTCCTAAACTCCTAAAAAATCATACGACTAAACTCCCAAACTCCTAAACTCCTAAACTCCCCAAAATCATACTCCTAAACTCCTTTCAAAAAAATCATGA
>JAGCXX010000043.1 GCA_017961115.1 Prevotella sp. | reverse complement strand
GCCCCTGCAATGCTTATTGGGGTAAGGGGAAGGTGGGCAAAAACCATGCATAAACACGTTTATAACGACGTGAGAATCATCAAATTGGGTATCTGACAGCAAATTTAGACCGCATAACTATTAGTTGCGGATTTTAGGATTAAAAAAAATGAGAATAGGGCAACATCTTTTTTTTTGTGCGGTAAATGATGAACATTGCAAAAAAAAACGTATCTTTGTAAGCGATTATGAATAAAATGTTGTTTATACTCAGCGGATGTAATGGGGCGGGCAAGACGACCGCCGCCTATGATGTGTTGACAGAACTCAACTGCAAAGAGTTCGTAAATGCTGACAAAATTGCGCTGGGTATATCTCCCTTCAATCCGGAAAGTGTGGCCAGGGAGGCAGGAAGATACATGCTCCGCCGTATTGATGAGTTGTTGGAGCGGGAGGAGACGTTCGCCATTGAGACAACGCTCTCTACTCGTTCCTATCATCAGTTGGTGAAGCGTGCTTCTCAGAATGGTTATGCAGTTGTTATCCTGTACTTTTGGCTCAATTCTCCCGATCTAGCGGTAAAAAGGGTGGCACAGAGGGTGTCAGAAGGTGGGCACAATGTACCTGAGGAAGATGTGCGCCGCAGATATTTTAGGGGCATAGCCAATTTATTTAATATTTTCATGAACTCCGTAGACCTTTGGATGATTTATGACAATAGTTCCATACCAAGAAAATTAATAGCTCGAGGTGGGAAAGACTGGAAAACCAAAGTGGTTGCCAATTCATTGTTCAATCAAATGAAAAGTTATGTCTGAAAAAGAATTAAAAATACTGTCTGAACAACTGACGATAGGATTGGAATTGGCCGAGCAGCGGATGCTGCAGGACAAGATGATAAAAGGCTACACACTTGTTGTGTGTGATGAGAATAATGAGATTGTCACTATTCCCGCACGCAACATCATCGATGTGCTATGGAAGCTTTTTCACAAAAACGACAAACCCAAGAGGAATAAGGTTTGAGCTTTGCTCCTTATAGACTTTTTTTCATTCTTTTTTGCGAATCATCGTTTTTTATGTCGTTTTTACGCTGATAATTCGTAACTTTGCACCGCAAATGCTGAACAGAAAGTCGCTTCAGCTGCTTATTTGTTGTTAAATTGTTATGGCTCAGAATATTTTCAAAGGATTGGGTATCGCATTGGTCACACCATTCAAAACGGATGGAAGTGTCGATTATGAGGCGATAGAGAGATTGGTTGACTATCAACTCAACAACGGAGCAGATTTCCTCTGCATCCTGGCGACCACAGGCGAGACACCATGCCTCACTGAAGAGGAGAAACAACGCATCAGAATGCAAATTGTTGCACAGGTGAAAGGGCGTGTGCCCATTCTGATGGGGTGTGGAGGCAACAATACCGCTTATGTGGTGGAACAACTGCGCGACGGTGACTTCAAGGGTATCGACGGTGTGCTGAGCGTCTGTCCATATTACAACAAACCCTCCCAAGAAGGACTTTACCAACATTTCAAGACCATTGCTGAGGCTTCGCGACTGCCGGTGGTCTTATACAATGTGCCAGGACGTACCGGTGTCCTGATGAGAGCAGAAACCACTTGTCGACTTGCCAACGACTGCGACAATATCGTTGCCATCAAGGAGGCAAGCGGTAGTTTGGAACTGGTCGATGAGATCATCAAGCATAAGCCGGAGCGTTTCGATATCATCAGCGGCGATGACGCACTCACTTATCCCATGGTGGCAAGCGGTGCTGTGGGTGTGATTTCGGTTATCGGCAATGCCCTGCCTAAGGAGTTTTCGCGCATGATCAGACTGGAGTTTAACAATGAGTATGAGGCAGCGCGCAAAATCCACCATAAGTTCACTGACCTTTACAGCTTGCTTTTCGTTGACGGCAACCCAGCAGGTGTGAAGGCTCTCCTTCATGAGATGGGCTTTATTGAGAATGTGCTGAGGCTCCCGCTTGTGCCAACAAGGGTTACTACCATCCAGAAGATGAGCGAGATTCTGAAAGGTCTCCAACTCTGACGTTTATCCAATTTTTTTATTCTCTGTTGGTGTATGGATGAAAGGAGAATCTTGCACGAAATCACTCCCCTTATGGGAAAGGATATGCTCTATATTGCCGACAGGCGCAAGAAAGAGTTCACCTATCCCATTCACAACCATGAGGTCTTCGAACTTAATTTCGTTGAACATGCCGCTGGTGTCAGGCGGATTGTAGGCGATAGCAGTGAGGTGATTGGGGAATATGACCTGGTGCTCATCACCAGTCCCGATTTGGAGCATGTGTGGGAGCAGCATGAGTGCAAAAGTGATGATATAAGGGAAATCACGGTGCAGTTTGATTTCCCTCTAGGTGAAGACTCTTTCCTGGGCAAGACGCCATTCCTTTCCTTGCAGAAGATGTTCAATGAGGCGCGTAAAGGACTTTGTTTCCCAGTGAGTGCCATCATGAAAGTTTATGACAAATTGGATACACTGAGTTCTGTTAAGGAGGGGTTTTATGCAGTCATACAGTTCCTCACCATCCTCTACGAACTCTCCAAGTGCAGCGGGGCACGTCCCTTGGCTTCATCCAGTTTCGCCAAGATTGCTGTTGAGGACGACAGTAGGCGGATTCTAAAAGTAAAAAATTTTATAAGCAAGAATTACATGGATGAGATTCGGCTGGCGCAGTTGGCCGACATCGCGGGGATGAGTACAAGTGCCTTCAGCCGTTTCTTCAAGTTGCACACAGGCCGCAACCTCACCGACTATATCATCGACATGAGGTTGGGCGCTGCATCAAGGCTGTTGGTTGATACAGCAAGAAGCATCTCAGAAATTAGTTTTAGCTGCGGTTTCAACAACCTAAGCAATTTCAACCGTATTTTTAAGAAGAAAAAGGGATGCTCTCCCTCGGAGTTCCGAGAGAATTACCACAAAACCCGTATCATTGTTTAGATTTTTGGATAATCAAAAAAGAGATACAGAGAAAAATGGATTCTCTGTACCTCTGTATCTTTGTTGAAAATCGATAAAAATATCAATAGTTCTGGGCTACCAACTCAAAGTAGCTTTGCGGATGGTCGCAGACAGGACACATTTCGGGAGCAGCCTTGCCAATGACGATGTGTCCGCAGTTGCGGCATTGCCAGATGCAGTCGCCGTCGCGTGAGAATACAATACCATCCTCGATGTTTTTCAGCAGACGGCGGTAGCGCTCCTCATGGTGCTTCTCGATGGCAGCCACGGCACGGAATTTGGCGGCAATCTCGTCAAATCCCTCTTCCTCGGCCTCACAGGCCATGCGCTCATACATGTCCGTCCACTCAAAATTCTCTCCCTCAGCAGCGGCGAGGAGATTGTCGGTCGTGGCACGGATGCTGCCGCCTTCAAGCAGTTTGAACCACATCTTGGCGTGTTCCTTCTCGTTGTTGGCGGTTTCCTCAAAGATGGCTGCTATCTGCTGATAGCCGTCTTTCTTGGCCTTTGATGCCCAATAGGTGTACTTGTTGCGTGCCTGGCTCTCACCGGCAAAGGCCTCTTGCAAATTGCGCTCGGTCTTGGTTCCTTTCAGTTCTTTCATAGGTTCTTGGTTTTTAAATGAAACAATGTATGTTTGTTTTATAATTTTGTTGTTGAATATATGTTTTGGTATATTGCAGCCGACAATCGAACAAATTTCAATGATCAACTATCAATTTTATACACTTATTTCCCCGCAGAGCGATTGGTTCATGTATTCCCTGATGAGTTGGGGGTCGCTGTAGCGGGCCTGCAGATGCATCAATTTGGTCACCGCGCTCTCCACCGTACCATCGTATCCGCTCACCACTCCGGCATCCTGCAACTGCAGACCGGTGTTGTAACGCACCATCTCCACCGCCCCCGACACACACTGGCTGATGTTGACCACCGTGACACCGCGGAGACTCGCCTCTTTCAGCAACTGCATCAGTCCTGGACTGTGAGGCGCGTTGCCGCTGCCGAAGGTGCGCATCACGATGGACCGTAGTTCTGGTGCTTCAAGGACATGGCGCAGAAAACACTCTTGTATGCCTGGAAACAGCGACAGCACAATGACATTGGTGTCCATTGCAGTGTGTGGTGTCATGCCGCGGCTGTAGTCGGGTTTGAGGATGTGGTGGTCGTGATACACGAAGTTCACTCCTGCATGGCAGAGGACAGGGTAGTTGAAGGTTGCGAAGGCGTCAAAACCATCTGCCGACTGTTTTGTTGCCCTGTTGCCTCGCAATAGGCGACCGCCGAAATAGATGCATACCTCAGGTACGATGGCACGTCCGTCGGGGTGGCAGGCGGAGGCGAGTTCGATGCTAGTCACTAAGTTCTCCTTGCCATCGGTGCGCAACTGTCCGATGGGCAATTGGCTGCCAGTCAGAATGACAGGCTTCGTAAGATTCTCCAACATGAAAGACAAAGCGGAGGCGGTGTATGCCATCGTGTCGGTGCCGTGGAGAATTACAAAACCGTCGTAATCGTCATAGCGGTCAGAGATGAGCTTCACCAGTTCGGCCCACAACTGCGGACTCATATCGCTGGAGTCAACGGGTGGGGTGAAGCAATAGGTGTCGATGCCTGTCTCCAGGTATTTGAACTCTGGGAGATTGTCTACCAAATGATTGAAATCCAATGGTTCCAGAGCATGGGTGCGGGGATTGCACCCCATGCCTATAGTGCCTCCCGTGTAGATGAGCAGCACCTTGCCTCTTGGTGATGTAAGTCCAGCGGATGTGGTGGTGGATGAATCGTACGACATCGTTTGCGTAATTTTTACTGCAAATATAAGGATTTGTTTCCGCTTTTCAAAACTTTTTTTGTAAATTTGCAAAACTAAAACAGCCTTAAAAACGTAACATCAACTATAAACAGTTTTATCTTACTTACTTATGAAAAAGTTCATGGACGAGAATTTCCTGCTTGAAACCAAAACTGCGCAGGAACTTTACCACAATCATGCTTCACGCATGCCCATCATCGATTACCACTGCCACCTCATCCCTGAGATGGTAGCTACCGACCACAAGTTTAAGTCCATTACTGAGGTTTGGCTTGGTGGTGACCACTACAAGTGGCGCGCCATGCGCACCAATGGTGTTGATGAGCGCTTCTGCACCGGTACCGACACCTCCGACTGGGAGAAGTTCGAGAAATGGGCTGAGACTGTGCCTTATACTTTCCGCAATCCGTTGTATCACTGGACGCACCTTGAGTTGAAGACGGCTTTCGGCATCGAAAAACTGCTCAGTCCCAAAACTGCCCGAGAGATTTTCGATGAGTGCAACGAAAAACTCAAACTGCCTGAGTATACTGCACGTGGCTTCATGCGCCGCTATAATGTGGAGTGTGTATGCACCACCGACGACCCTGTCGATGACCTCCGTTTCCACAAGCAGACCCGTGAGAGTGGTTTTGAAATCAAGATGATTCCGGCATGGCGTCCCGACAAGGCGATGAACATCGAGAAACCGGAGTTCGCCGCTTACGTGAAAAAGTTGGCAGAGGTAGCCGACATGGAAATAAATACCTTTAAGGACATGGTCGATGCTTTGCAGAAACGCCATGATTTCTTCCATGAGAATGGATGCCGGCTGAGTGACCATGGCATAGAGGAGTTCTATGACGAGCCCTACACCGACAGTCAGATAGAGGTTATCTTCTCCAAAGCTATGCGCGGACAGTCTTTGCTCGTCGATGAGGCTCGCCAATACAAGCACTGCTTCCTCACCGTAATGGCTGAGATGGACTATGACAGCAATTGGACTCAGCAGTTCCACTATGGTGCCATCCGCGACAACAACAGCCTCATGTTCGACCGCCTCGGTCCCGATACAGGTTTCGACTCCATTGGTGAGTTCAACACCGCTCGTGCCATGAGCAACTTCCTCAACCATCTCAATACAGAGGGCAAACTCACCCGCACTATCATCTATACGCTCAATCCCTGCGCCAACGAGGTGATAGCCACCATGCTTGGCAATTTCCAGGATGGTTCATGCCCGGGTAAGATACAGTTTGGTTCTGGTTGGTGGTTCAACGACCAGCTTGATGGAATGACCAGACAGATGAACGCACTCTCTGTGCTGGGACTCCTCAGCCGCTTCGTGGGCATGCTGACCGACTCAAGGTCGTTCTTGTCCTATCCGCGCCATGAGTATTTCCGCCGTCTGCTTTGCAACCTGTTGGGCAACGACGTGGAGATGGGTCTCCTGCCTTATGACATCGAGTCGCTTTCCCGCATGGTGGAGGACATCAGTTACAACAACGCACGCCGTTACTTCAATTTCTATTGATAACTGCACACACCACTAAGCAATGGCCTCATGAGTTCTTGATGAATCATGAGGCCATTATTTTTCATTTTTTTATCTTTTCCTCAATCGTCTGGAAGACCACAAAAAGTGCGGGAACGATGAATAGCAGTGAGATGGTGCCGATGAGCATGCCGCCGATGGTACCCACACCGAGCGACTGATTGCCATTGGCACCCACTCCGGTGGCAAGGGCAAGTGGCAGAAGACCAAACACCATCGTCATCGAGGTCATCAGGATTGGACGAAGACGCACTCCGGCGGCATCGAGAGCCGCTTCGATAATGCCCATTCCATGGCGGCGGCGCTCAGAGGCATATTCCGTCAGCAAGATGGCTGTCTTCGACAGTAGTCCGATGAGCATGATGAGTCCGGTCTGCATGTAGATGTTGTTCTCCAATCCCCATATCTGTGCGAAAATGAATGAACCTGCCAGTCCGAAAGGCACGCTGAGAATCACCGCCATGGGTATCAGCAGACTTTCATAAAGTGCGCAAAGGATAAGGTAGATGAAGATGATGCAGATGATGAATACCAGTGTGGTGGTATTTGCCGCAGCAGCCTCTTCACGGGTCATGCCGCCAAACTCGTATCCATACCCTTCTGGCAGTACCTCTGCCGTCACCTCCCTGATGGCGTCAATGGCTTGTCCGGTACTGTAACCTTCCTCGGGCATGCCGTTCAGTACGATGGAGGGGAACAGGTTGAAGCGTGATAGGGTCTCAGAACCAAACACACGGGTGAGGGTGAGGTATTGACCGATGGGGGCCATCTCTCCGCTGCTGGTCTGGACAAAGATGTTGTTGAGTGATTCTTCATCCAATCGGTATTCTGGTGAGGCTTGCACCATCACGCGGTATAGTTTGGTGAACCTTACAAAATTGGAGGCATACAGACCACCTATATATCCCTGCAGGGCTGACAGCACGTCGTTGGGCGACACTCCATGCCGTTTGCACAACGCAGCATCCACCTCGACACGGTATTGGGGGTAGTTCAGGGAGAAATTGGTAAAGGCGCGGCTGATCTCAGGCCGTTCGTTGAGGGCATTAATGAGATGGTTGGTTTCTGCCATCAACTCCTCGATGGTGCCTCCCTTCTTATCCTGTAGGTGTACTTCAAACCCGTTCGTGCGTCCAAAACCTGGCAGCATGGCCTGAGTGCTTACCTGTATTTTTGCATTGGAGATGTCGGAGGTGCGCTTGTAGATTTCCTCGGTGATGGCATCCACATCGTCGTCTTTTCCTTTCCGCTCGTTCCAGTTTTTCAATTTGAGGGTGAAGTTGCCACTGGAGGATGACTGGTCGAAACCGACACTGTTGCCGGCTACGAGTGAGTACATGCGTATCTGAGGCAAGTCGTTGATGCGTTTCTCCACTTCCTTCATGATGCCGTAGGTTTGTCTCAATGTCGAACCGGGTGAGGATTGTACGTTGACATAAATGGTGCCCATGTCCTCCTTTGGCACCAGTCCGGTTTTTGTGCTCTTCATCAGAAGGGCAAGGCCCACAGCTGCCACGACCACCAAAAGGGCGGGCAACCATTTGTGGCGGAACAGCCAACCGACCATCCTCTTGTATTTGAGCACAACGCGGTGGAAAGCGGAGTCGAAAGCGATGTGGAAACGGGACGAGAAACTCAGTTTTTCTCCTTGCTCCTCATCGGCGTGGGGGGTCATAATCAGGGCACAAAGGGCAGGCGACAGGGTTAGGGCGTTGAAGAGGGAGATGGCGACGGCGATAGCCATTGTGAGTCCGAACTGGGTGTAGAAAGTGCCGGTCACACCATTGATGAAGCAGACTGGCACGAAGACCGCCATGAATACTAAGGTGGTGGTGACGAGCGCCGAGGTGATGCCGCCCATGGCTTTCGTTGTGGCTTCGTAGGCTGACCGTTCTCCCTCGTCAAATTTCGCCTGCACGGCCTCAACCACCACAATGGCATCATCGACCACGGTGCCGATGACGAGCACCAGGGCGAACAGTGTGAGCATGTTGAGCGAGAAACCTATGGCATAGAGGACGGCAAGCGTGCCGATGAGCGACACGCCGATGGCTATGGCTGGTATTATTGTGGAGCGGAAACTCTGCAGGAAGAGATATACCACGAGGATGACGAGCAACAGAGCCTCTAAAAGGGTCTTGAGCACGCTTTTGATGGAGGCATCCAGAAAATCTTTCTTCGACTCAAGGTCATCGATGGCGATTCCAGGTGGCAGTCCGGCACGTATCTCTTCCACCTCACGGTCAATCTGCTCGATTATCTCATTGGCGTTGGAACCGGAGACTTGATTGATGGAGACGTTGACACTTGGATGCCCGTTGGTCTCACCGATGTAGTTGTAGTTCTGAGAACCCAACTCTACTTTTGCGATGTCTCCTATGCGGAGCACGTCACCATTGGGCAGGGAACGAATGACCATCTGCTCATATCCTTGCTCTTCTTCGTAGGTTCCGCGATATTTGAGGATATACTGAAAAGTGTTGGGGGAGTCTGCGCCTAATGTACCAGTCGCTACTTCCACGTTTTGTTCGCTGAGCACCTTGCTGACGTCAGCGGGTGTGATGCCATAGCGTGCCATCTTCAGTGGGTCGAGCCAAATGCGCATGGAGTAGTCGGCACCGATGACATTCACTTCACCGACGCCTGCTATGCGGCTCAGGCGGGGTTCGATGTTTATTTTCGTATAGTTGGCGAGGAAAGTGCGGTCGAAGGTGTCGTCTGGACTGTACACCGTAATCTGCTTGATGTTGCTCGACTGCCGCTTTCTGACGGTCAGACCGCCCTTCACCACATCGCTGGGCAACCTTCCCTGGACAGTGGCGGCCCTGTTTTGCACGTTGACCATAGCCATGTCGGGGTCTGTTCCCTGCCTGAAAAAGACAGATATGTTGGCGTTTCCGGTGTTGGAGGCTCTCGACGACATATACATCATGCCTTCCACTCCGTTGATGGCTTCCTCCAACGGTACGACGACGCTTTTCATCACGGTTTCGGCATTGGCTCCCGTGTAGTTGGCATTGATGCGCACGGTGGGCGGAGCAATTTCGGGAAACTGCTCCAGGGGGAGTTGGATGAGTGCAATCACACCCACCAGCACAATCAGCACGGATATGACGCCCGATAATATAGGACGGTCGATAAAAGTCCTTACATTCATATTTTCACCCCTTCTTTCAGCAGTCCGGCACCCTCGGCGATGATGGTGTCACCCACATTGAGTCCGTTGTCGATGATATATTCGCGCCCGTTGTTCTGTCGGTGTACCTCCACTGGAGTGGCCTTGGTCATCCCGTTGACCACCCTATATACAAAGATTTTGTTCTGTAGTTCGTAAGTCGCTTCCTGGGGCACGACAATGCAATTGCTGAGGCGTGAGGGCAGGATGATGGATGCACTTCCTCCATTGTGGAGCAACCTGTTGGGGTTGGGGAAAGTGGCGCGCATGTTAATTGAACCCGTAGAACTGTCCACCGAACCGCTGACGGCATCTATATGCCCGGCGAGGGGATAGTCATTGCCGTTGCTCAGTCTGAGTTTCACATCAGGTGCCCGAAGGATGAATTGGTTGATGGAGCCATATTGTTTGATGAGGTCGAGCGAGTGGTTCTCAGTGATGGAAAAATAGGCATATACCTCATGGTCGTCGGCAACGGTTACTAATGGCTCGCTGATGTTGCTGCTCACCAAAGCACCGACATGCCAGGGTATCATCGATGCCACACCAGTGAGCGGACTTCTCACAATGGTGTAGGAGAGACTGTTGCGGGCATTGTTCTCCTGAGCTTTCGCTTGGGCCAAAGCGGCTTCTGCTTCAAGCAATGCGTTGCGCATGGTCTCTACAGAGAAATCCGACACCACATTGTTCTCTTTCAGTCCAGCCTCTCTCTTGTAGTTCATCTGTGCCGTAGCCAACTTGGCTTCCGCGCTCTTTCT